>NZ_JBNCLC010000029.1:0-58766 GCF_049844475.1 Micromonospora sp. DT47 | reverse complement strand
CCAAGCACTGGAACAACTGACACCACTGAGACACACGAACGCTGGCCGGCACCCCCACAACGGGGTGCCGGCCAGCGGCGTCTCCACCGACGCTCAGCCGTGGGGGTGGTGGCGGTCACCGTGGACGCCGGAAGAGTGGGTGGGGGTAGCGTGTTGGAACGGGTGTCGGTGTGCCTGTGTCCCCGGGCCTCACTTAAATTGCCGTCGCGGAATACCGTCAGGCTGGAGCCGCGTCGCGCCACTCGCCGAGAGGCGACCTGCACACCGACACCCCAGCGCCGCCCCCGACCCACCCGGGCCGGGGGCGGCGTTGTCTGCGCGGGTAGCCGGCAGAATCACCACATGGATGTGCCGGTGGACCGGTCCCGGTCGGTCGTACTGCCGAGTGGGGCGGCCGTGCGCGGACGCCGGGCCGGCGATCCCGCCCCGCCCGCCGACTTCGCCCTGCTCCTGGTCCCTGACCCGACGCCGGCCTGGCCGTACCGGCGGATCCGGTGGCCCGACTTCTGGGTGCCGCTGGACCGCGCCGACGCGCTGGACGCGCTCGCCGAGGCGTTGCGGCGCGCCCACGACGGGGCGCGGGTCGAGGTGGCCTGCCGGGGCGGTGTCGGCCGGACCGGCACGGCGCTGGCCGCCCTGGCGATCCTGGACGGCCTGCCGGCGGAGCGGGCCGTTCGGTGGGTACGCGACCACTACCACCCCCGAGCGGTGGAGACCCCCTGGCAGCGACGCTGGCTCCGCCGGTTGCCGTGAGCGGCCCCCCGCGACATCGATGCCGGCCGATGACCGGCCGTCCGGCCGTACCCACCGGCCTGTGGCACTCGTTACCTCGGCGGTTCCCACAGTTCAGGTCGGGTATGACCGTTTGATCTGATCGCTCCACAGGCAAGGCAGGCCCGCATGACCGCACCGACCACCGCGCCCCACTACCGGGGTACGCACCGTCGCCCGGGTTCCTCGCTCGGCCACCTCGGCCGCCTCGGCCGGGTCGCGGTGGCGCTGACCGCGCTCAGCGTGCTGGCCACCCTCTTCCTGGACGTCTTCCTGGTGACCGCGTCGGTGTCCATGATGCTGGTCGGCCCGGTCGCGCTGGTCCGGCAGTTGTGGCGGGTCCGGGGTGGCGCCGACGACGCCGTGACCACCGGCTGATCCGGGCCGCCCGGGATGCCCGGACGGCCCGGGTTCGCGTTCAGCGGGAGACGTACTCGCGCAGGTGGCGGGCGGTGAGGGTGTCGCCCCGCGCCACCAGGTCGGCCGGCGTGCCGGTGAAGACCACCCGGCCGCCGTCGTGCCGGCCCCGGGCCCCAGGTCGATGATCCAGTCGGCGTGCGCCATGACCGCCTGGTGGTGCTCGATGACGATCACCGTGTTGCCGGCGTCGACGAGCCGGTCCAGCAGCGCGAGCAGCTGGTCCACGTCGGCCAGGTGCAGTCCGGTGGTGGGCTCGTCCAGCACGTAGGTCGGGTCCGGGCCGAACTGGCCCGCCGCGAGCAGGAGCTGCACCGGCGCAGCCTGCGGCGGCTGCGCGCCTCGGCCGCCCTGTACGACTACCTCGCGGACAGCGGGCTGACCGGCCCGGCATGACCGGCCCGGCATGACCGGCCCTACCGCCTCTCCGGCCCAGCTGGACGGGCCTGCCGGACGGGTGCCTCCGGCCGGGCGATCTTGCCCGATAGGGTGCGTGAGCATGAGAGCCCGGGCCCTGGCTGCCGTGACCGCCGCCGTCCTCCTCACCACCGGGACGGCCGTCCCGGCGACCGCCGCCCCGCGGGAGGCCGCACCACCCACCGGGGTGCCCTGCCCGAAGCTGCCGGCCCCGCCGGTGAAACGGCCGCCCCGGCCGGTCCCGCCCGCGCCCGTGCCGGAGCAGCGCGCGGTGGGCGGGGAGGCGCTGGCCACCCCGGGCCTGGTGGTCCCGCCCGGCACGCCCGCACCGCCGCCGGTCACCGCGACGTCCTGGCTGGTCGCGGACCTGGACACCGGCGCGGTGCTGGGCGGCTGCGGCCCGCACGAGTACGGCACCCCGGCCAGCGTGCAGAAGCTGCTGCTGGCCGCGACGATGATGCGGAAGATCGACCCGAAGCGGGTGGCCACGGTCACCCGGGCGGATCTGGACATCACCCCCGGCAGCTCCGCCGTCGGGCTGCTGGAGGGCGGCCGCTACTCCGTGGAGACCGCCTGGCTCGGCCTGCTGCTCCAGTCCGGCAACGACACGGCCAACCTGCTCGCCCGGCTCGGCGCCGGCAGCGCACAGGCCGGGGTGAAGGAGATGAACGCCGAGGCGCAGCGGCTGGGCGCCCTGCAGACCCGCGCGGTCACCCCGTCGGGCCTGGACGGGCCGGGCCAGTTCACCAGCGCGTACGACCTGGCGCTGATCGCCCGGGCGTGCTTCGCCGACCCCACCTTTCGCCGGTACGCGCTGACCGAGCGCACCCAGATCCCGGCCCAGCCCGCCCTGCGCCAGCCCGGGTTCCAGATCCAGAACGAGAACCAGCTGATCTACCGCTACCCGGGCGCGCTGGGCGGAAAGACCGGCTTCACCGAGCTGGCCCGGCACACGTACGTCGGGGCCGCCCAGCGCGGCGGCCGCCGCCTCGTGGTCACGCTGCTCGGCGCCGAGGCCCGGCCGGTGCGGGCCTGGGGGCAGGGCGCGCGGCTGCTGGACTGGGGCTTCGCGTTGCCCAGGGACGCGTCGGTGGGGCGGCTTGTGCAGCCGGACGAGGTGACCGGGGAGGTGCCCGCCCCGGCCCAGGCGGTCGGCGCTCCGGCGGCCGCCGAGCCCCCGTCCACCGGTACGCCGCAGTGGTTCGGCGGGGCGGTGGTCGGCGGCGGGGCCGCGCTGGTCGGGGCCCTCGCGGTGCTGGTGGCGGTGGGTCGCCGCCGCCGGGCCACCCGGGGTCGGCGGCGCGCCCGGGGTTGACCGTCATCGACATCTTGCCACCGGATCCATAGACTCCGGTCCTTCTGGTACCACGAGTCCAGGGAGGACCCACGTGTCGAGTGAACCCCGACCGCCCGCCGTCCCGCCGTCGCGTCGACCGGTGCTGTCCCGCCTCGCGGGCGTGGCGCTGGTGTCTGCCGCACTGGTCGCCGCCGGGGGCACCGCCGCCGTCGCGGCACCGGGCGCGGACCCGTCGCCGAAGACCACCAAGGGGCCGTGCGTGTACACCGAGACCCCCGACGAGCCGGCGGCCCGACCGGTGCCCCTGCCGCCGGACCCCCGGCGTACGCCCGACCGCGGCACGGTCCGGATCACCCTGCGGACCAACCAGGGCCCGATCGGCCTGACCCTCGACCGCGAACAAGCCCCGTGCACCGTGCAGAGCTTCCTGCACCTGGCCCGGCACCGGTTCTACGATCGGACGCCCTGCCACCGGCTGACCGCGTACCCGACGCTGAAGGTGCTGCAGTGCGGCGACCCGTCGGGCACCGGCGAGGGCGGCCCGGGCTACCGGTACGCCGACGAACTCCCCACCGACCTGCCGCCGGCGCCGACCGACCCGACCGGGGTGCGCCGGCTCTACGCCCGGGGCACCCTGGCGATGGCCAACGCCGGGCCGGACACCAACGGCAGCCAGTTCTTCCTGGTCCAGTCCGACTCGGCGCTGCGCCCCAACTACACCGTCTTCGGCACGGTCGACGAGGCCGGGCTGGCCACGCTGGACCGGATCGCGGCCGGCGGGATCGCCGCCACCCCGGAGGACCCGGCGCCGGTCGACGGCGCGCCGGCCCTGCCGGTGGAGATCTTCCGGGCGACCCGGGGCCGCTGAGACCGGCACCGGCGGGGCGGCGACGCACGTCGCCCCGCCGGCCGGCCGTCACGCGGCGTGGCTGGTCAACTGCATCCGGGCGTACTCGTCGCCCGGCCGGACGGCGGGCGTCCGACAGGTCGGTCCCCGGCCCGACCGGGCAGGATAGCGGCCCGGACCGGTGCCGCGGGCGGGATTCGCCGGATCGACCGAGGGAAGCGGATCGCCTCGCTACCGTCCGTCAGAGTGAGAGTTCAGGCTCGAACCGTCGCCGTCATCGTCGCCGTCCTGCTGTCCGTGGCCGGCGCGCAGACCGCCGCCGTCTCCACCGCCGGCACGAACGCCGTGTCCACGGCGGGCGCGAAGGCCGTCGCCTCCGCCGCCGCGAACGGGGTGTCCACCGCCGGCATCGGTGCGGTGGTCACCGGGCCGTGCCCGCCCGTCCCCGCGGTGTCCCGGCCGCCCCGGCCGGCGCCGCCCCGGGCGGACCCGGCGCAGCGGGCCGTCGGTGGGGCGGCGCTGGCCACCCCCGGTCTGGTCGCGCCCGCCGGCGTCGCGGCGCCGCCGGCCGTCCCCGCGACGTCCTGGCTGGTCGCCGACCTGGACACCGGCGCGGTGCTGGGTGGCTGCGGCCCGCACGAGTACGCCACCCCGGCCAGCGTGCAGAAGCTGCTGCTCGCCGCCGCCATGCTGCCGAAGCTCGACCCGCGCCAGGTGGTCACCGTGACGGCGGGGGACCTGGACATCGAGCCGGGCAGCTCCGCCGTCGGGCTGGCCGAGGGTGGCCGCTACCGGGTCGAGACGATCTGGCTGGGGCTGCTGCTCGAGTCCGGCAACGAGGCCGCCAACGCCCTCGCCCGGCTCGGCGGCGGCGCCGACGGGCTCCCCGGCGGCGTCCGGGCGATGAACGAGGAGGCCCGCCGTCTGGGCGCGCTGCAGACCCACGCGGTGACCCCGTCCGGGCTGGACGGCCCCGGCCAGTTCACCAGCGCGTACGACCTGGCGCTGATCGCCCGGGCCTGCTTCGCCGACCCCGCCTTCCGCCGCTACGACGCCACCCGGGAGGCCGAGATCCCCGCCCAGCCGGCGCTGCGGGAGAAGGCGTTCCAGATCCAGAACGACAACCAGTTGCTCTACCGGTACCCGGGGGCGCTGGGCGGCAAGACCGGCTACACCGACCTGGCCCGGCACACCTACGTCGGCGCCGCCGAGCGGAACGGCCGGCGGCTGGTGGTCACCCTGCTCGGCGCGGAGGTCGTCGACAAGCGCGGCTGGCAGCAGGGCGCCGCCCTGCTGGACTGGGGGTTCGCGCTGCCGCGGGACGCTTCCGTGGGCCGGCTGGTCCGCCCCGGAGAGCTGGCCTCGCCCGCGCCCGGCTCCAGCGTCGCCCCGCCCGCGCTGGCCGCGGCCGGCGGCCCGGCCGGGCTGGAGCCGGTCGGCCACCGGTGGCTGCGGCCCGGTCCGCTGGCCGGCCTCTCGCTCGCCGCCCTCGTGGTCGGGGTGGCCGCGCTGGTCCTCGTGCTCCGGCGCCGGGCCGTACGACGGCAGCCGTGATCCTCGGCGCGCTCGGCCCCGCCGGCCGGACCCCGCCCGGGGCCTCGGGTGCACGGTGGCCCGGGTGGGTCGCCCGGCCGGTCGTCGGTGCGCTGGTCGTGGCGGCGCTGGTCGCCGGCTGCGGCCGGCCCTCGGGTCCGCGGCCGACCTCGAGCGAGCCGACGCCCACCGCCAGCGGGCCGCGCGCTCCGGCGGACGTCGTGCTCCTGGCCGAGGTGGACCCGAGCATCGCCGTCGACATCCGGTACGCCACGGCGCACAACTTCGTCGGCCGGCCCGTCGACGGTTACCCGGAGCCGCTCTGCCTGCTCACCCGGCCTGCCGCCGAGGCGTTGCGCCGGGTGCAGGACGCCGCCCGCGCCCAAGGCCGCAGCCTGCGGGTGTACGACTGCTACCGGCCGCAGCGGGCGGTCGACGACTTCGTCCGCTGGGGCAAGGACCCGGCCGAGCAGCGGATGAAGGCCGAGTTCTACCCCCGAGTGGCGAAGTCGAGGCTCTTCGACGACGGCTACCTCGGGGCTCCCACCGCGCACAGCCGGGGCAGCACCGTGGACCTGACCCTGGAACCACTCCCCGCGCCGCCCCGCGCCACGTACGCCCCGGGCCAGCCGCTGGCGGCCTGCACCGCCCCGGCCGGGCAGCGCTTCGCCGACGGCGGTGTGGACATGGGCTCCGGTTTCGACTGCTTCGACCCGCTCGCGCACACCGGCGACCCGCGGGTCACCGGCGTCGCGCGGGAGAACCGGCAGCTGCTGAAGCGGCTGATGGCGCAGGGCGGGTTCGTCAACTACGACCGCGAGTGGTGGCACTACCGGCTCTCCGCCGAGCCCTATCCGGACACGTTCTTCGACTTCCCGGTCGCCCGGTCGTCGCTCCGCTGAGCCGGCCTGCCGGCCCGGCGTCGGGCCCGAATCGCTACCCCGGAGGCCGGAGCGGAAACCGGGCGGCGCCGCCCAACCGGCCCCGGGCGACCAGCTCCACGGTGACCGCGACGGCGATCGCCTCCACCGCCAGCAGGGCGACCAGGATCAGCAACTGGGTCGCGCCGGCCTGCGCCGGGCTCGCCCCACCGAGCAGTACGCCGACGAACGTGCCGGGCAGGGTGACCAGGCCGACCGTGCGGGTCTGGTCGAGGGCGGGGACCAGCGCCTGGCCGGCGGGGATCCGGCAGACCTCCAGCGCGGCGTCGCGCGGGCTGAAGCCGAGGGCGAGTCCCGCCTCGTACTCGCCGTGCCGGGTGCGCAGCTCGTCCAGCGCCCGGCGGGCGGCCAGCGTGGTGGCGGTCATCGCCCCGCCGATCAGGATGCCGGCGCTGGGCAGCACGGCCAGCGCGGTGGCCGGCAGCGCCCGACTGCCCAGCAGCAGGGCGAGGGTGGGAACGACCCCGCCGGCGATCGGTAGCGCCAGCGGCCATCCGGTACGCAGGCTGCCGGTGCGGCGGGCGGCGGTCACCGACGCCACGACGAACATCACCGCGATGAACGCGATCGTGGCCCACCAGGAGCCGAGCACCGCGCCGATGATCAGCGACACCGCGCCGAGTTGCAGCACGGCCCGCGCCGAGGCGCTCAGCACCGCCCGGCCCGGGCCGAGCCGGCTTCCGGCCAGGACGGCCGCCCCGAGCAGGGCCAGGCCGGCCACGACCGCGTACAGGGTCGGACCGGGGGTCACCGAGGCGCCATTCACCGGGGCATTCTCGCCGGTGCGTGGCCCGGCCGCCGGGCGACCGGCGCGAACGGCGGACGGGGCCGCCCCGGTGGTCCCGGTGGCGGCCCCGTCCGGGCCGGTCAGAGAATGCCGCGGGCCTGGAACGCCGCGCGGGTCGCCGAGGCGGCCGACTCGCCGTAGAGCTGCTGCGCGGCGTCCACCGTGGCCAGCGCGGCGTCCCGGAACGTGACGTCCCTGGTGAAGGCGAACTGCGCCTCCACGATCAGCGTGCTGGCCCTGCGGTCACCGAGGGCGGCGCGGATGTCCCACAGCGCCCGGGACCAGATCTCGCCGTCCGCGTGCACCTCACCCACCACGTCGGCCGGGTAGACCTTGGCCTCGTCCAGGCGGCGCAGGCAGTGCGGCGCGGTACGGGTGTAGGAGACCGCGTCCCAGTCGGCCACGCAGGCCTCCGGGGTCCCGGTCGGCGTGCCGGTGGCCCAGCTGGTCACCACCACGGCCAGGTAGTCGGAGAAGGCCTCACCGATCGAGCCGGACTCCAGGGTGGTGCCGAAGCCGGGGACCTGGCCGTCCTGCACCGAGTGGCCGTACTCGTGGACGATCACCTCGGCGTCCTCGGCGTCGTCCACGCCACCCTTGCCCAGGGTGATGTTGGCCTTGTCAGGGCGGAAGAACGAGTTGTCGCCGCCGAACTGGTCGATGCGCAGCTCGATCTGCCGCTGGTTGACCGGGCGCAGCGTGCCGCCGAAGCCGAGCGACTGCAGGTACGCCTGGGCGGTGTTCACCCAGTGGTAGCCCATCACCTGCTCGAACTGGTCGGCGTCGCGGTGCCAGGCGGGGAAGTTCCCGTCCACCGCCCGGGCCGGCGTGCCGGTCTTGCTCTTGACCACCACGTACCGGCCGGTGAGGGTGCCGGAGGAGTCCAGATTGGTCAGCAGCACCGGCCGGTACGCCCCGGCCAGGGCCGGGTAGTCGGCGTCCTTCTGGTCGGTCAGCGTCTGGTCGCCGAGCTGCTGGACGGGGTTCGGCGCGAAGGCCGTCGCGCCGGCGGTCTGGCCGTAGGGATCGCCGGCGGCCTGGACGGTCGTGCCGCCGGCGACCAGCGCCGCGGTGACCGCCGAGGCGACCAGGGCGGATCGCGTGAGGTGGGGGTTCATGCATGATCCCTTCGAGAGTGGATCGGTGCGCCGAGACTAAGCTCCCGTGCGACCCCTGCCAACCCTCGACGGGCGGGCCATCGCCGTTCCCGTTACCGCAGGAAGGACATCACCGTGACCACCGAACGGATCGGCCCGCCGCTGCGGGCGGGAGAGCGGGAGACGCTGCGCGCCTTCCTCGACTTCCACCGGGCCACCCTGGCGATGAAGTGCGAGGGCCTCGCCGACGACGAGCTGCGCCGCCGCTCCTCACCGCCGTCGACGCTGACCCTGCTCGGCCTGCTGCGGCACATGGCCGAGGTGGAGCGGGCCTGGTTCCGGCGGGTGATCGACGCCGAGGACATCCCGCTGATCTGGTCGGCGACCGGCGACTACCAGGAGGCGTACGACCCGTCCGGCTCGACCGGGGCGGAGGCGTTCGAGGTGTGGCGGCGGGAGGTGGAGCACTCCCGCCGCATCGAGCGGGAGGCCGAGTCGCTGGACGTGATCGGGCACCAGCCGCGCTGGGGCGAGGACGTCTCGCTGCGGCTGGTGATGCTGCACATGATCCACGAGTACGCCCGGCACAACGGCCACGCTGACTTCCTCCGGGAGGCGATCGACGGCAGCGTCGGCGCCTGAGCCCCCGCGCGGAGTCGGCCGGTCAGGCCGGCGTGGCGGTCGAGCCGGCCGGCTCGGCCGGGGTGCTCCGCGTCGGCTCGCGGGCCTTGACCGTCGCGGTGATCGACCAGGCCAGCGCGACCAGCAGCGCCGCGACGACGGCGGGAATCAGACCCCAGGGCAGGGCCCGCGCCGAATGCGTCCAGGCCTGCCGGCCGTCGGCGAGCACCCGCGGCTGCCTGACCGACTCCGGGATGGTGACCTCCCACTCGTAGGCGCTGTTGGGTTCTTCGTCGATGACCTTCCAGGACTCCTGGACGTCCACGCCGTAGATCGGCCCTTGGTACCCGCGGCCGCCGCGGGTCCAGTTGCCGACGCACCGGCTGTGCATGACCTCCAGCCGGTCGTAGGTGACGAAGCAGTGGTCCACAATGGCGCGCGGCTGGTCACCGGGCCACAAGCCCGCCGTCCAGCTCGCCACCCCGGCGAGGGCCAAGCCCACCACGAGGACCGCGGCGAGCCGGCTCCTGAACGCGATCATGGCCGGTTCCCCTCGTCGCTCAGTGGCCGCCGGTCGGGGTGCGCGAGCGCAGCGGCAGCCAGGCCAGCACGTCCTGGATCTTCGCGTCCCAGTACGCCCAGTCGTGCGCGCCGGGGGAGAGGTCCACGGTGACCGGGACGCCCTGCGCCCGGGCGGCCTCGACGAAGCGCAGGTTGTCGTCGTACAGGAAGTCCTCGGTGCCGCAGGCGACGTAGAGCGGGGGTGTGTCCACCCCGGCCCGGCGGACCAGGGCGACCGTGTCGTCGTCCGTGCCCGGCACGTGCTGGTCGCCCCAGACGGTGTGCCAGACGGCCGGGTCGACCGGCCTGGTCGGGTGGTCCCGCCGGTGCGCGACGTCGAGCGCGCCGGACAGGCTCGCCGCGGCGGCGAACCGGCGGGGGTCGCGCAGCGCCCACTTGACCGCGCCGTAGCCGCCCATGGAGAGCCCGGCGACGAAGGTGTCCTCCCGGCGGTCGGAGAGCCGGAAGAAGGACTGGCACAGCTGCGGCAGCTCCTCGCTGAGGAAGGTCCAGTAGCGGTTGCCGTGCGCCTCGTCGGTGTAGAAGCTGCGCGCGGCCTGCGGCATCACCACGGCCAGCCCGAGCGGGGCCACGTACCGCTCGATCGCGGTGCGGCGCAGCCAGATGGTGTCGTCGTCGGTGAGGCCGTGCAGCAGGTAGAGCACCGGCGGGTCACCGTCGGCGACGCCGCCCGACATGCCGATCTGGGACGTGGCGCGTTGCGGCAGGAGCACCGTCATGGAGGTGCTGAGGCCGAGCGCCTCGGAGAAAAAGTCGCAGCGCATCAGTGCCATGGTCCGGCACCGTACCCGGTCAGCCGGCGGGGCGGGCAGGCGGCGGCGACCAGGGCCTCGGCGGCGGCGCGGGCCTCCGCTGGCGCGCTCGGGTCGGCGTCCAGCACGCCGGCGGCCAGCCCCCCGTCGAGCAGCAGGGTCAGCTGGCGGGCCAGCCGGTCCGGGTCCGCGGCGCCGGCCCGCCGGGCCAGGTCGGTGACCCAGGCCCGGACCACGTTCTTGTGCTCCACGGTGCGGGCGTGCACCGCGCTGTCGGGGGCGCTCTCGGCAGCAGTGTTGATGAAGGCGCAGCCGTGGTAGCCCTCCCGGCGGCACGCCGAGGCGAGGGCGTCGAACATCCCGACCAGCTGCTCGCGCGGCTCGTCGCCGGCCGTCCGGGCGGCGGCGCGCAGCGCACCGAACCAGGCCTGGTCGACCCTGTCCAGGTACGCCAGGACCAGGTCGTCCTTGCGCGGAAAGTGCTTGTAGAGGGTGGCCTTGGCGACCCCGGACTCGGCGATCACGGTGTCCACGCCGACGCCGCGCGGTCCGTGCGCGTAGAAGAGCCGGAAGGCGGTGTCCAGGATCCGGTCCCGGGCGCACTGCCGGTTCCCCCCGGGCGTCTGCGGCGCCGCCATGTCCGGTCACCTCCGTCGTCGTCAGCCGGTCAGAGCCAGCATACCGACCCGTCTGCCGGCCACCCGGTTTGTTGTGCTGATGCACGCGGCGACTAAAGCATTGTGGGTAGACAGACCTGTCTGTTAGCTTGACTCCGACAACGCCATCGATCAATGCAGGAGCGGCATCATGAAGATCGCGGTATTCGGCACCGGCATGGTCGGGCAGGCCCTCGCGGGCCGGCTGGCGGAGCTGGGCCACCAGGTCACGGTCGGCACCCGGGACGTCGCCGCCACCCTTGCCCGCACCGAGCCGGACGGCATGGGCAACCCGCCCTACCCGCAGTGGGCGACGGCCCACCCGGAGGTCTCCCTGACCACCTTCGCCGCGGCGGTGGCCGGCGCCGAGCTGGTCGTCAACGCCACCTCGGGCGGGGTCTCGCTCGACGCGCTGACCGCCGCCGGCGCGGAGAACCTCGCCGGCAAGGTGCTGGTCGACATCGCCAACCCGCTCGACTTCTCCCAGGGCTTCCCGCCCAGCCTCTTCGTCAAGGACACCGACTCGCTCGGCGAACGGATCCAGGCGGCCTTCCCCGGGCTGAAGGTGGTCAAGGCGCTCAACACGTTGACCGCCGAGCTGATGGTCAACCCGAAGGCGCTCGCCGGCGGCCAGCACACCGTCTTCGTCGCCGGCGACGACGCCGGGGCCAAGCGGACGGTGACCGAGCTGCTGGAGAGCTTCGGCCACACCGACATCATCGACCTGGGTGACATCACCGGCGCCCGGGGCACCGAGATGCTGCTGCCGGTCTGGCTGCGGCTGATGGGCACCCTGAACACCCCGATGTTCCAGTTCAAGATCGTCCGCTGATCGGGCCTGGTCCGGCTGATCCGCGACGAGGTCCTCCGCTCACCCCGCTGACGGGTCCCCTCACCTGCCGTGGTTGTCCCCCGCCCGCTTGTGGGCGGGGGAACCGGGCCCGCACCGCGTCGACGCAAGTGTCCCGGGAGGTAGGGCCGCCGAACCGCAGCCGGTCGTACCCGGTGAAGGCCGGCTCCAGCGCATCCAGGTCGTCGACCAGCGCGTGCAACCGCCGCGACCAGTCGTCACCGGACCCGGGGCGGTCCACCGCGGCGTGGATCGCCGTGGTCAGCTCGTCCTTGCGCCGGATCGTCTCCGGCGTCACCGAGCGCAGGCACACGTACCGGCCGCTGAGATAGGCGCCCCATTCCGCCTCGCCCACCGCCGGGTCCGCCCACTGGCCGGCGAACCAGGCCCGCAGCCGGTCCGGGCCGCCGGCCCGTTCGGCCAGCGCGAACAGGTCGGCCGACACCATCTGGGCACCGTCCGAGCGCAGGTAGCCCGGCAGCGGCAGTCGTCGGTCCAGCATCAGCCGGCGTACGTCGTCGGCGTCACGGCCGTGCGCCGCGCAGAGTTCCTCGAGCACGACGAACTGCGCGCTGACGTACGCGTCGTCCGCCGGCGTCATCGGATGGTCCCCGTTGACCTGCCGGAACCGCTCGGCCACCCGTCGCCTCAGCTCCACCCGCATCCCCTTCCCACCTCCAGCCGGGAACGGTAGCCGGCGGACGATTCGGCCCCTACCGAACCATCAGGCGAGCAGACGCCGCCGCGCGTGTTCCAGCCCCCGCTCGTTGTCGGCCGGGCCGTCGATCCCGGTCCGGTCGTCCTCGACGATCCGCCGCGCGAAGTAGTCCGCCTGCACCGCCCACCGGAACCGCAGCATCACCCCCAGACCCCGCTCGACCTCCGCCGTCCCCAGCACACCCGACCCGACGTACGCCTCGACCAGCGCCCGACCACGGTCCGGACCGCCGACGTACATCACCGCCGAGGCCACGTCGTAGAGCAGCGGCCCTACCAGCCCGACGCTCCAGTCGATCACCCCGCAGCGGCCGGTCGCCGGGTCCAGGCGGAACGCCTCCGGGGCCGGATCGGAGTGCAACAGACCCCAGGACAGGCGGCCCGGGCCGAGCTCCTCGAACGCGCGCACCGCCGCGGTCACCGCGGGCCGCACCCAGTCGCGTACCCCCAGGTGCTCCGCCGTCGGATCGACCCAGTGGAACCGTTCGACGCCGGGCACGGTCTCGGTGCGGAGCGCGGCGTGGACCCGCGCCAGCGTGCGACCGATCAGCCGTTGCTCGGCCGGGCCGACCCCGGTCAGCGGCGCCCCCGGCACCCAGTCGAGCAACGCCAGCGCGCCACCGTCCACCTCGACCACGACGTCGCCGTCCACCGTCGGCACCGCCGCCCCGGCCATCACCCCCGTACCCTCCACCAGCCCCGCCACGGCGAGACCGGCGGTGAATCGGCTGGTCGCGGCCGGCGGCACCGTCTTGGCCACCCTGCGCAGACCGTCGTGCTCGACGAACGGCCCGGCGGCGGCGCCATCGACATACCCCGCTCACATCGGGTGCGGAATATCCATTGCGGCCCCTCGACGCCTCGCCTACCTTCAGTGGGCGACGTCAAGCTGATCAACCCGGGGAGCCCGCCGTGCCGCAGCACACCAGCACCGAGACCACGCGGTCCATGCCGCGCGGTGGTGCCATGCTGCTGGCGGGCGAACGAGCCCAGGGCCAGCTCCAGGGCCGATGCGGCTGGCGACCAGGGTGGCGGCGCGGATAGCGCCAGCGCGACACGCGCAGCCGCCCACCCCGTCGGGGACCGGGCGGCTTTTTCGTCACCCGGCACCCGTCCCAGGGGTGTAGCTCAACTGGCAGAGCATCGGATTCCAAAACCCGACGGTCGCAGGTTCGAATCCTGTCACCCCTGCTTTCCCCCGTCCCGGCCCAGCCGGCGACGTCGCTCTTTCCCAACTCCACAGTGGACGACATGAGCACGACACCCCTGGCCGGCGGCAGCATTACACCGGCCGTCGGCCAGGGGACAAGCCGTGATGGACCTGGGTGCGGCCGATAGAGTGCCGGTTTGCCACGGCAGGGTTCGAGTCCCGAGTCCTGCCGAGGCTAGGCTCATGGACCGTCGTAGCCACGGAACTGTCGCCGTCCGTCAGGGGTTGACGCAAGGGATTAACCCAACGCCGCCAGCCCGCATGGACAACCCACGATTCTTGTCGTACGTCTCCCATAGGGTCACTGGTATGCCGAATCGTCTCAGCTATAGCGAGGACCAGCTCAGAGATGCCATCTCCAAGGCAAAATGCTGGTCAGATGTGATGGAGGCGATCGGCAAGCCTCGCGGGCGAAGCGCCCACGACGTTAGGAAAGTCGCTGCACGCCTCGGCTTCGACACCTCCCACTTCTACTTCAGCCGGAGTACAGCTCCAATCCCGGCCCCACCCTCGCTGTTCACGCGACCGGCTGCTCCAGGGCACCGGTCGAGCGTCGCGATCGCCGCGCGGTGGTTCATGGAGCGCAACTACGTCGCCTCAGTGCCATTGGAGGTCGCACCATACGACCTCGTCGTCGAGTCTGACCGGGGCCTACAGCGGGTGCAGGTGAAGACCTCGTCGCACGTTAACTCCAATGGAGTGCATGTTGCTGGCATCGGGCGAATGGCTTACGACCCTAATGGACGGAGGTTTTCGCACGGTCGGGCCAGGATAGTCCCGTACACCGCTGAGGAGATTGACCTGTTCTTCATCGTGACTACCACGGGCCCGCTCTACCTCATCCCAGTCGAGTCCGCGGGCGGCCGGCTTCAACTTACGCTTGAGCCGAAGTACGGGAAGTTCCGGGTCGATTAGCTGGTCGTCGGCGCGCTCACCTGCCGCGGGCCAACCCGCCGGCGTCGCTCGTCCAGCTGGGTGCACTTGGGGAAACATGTGGCTGACTGCTGCGAGTCGGGCCGGTCAGCGTGCAGGTCCGCCTCAGGTCCCCATGCCACCTTGGGCGGGTGTGCCAACCCGCCATCGTTGACCGTGGCGGCCCGACGGGCTTCCCCAGCCAACGAGGAAACTGCATCGGCGGGTGGTCGATAGTCGCACCGGCGATCACCTCGTATAGGCACTTCAGGCTATACGGCGTGTGTGTGGCCGGACACGAGCGGACGCTGGACCGCTGGTATCCAGCGGCATATTTTCGGTTCGAGTCCCGCCCTGGGTTGGACCGCTTGGAATTTGCCCAACCAGTCACGAGGCGCGAAGCAATTCGCGTCGTTGCAGCTCGAGTCCTGCTATCGACACACATGTCGTCGTAGCTCAGCTTCGCCTAGCGCCGGCTGCGACGGGGAGGACCGCGCCTTTGATTCACGTCGATGGCTTCATGCGGTTGTAGTGCAGAGGTAGCGCGTCACCTCGCCACGGTGAAGATCGCCGGTTCGAATCCGGCCAGCCGCTCGGAACACCGCCCCTGCCGGGGCGCCACGGGCTGCGCGCTGGGGCGCAGAGAGGCCTTGCAAGCCACTCCGGCCGGGTTCGATCCCCGGGCGGTCCACGAGCATTCCCGCCGCCCCGACCCGGGGCGCGACCCGACGAACGAGGAGACGACGATGGTATTCACCCCGCTGCCGGGCACGAAGGCGCCGGTACGGGTCTGGGCCGACCCGTACGGCATCGAGCCGCAGGCCGCGCAGCAGCTGCGCAACATCGGCGCGCTGCCCTGGGTGCAGGGCGTCGCCGTGATGCCGGACGTGCACTTCGGCAAGGGCGCCACCGTCGGCTCGGTCGTCGCGATGCGGCAGGCGGTCTCGCCGGCCGCCGTCGGGGTGGACATCGGCTGCGGCATGTCGGCGGTGCGTACCTCGCTCACCGCGGCGGACCTCCCCGACGACCTGGCGTCGCTGCGCTCGGCGATCGAGGCGGCCATCCCGGTCGGCTTCGCCAAGCGGGACGACCCGGTCGACCCGCGCCGGATCCGGGGCCTGGAGCAGGCCGGCTGGGACGACTTCTGGCGTCGGTTCGGCACCCTCGACCGGCGGGTGGCGCAGCTGGAGAGCCGGGCCCAGCACCAGATGGGCACCCTCGGCGGCGGCAACCACTTCGTCGAGGTCTGCGTCGAGCAGGGCGGCCCGGACGCCGGCCAGGTCTGGCTGATGCTGCACTCCGGCTCCCGCAACATCGGCAAGGAGCTGGCCGAACGGCACATCGGGGTGGCCCGGAAGCTGCCGCACAACGTCGACCTGCCCGACCGCGACCTGGCGGTGTTCCTCTCCGGCACGCCGGAGATGGACGCCTACCGCCGGGACCTGTGGTGGGCGCAGGAGTACGCGCGGCGCAACCGGGCCGTCATGGTGGCCCTGCTCTGCGGCCTGGTCCGCGAGCGGTTCCCGCAGGTGACCTTCGGTGAGCCGACGTCATGCCACCACAACTATGTGGCGGAGGAGAGCTACGACGGCGTCGACGTGCTGGTGACCCGCAAGGGCGCGATCCGGGCCGGTCGGGGGGACCTGGGCATCATCCCGGGGTCGATGGGCACCGGCTCGTACATCGTGCGGGGCAAGGGGAACCCGGACGCGTACTGCTCGGCGTCGCACGGCGCGGGGCGGCGGATGTCCCGGGGGCAGGCGAAGCGGACGTACAGCACCGCCGACCTGGTCCGGCAGACCGCCGGCGTGGAGTGCCGCAAGGACGCCGGGGTGGTCGACGAGATCCCCGGCGCGTACAAGGACATCACCAAGGTGATGGCGCAGCAGGACGACCTGGTCGAGGTGGTGGCGCACCTCAAGCAGGTGGTCTGCGTGAAGGGTTAGGCCGACCGGCGCCCCGGGGGGTGGGCGCCGGCCGTACGCCCCGGTGGCGCAGCGGAGAGCGCGCCGGTCTACGAAACCGGAGAGCCCAGGTTCGAATCCTGGTCGGGGCACGGTCCGCATCCGGCGCGACGCCGGAGCGGAACCCATGCGAGCTGGTGCAAGAGGCAGCACACCCGTCTCTGGAACGGGAAATCGAAGTTCGAGTCTTCGGCTCGCAGCACGAACCCTCGTGGCCCAACGGTAGAGGCGGCGGCATGAGGTGCCGCAGGTTACGCGTTCGAATCGCGCCGAGGGTACGCAGTGGTCAGGCCCGGGTAGCCCAATTGGCAGGAGGCACGATTTTCAGGGAATCGACAGTGTGCGTTCGAATCGCACCCCGGGCACCTAAGGGAGCTACCGTGACGGAGCGGAGCGCGGGACCGGTGAACACAGTCTAGCGGGCCGTTCCGGGTGGTGACTTGAGCAGGGTTGCCGCCTCCGCGGCGTAACCGCCGCGCCCATTTCTAAAGGCGCTGACCGCCATGCGAATCAGGTCGATCGTGACACCTGCGCCGCCGCTCGGGTCGTGTGCCTTCAGCTTGACGTCGAGGCTGACCGAGGTCTCACCCCAGCCCTGCGCTTCGATATTGAGGTACGCCACCTTTTCCGACTGCAGCTGTGAAAGGTATCCGAGCGGAGCCATCTGGACCTTGTCCACAGTGGACTGATGCGAGGTCAGGGCGTTCAGCTTGGACTGCTTCTTGCCGCTGCCGTTCTGGGCCAGGTTGCGGAAGTCCTCGGTACCCCCCAAATTGACCTGGTAGGAACTGACCAGTGTGAGACCGCGTTCTTCCAGCAGGCGCAGCAGCGTGTGGTGCACGATCGAGGTGCCGAACTGGCTGGTCAAATCATCACCTAGGAGCGGAAGCCCGGCGGCCTCAAACAGCTCCATCCACTGTGGATCGCGGGCGACCACATCGGAGGTGGTGTTGATGAAGGCGACCCCGGCCCGCAGGGCGGCCTCAGCGTAGGCCCGGGCCACCTCGGGTCGCCCTGACGGCGCCGCGTAGAGCATGACCTCAGCGCCGGCCAAAGCCTTCGCCACGCGATCGACCCCGGTCGCGTCGGTCAGGCCCCGCTCCACCCGCACGCCAGACGGCGGCAGCTCGGTGCCGATACGCGGAAAATTATTGGGAGCCACGAAGATCGCCTCGGTGAGGTCCTTGCCCACCTTGCTGTCGGCGGTGGCGAATGCCGCCACGAAGTCGATGTCACCCACACCGAGGCCATCAACCACAGGGCGGTAGATGCCGACCAGGCTGCCGGAGGCGCGGTAGAACGCGATCCCCTGCACCAGCGCTGAAATGTTGTTGCCCACACCGACAACAGCAACCTTGGCTCTCTCGATCATGCGGACGAGGGTACAGCCGCCTCAACACATCCGAGAAACACGCCCTTGTCGCCGCCGGCCGGGCGGCCATCAGCCCCCGGCGGATCGCGCCCTCATTGAAAACGCCTGCCGGGTCTTCTGGCGGCGGTCGGCTTGTTGATCACGGAATCCTTGCGCCTGCGGCGCACCACAATCGAACTCGCCTTCCTCTTCAACCCTTGTAGGATTCTGTACTTCATCGCAGGCCTCCCTTCTCGCATACGTCAGATCAGCCAAGAAGTTCCACACCCAACAATGGGTCGGGTGGCCCGGCAGTGCAGCGACGCGGGGCGTCTCCCGGCTTGTATCCCTCGCGTATCGCAGCCCGCGTACCCGATGAGACAGCAGTCATTCATGAGCGTCGGCCTACACTGCCTCGCCGACGACACCCTCGGCGTCTACGCCGACTGGAAGATCGACTACGCCCCCACCCACACATCTGCTCGCAAACGCCTGAACTCACCCACTTGGCGGGAATAGGAGGGTCAACTTCGCCGGCGGCCGGCCGCCTCACCTTGGCGGCTGCGTAGCTGCCTCGCCGGTTTGCTCTCGCCCGGGGCAGCCATGTGTACGGCGGTGCCGGTGGGCTGATCAGGTGGTGGCGGCAAGGACGACCGGAATGGTCACCACGTGCTGGCGGGAGCCGTCGCGCGGCGAGACCTCGTACACCTCGATCGCGCCGCCTCCCGGCGCGGCCAGTCGGTACGCCACCGTGGTCCGGTAGTCGCCGCGGCAGCCGCTGCCGCAGGTGGCGGTGGTGAAGCCGGCGCCGACCACCCGGCCAGCGCCGTCGAGGACCCGGACCGAGACGGTGGCCTCGTACACGTCGGCGGTGCCGGCGACGGTGACCGTTCCGGCGACCCGTTGCCCGACGGCCGGTTCGGTGACGACGATCGGCGCCAGCAGGTCGGCCAGGTCGGACCGGGCCAGGACGACGTCGCTCGTCCCGCCGGTGAAGGCGACCCGGCGCACGGTGGGGAACTGGGTGAGGGTCCAGACCACCTGGGCCCGCCGCAGCCGCAGCGTCCGGGGATCCGGGTCGGCGAAGGAGGCGGGCGGGACGACGGTGGCGGTGCCGTCGGCGATCCGGGCCACCTCGACGCCGGCCGGGATCAGGGTGGCCAGGCCGGTGGCCGCCTCCGCCGGGGTGGGGCCGGCGGCCAGTTCGGTGAGCGCCAGGCGGGAGGTGGCGACGGTGGCGGGCCGGTTGCGCCGGGTCGGCGCGACGGTGCCGTCGCGGACGAACCAGAGTTGCAGGGCGACGGTGCCGGTCGGGTCCGGCGTCGCGGTGCGGGCGGTGGGCGGCCGGGGAGCCGGCGAGGCGGGGGTGGGCGGCGGGCCGGTGGTCCGGGCCGGTGCGGTGGTCGGGACGGTGGCCGGTGTGGCGGCGGTCGGCGCCGCGGGTGGCGGCGCGGCGGTGGGGGCCGGTCCGAGGGTGCCCGAGCGCGGGTCGGCGCAGCCGGCGGCCAGCAGCGCGACGGTGGTGAGCAGGACGGCGAGTCGCTTCACGGGGCACCGTCCATGGGCAGTGCCAGCCGGAACGTGGTGCCGACGCCGAGGATGCTCTGGACGGTGAGCCGGGCGCCGAGCAGCCGGGCGTTTTCCCGGGCGATGGCCAGGCCCAGCCCGCTGCCCCGACCGGAGCGGGCCGGGTCGGCCTTGTAGAACCGGTCGAACAGGTGCGGCAGGTGTTCGGGGGCGATGCCCGGCCCCTGGTCGCTCACCTCGTACACCAGCAGCGGGCCGGCGACGGTGACCCGCGCGCGCAGCTCGCCCTCGCCGTGCGCGACGGCGTTGCCGACCAGGTTGGCCAGCACCCGCTCCAGCCGGCGCGGGTCGGTGCGGACCGTGACTGCGTCGCCGTCCACCCGCACCCGATCCGACCAGCCGTGTGCGTCGACCAGGTCGCGCAGCAGGCCGAGCGCGTGGACCAACCCGACGGCGAGCGGTTCCCGCCCCGCGTCCAGCCGGGAGATCTCCATCAGCTCCTCGACCAGGGCGCGCAGCCGCACCACGTCCGCCACCAGCAGCTCGGCGGCGCGCCGGGCGTCGCCGGGCAGCGCGTCGAGCTGGTCGGCCAGCAGCGAGGCCGCCGCCACCAGGGCGGTGACCGGGGTACGCAGCTCGTGCGCGACGTCCGCGGTGAACCGCCGTTCCCGCGCCTCGGCACGGGACAGGTCGTCGATCTTGTTCTGCAACGCCTGCGCCATCTCGTTGAACGCGGCGGCCCAGTCGCTGAACTCGTCCCGGCCGCGGACCGGCAGCCGGGTGGCCAGCAGCCCCTCGGCCACCGCCCGGGCCGCCGTGCTGGCCCGACCCACCGGTTCGAGGGTGCGCCGGGCCAGGGTGTGGCCGACGACCGCGGCGAGGGTCACCACCGCCACCCAGCTGATGGCCAGCGCGGTGCGCAGCTGCTCCAGGCCGCCCATCAGGTCGTCCTCGTCGGTGACCGCGTACAGCTCGGCGGTGGAGCCGGGAATCCGGCCGCCCACCACCAGCAGGTGCGGTCGACCGTCGCCGCCGGAGCGCTCGTACCCGAGCTGCCCCTGCGCGACGGCGTCGCGCAGCTCGCGGCCGGGGCGCGGGTCGTACGCCGGGTTGGACGCCTCGGTGTCCCCGGCGACCAGCAGCACGTGCCGCCCGCTGCCCTCGAAGCTGGCCAGCAGTTCGGCCCGGCGGCCGTCGGTCAGCGGGACGAACTGCCCGGCCAGCACCAGCTGGTAGCGGGCGTCGGCCGCCGCCCGCTGCACCGAGCCGTCCAGCCGGGCCTGCCGGAGCATCAGGTACGACCCGCCGGCGAGCACCCCGGCGGAGATCCCGGCGACCAGGACGAACGCCACCGTCAACCGGCGTCGGAGACGCCCCGGCGGTACGGCGCCCGTGGCCATCACATCCCCCTGTCAACCGGTGGAGAGCTGGTAGCCGACCCCGCGTACGGTGCGGATCGGCCGGGGTGCGGCCGGGTCGTCCTCCACTGTGGCCCGCAGCCGCTGCATCGCCACGTCGACCAGCCGGGAGTCGCCGAGGTGGGAGTGGTTCCACAGCACGTCCAGCACGAGCAGGTCGACGGGCTGGGCCCGCCAGGCGGCGAGGGCGGCGCGCCCGTCGACCGCGGTGCTGACCCAGAAGCCGGCCCGGCGCAGACCGAGGGCGGTGACCTCCCGGATGGAGGCATCGTCCTCGATCAGCAGCACGCGGCCGTCCATGACCTCCTCAGAGTAGTCCCGAGGGTGTGCGGGCCGGCCCTGCCGCAACGGCCGGTGACGGGGGCCGGTCGGCGCCGTGCCCCCGTCCCGACGGGCGGTCACTGCTGCCACTGGTGGGCGACGTCGAGCACGATCCGGCTGTGCGTGCCGGGGCCGGCGAGTACGAACACCCGGAACGGCAGCTTCGCCCGTACGCCGACGGCGAAGGTGCTGTAGCCCTCGAACGTCCCGCCGTACACCACGTCCCGCAGCGTCCGGTAGCCCACCACGGTGGCCACGTGCTGCCCGGACCGGTACGGGTAGCTGATCGCCGGCTCGCGCAGCGTCACCCGCAGCAAAGCCCCACCCGCGGTGTACGGCGACAGCGCCAGCCCCTGCCCCTCGGTCCACGTCTCGCCGTAGGCGACGGAGAAGCCCTTGGCCGAGCCGTTGAACTCGAAGACCAGCCGGTCCCAGCAGTCGTGCCGCCCGGTGCGGGTGGTCAGCAGCGACGCGGTGCTCAACGCGCCGCCCGACTTCGCGGTGCTGCCCCAGGTGATGCCGCAGTACGGCGCGGCGGTCGTGGCCAGCGTGCGCGACGCGGCCGCCGGGCGGCCGGCCACCGCGCCGACAGCGGGTGCCGTCGCGGTCACCAGCAGACCGGTGATCAGCACCGCGAGCGCGGCCAGTGTCTTCCTGGATCCCATCATGTCCTCCCTGTGTCACTCGGTCGCCTGCGTCGAGGCGTCCGTTGAGGTCGACGGTCGGGCGGGAGTGCCACAGTGGTCTCGCCGTCGGGTAACACGGCAGTAACAGTTAGTCGCGTGCCGCGTGGACGAGCGGTGAGCCGTCCGGTGCGGGGAGGGCCGGCGGTTCGGTGAGCCTGCGCAGTGGGGAGCAGAACACCGGCAGCCAGGTCAGGGCCGCGCTGCCGGCGCCGACCCAGAGCGTGGTGCGCACGCCGACGCACTGGCCGAGCAGGCCGGAGAGCGCGGCACCGACCGTGATCGCCCCGAAGAGCAGGAAGCGGAACACCGCGTTCATCCGCCCGAGCAGGGCGTCCGGGGTGCAGCGCTGCCGCAGGCTGACGCCGATCACGTTGCCGATCCCGGTGCGCCAGGCGATGGCCGACCAACCGAGCGCGGCCAGCCAGAGCGCCGGCCCGGTGTCGACCAGCGGCACCAGCGCGCCCAGCGGCGCCACGATCAGCCCGGGCAGCCAGAGCGCCCGACCGTGGCCGATCCGGTCGGCCAGCGGTCGGGCGGTCAACGCGCCGAGCAGCGCGCCGACCCCGCCCGCACCGAGGAACAGCCCGAGCGCGCCGGCGCCGAGGCCCAGTTCGCGCAGGAAGACCACCGGAAGCATGGTGGTCATCAGGTTGACCGTGAGGTTGATGCTGGCCAGCGAGAGCGCCAGGGGCCGGAGCAGCGGGCTGCCCAGGACGTGGCGTACCCCCTCGCCGAGCTGCCGCCCGAAGCCGTCGCCGTGCCGGTCGGCGTCCCGGGCCGGCCCGGCGTCGGACCGCAGCCGGCTCAGGATGACCGCGGAGACCAGGTACGCGCCCGCGTTGAGGACCAGGGCCAGCGGCGCGGAGAGCAGCTGTACCAGGAAACCGCCGAGCGCCCGGCCACCGATCTGGACGGTGGCGCCGGTGCTCATCAGCACCGAGTTCGCCGCCACCAGCCGCTCCCGGCCGACCACCGCCGGCAGGTAGCTCTGCTCGGCGACGTCGAAGAAGACCGTGGCGGCACCGGTGAGCAGGACCACCAGGTAGAGCTGCCCGATGGTCAACCAGCCGGCCCACCAGGCCACCGGAACCGAGGCGAACAGCGCGGCCCGGACCAGATCGGCGCCGATCATGACGGTACGGCGGTCCGCCCGGTCCACCCACACCCCGGCGGGTAGGCCGATCAGCAGGAAGGCGGCGGTGCCCAGCACGCCGAGCAACCCCACCTGTCCGGGAGTGGCGTGCAGGACGGCGACGGCGAGCACCGGCACCGCCAGCAGGACCACCTGCTGGCCGATGCTGCCGACGACGCTGACGGCGTACAACTGACGGAAGGCGCGGGACCAGCGGGAGGTCGGGCGCGTGTCGGTGGCCATGCCGGTCACCATGCCCCGGGCGTCCGGCAGCGGTCGATGAATTCGGCTGAGGGCTAATCCGCGTGGGGCGAACGGACGGGGGACGAGGGGTGCTGCACGCCGCGCTGTCGGTGGCGGACCTGGCCAACACCAGGTTCGCGGTGTCGCCGCTGTGGGAGGCGGTGGCCAGCGTGCGGGTGGTCAAGGAGCCGGGCCACTTCCCGGTCCACCTGCCCTGGGCGCGCCGGGTCGGAGCGGAGCTGGCCGCGCTGGACTGGGGACTCTTCGCCGACCTGGTGCCGGTGCCCACGGTGGTCATCCCGTCCTTCGTCTGCCCACCGCCGACCACCTCGCAGCCCACCCTCGACCTGGAGCTGGCCGCCCTCACCGCCACCCCGCCGGACGTGGTCCGCGCCTGCCTCGACCGGGACCCGGTGCCGCGGACGCCGCGGCTGGCCGCCCTGCACGCCGACCCCGAGGCGGGGCTGGTCCGGCTCGCCGGGCAGATCCGCGCCTATGCCGAGGTCGCGCTGGCCCCGTACTGGCCGCGGATGCGGACGCTGCTGGAGCGGGAGGTGCTGGTCGGGGCCCGCCGGATGGCCGACGACGGGGTGCACGGCCTGCTCAACCACCTCGACCGGTACGTCTCCTGGCACGACGGCACGTTGCGCGTCGACCACGTCACCACCTCCGGTTCGGTGCGGTTGGACGGTCGCGGGGTGCTGCTGGTGCCGTCGGTCTTCACCTGGCCGCGCCCGTTCTCCAACCTGATCGGGGGGTCCGGTCAGCCCACGCTGCGCTACCCGGCCGCGGCGGTGGCGACCCTGTGGGAGCGCGCCGCGACGCCGCCGGGGCAGGCGCTGAGCGGGGTGCTGGGGCGTACCCGGGCCACCCTGCTGCACGAGCTGGCCGTGCCGACCTCGACGACCGAGCTGGCCCGGCGCTGCGAGCTGGCCCCCGGGACGGTCTCGGCGCACCTCACCGCGTTGCGTGACGCCGGTCTGGTGAGCACCCACCGGGTCGGCCGCTTCCTGCTCTACGCCCGGACCACGTCGGCGGAGGCGCTCATCGCCGGCGCCGGCTGACAGCGGCGCTCCCGGCGGTCCGGCCGACGGGGCCGCGCCCGGTCCGGACGGCTCAGGCCACCCGGGCGACCGCGCCGGCCGGCGCGGCGGGCGCCGCGTCCGGGTGCAGCACGGCGGCGATCGCCTCGACGCCGTCGACCAGACGCGGACCCGGGCGGACGATCAGGGCGTCCGCGTCGACCGCCCAGACCGGCGTGCCGGGGAACCGCGGGGCGACGGTGGCGGCCTGTGCCACCGCGCCGTCGAGGCGGAAGCCGCAGGGGGTGACCAGCACGACGTCCGGGGCCGCGTCGCGCAGCTCGGACCAGGGCACCTGCACCGAGCGGGCGCCCGGCCGGGTGGCCACCGGCTCGCCGCCGGCGGCGCGGACCAGGTCGGGGATCCAGTGCCCGGCGGTGAACGGCGGGTCGGTCCACTCCACCACCGCCACCCGGGGCCGGGGACGGCCGGCGATCGCCGCCGCGACCGCCGCGAGCCGGTCCCGCAGCACGCCCACCAGGGCCCGGGCCCGATCCGGTACGCCTGCCGCCGCGCCCACCGCGAGGATGCTCTCCAGCACCTCGTCCAGGGTGTACGGGTCGAGCGAGAGCACGTCGGCGCGGCAGCCCAGGTGGTCCAGGGCGTCGGAGACGTGCCCCGAGGGCAGCGCGCAGACCCGGCACAGGTCCTGGGTGAGGATCAGCTCCGGGTCGAGGCCGGCGAGCGCGTCGGCGTGCAGGGTGTAGAGGTCGGCGCCGGCGGCGAGCTGCGCGCGGACGTGCGCGTCGATCTCGCCCGGCGTCATCCCCCGGGTGTCCGTGCCGCCGACCACGACGGTCTTTCCGGCCCGGCCGGCGGCCGGCACCTCACACTCGAAGGTCACCCCGACCAGGTCGTCGCCGAGGCCGAGGGCGTAGACGATCTCCGTGGCGGAGGGGAGCAGGGACACCAGGCGCATGACCCCATCCTGCCCGGGGCCGCCCCCGCCGCGGGGAGCGGCCCGGTCCCGGTCACTCGGTACGCAGCCCGTCCGGGCGGGTCAGCCGCCAGAGCACGGGCAGGCTCAACCCGGTGACCAGCAGCACCGTCGCCGCGCCGAGCGCGACCGAGAGCCCGACCACCGGCCAGGCGACGGTCACCGGTGCCTGCACCATCCGCAGCAGGGCGGCGCCGAATCCGAGGCCGAAGACGACCGCCAGGCCCAGCCCGACCAGCACCGGCACGGCGGTCTGCCAGAGCACCGACCAGCCGAGCGTGGCCCGTCGGGTGCCCACGGCCACCAGCATGGCCAGCAGCCGACGACGCTCGCGCAGCTGCTCCAGCGTGCCGACCAGCATGCTCACCCCGATCAGCAGGAGGGTGACCACCACGCCGATGTACAGCCCCCGGCGCACGTCGGTGAACCGCCCGTCCTCGATGGTGCCGGAGAGGACGCTGACGTGCGCCGTCGGGTCGGCGGCGGCGACCGCGTTGCGGACGTGCTCCACCGCGTCGGGGACCTCCGGGTCGAGCCGGAGGAAGGTGTCCGCGCGCAGCGGGCCGAACGTGGTCCCGGCGGCGGCGCCCGGGGTGAGCAGCACCCCGCCGTTCTCCCAGCCGGCGGGGTCCGGCCGGGACGGCACCGCCCGGGCGCCGGGGGGCACCCGCCACCGGGCCGTTCCGTCGACGGTCAGCCGGGTGCCCGGGGTGACGGTGACCGCGCCGCCGTCCGGGGAGGGGACCAGGAAGACGTCGCCGTCGGCGCACCGGTCGATCCGGGCGAACTCGGCCAGCACGGCGCAGTCGCCGATCCGCAGCTCGGTGGCGGCGCGATCCGTCCCGTCCAGGGCGGCCACCGTGACCAGGGTGCTGGTCACGCCGGTGACCCCGGTCGCCGCGCCGAGAAGACGGGCCGCCTCGGCCGCGTCCGGACGGGCGGCCAGCTGCACCTGCAGCTGCGCTCGGGAGGGGTCCTGGCCGGTGACGGTGGTGAAGTCGCGGGCCACCCCGGCGAAGAGCATCTGCAGGCCGATGGTGCCGGCCACCGCGACGGCGATGCCGTTGACCAGCCGGGCGGAGGTGGCGGTGTCCAGCTGCATCCGCCGGACCGCGAGCTGCCACGCCACCGGCCCGCCGCGCAGCCGGCGTACCAGCAGCTCGGTGACCCAGGGCAGCAGGGCGACCGTGCCGACGAGCAGCAGCACCGCGCCCGTCGGCACCTGCCACCGGGTGACGTCGGCGCCGCCGGAGCGGAGGCCGGTGAGCGGCAGCAGCAGGGCCGCTCCGGTGGCGGGCAGCAGCAGCCGCCACCAGAGCCGCCGGCGGACCGGTGTGCCGCGCCGGGTCACCCCGAGCGGCTCGACCACGACCGCGCGCAGCGCCACCATCGCCACCAGCACGGCGAGCGCCGGTACGGCGAGGGCGACGATCGCCACCAGGGGCAGCGGTGGGCGGACGTCCGCGGCGTACACGCTGATGTCCCAGAGGGTGACCAGCGGGACGAGTTGGCGGCCGGCGGCGAAGAGCAGCCCGCCGACCGCGACGCCGAGCAGCGCGCCGGTGGCCGCCTCGCCGGCGGCGATCCGCCGGACCATCGCCGCGTCCGCGCCGACCAGGCGCAGCGCGGCGAGCCGCCGGTCGCGGCGCTCGCCGCCGAAGCGGACCGCGGCGCCGAGGAACACGGCGATGGGCAGCAGGAGGACGACGAAGATGACCGACACCAGCAGCATCAGCACGGGGCCGAAGCCCTCGCCGGGCAGCCCGCCGCCGAAGGCGTCCAGCCGGGTCGCGCCCTGCTCCGTGCTCAGCCGGTCGCTGCCCAGGTAGAACGCCAGCTCACGGGGGCCGGAAAGCCCCTGGTCGGCGATCGTGCCGGTCACCCGCGCCCCGGTGAGCCGGGGGGCGAACAGCGCGCCGTCCGGGGAGTCGAGCAGGTCCCGCAGGGCGGGGGAGGCGACCACCTCGCCCGGCGCGGGCAGCGCGGTCAGCCCCGGCGGGACGGGCGCGTCAGGCCCCTCCGGGTGGACCAGCCGGCCGCGTACCGGACGGCCGCGGAACTCGGTGTCCACGGGGGACACCAGCAGCGTGTCGGCGGCCGCGGCGAGCTGCCCGCCCATGCGCAGGTCGTCGCGGGCGTCGCCGCGCGCCTGCCGGGCCTGCAGCGCCCCGGGCACGGACGCGGCGAGCAGCAGCAGCGCCACGCCGATGCCCACGCCCAGGGCGGTGAGCACCGCCCGGGTCCAGCCGTCCCGCCCGCCGGTGACCGCCATCCGGGCGCCCATCACCAGGTCGGCCGCCGCGCCGCGGCACCGCCGCAGCGGGCTCACGCGACCGGCTCCAGGTCGCGGGTGCGGCCGTCGCGCACCACGACCTCCCGATCCGAGTACGCGGCAACCCGCGCCTCGTGGGTCACCAGCACCACCGCGGCGCCGGTCTCCCGGGCGGCCTCGGTGAGCAGCCGCATCACCCGCTCGCCGTTGAGCGAGTCCAGCGCGCCGGTCGGCTCGTCGGCGAAGACCACCCGCGGTCGGGTGACCAGCGCCCGGGCCACCGCCACCCGCTGCCCCTGGCCGCCGGAGACCTCGCCGGGCCGCTTGCCGGCCACGTCGGCGACCTCCAGCCGGGTCAGCTGGTCGAGGGCGCGCCGTTCGGCCTCGCGGCGGCCGATGCGGGCCAGCCGCAGCGGCAGCGCGACGTTCTCCAGGCAGGTCAGCTCGGGCACCAGCTGGCCGAACTGGAACACGAACCCGAACGCCTCGCGGCGCAGCGCGCTGCGCTCGGCGTCGGAGAGCGTGGCCAGGTCCCGCCCGTCGAACCGGACCCGACCGCCGTCCGGGCGGACGATGCCGGCGAGGCAGTGCAGCAGGGTGGACTTGCCGGAGCCGGACGAGCCCATCACCGCGACGACCTCGCCCGGGTCGACGCGCAGGGAGGCGCCGGCCAGTGCCACGGTCTCGCCGAAGCGGCGGTGCAGGTCCTCGGCGACCAGCAGCGGGGTGGCGCTCATCGGCGCACCTGCGCGGCCAGCTCGTCGAGGCGCGCGGCGGTCAGCTCCAGCCAACGCAGGTCGGCCTCGAGGTGGAACAGGGCGTGGTCGCAGATCAGCTGCTCGGCGAGGTCGCCGTCGCGCTTGCGGCGGGTCAGCTCCCGCATCAGCCGCAGGTGCTCGGCGCGCTGCACGTCCAGCAGGTCGGCCGCGTCGCGTCCGGTGAGCAGGGCGAGGACGACCTTGGTGTAGAGGGTGCTCTGCAGGTACGGCTCGGGCTTCTCCGGAGTGGACAGCCACTGCCGTACGTCGGTGACGCCGGCGTCGGTGATCGCGTACCGCTTGCGGTCCGGTCCCTCGCCGGGCTCGACCGCCTCGACCTGGACGAGGCCGCCGCGCAGCAGCCGGGACAGGGTGGCGTAGACCTGGCCGTAGGCGAGGGGGCGGGCGTGGCCGAAGCGTTCGTCGTAGAAACGCTTGATGTCGTAGCCGTGCCGGGGGCTTGCTTCCAGCAGGCCGAGGAAGGTCTGACCGATGGACATGCCGGCGACTATACACAGCGTGTATACGCGTGGTGTGTACACGCGGAGGTTACCGCTGCCGGTGGTGTCGGTGGCCGGTGTCGTCGCCGGTCAGCGAGGGTCGGGTCGGGCCGGGAGGAGGCTGGCGGCGGTCGCGCCGTCCTCCTCGCGGTCCCGGACCGGCGCGCCAAGCCCCGACCGGGCGGCGACCGGTGCGCCGGGTCCGGTCTCCCGGGCGGCAGCCGGTGTGCCCGGTCGGGCCGATCGGGCGGGCTCCGGTGCGTCGGGTCGGGCCGGTCGGGCGGGGTCCGCCTCGGCGAGGGCGCGCAGGTCGTCGCGGACCCTCCGCGCGGCCGCCGGCGCCGACCGCGGGTGCGCCGGAGCGGGCGGGATTGTGACATCGCTCGGCCGGTTGACCGGAAGATTGATATATGTAAGTGTTTCATTGCCCGGTGTGACCGTCGCGGCCCCACCCCGGGTCGCGGGGGTCCCGCTCACCCCGATCAGACCTCCGTCACGGATCCGGTCACCCCCGGTCACGCCCCGTCGACCCCCACGAGGAGCTCGCATGAGACGCAGCACGCCGACCAAGGGCATCGCCCTCGCCGTGTTCACCGCGGTGACGATGACCCTGGCCGCGCAACCGGCCTCGGCCACCACGACGGCCCGGCCGGCGGCCGCCCCGGCCGTCGCACTCGCCGCACCGGACATCTCGGTGACCAACGTCCAGGCCCACCTGACCCAGCTCAACACCATCGCCACCAACAACGGCGGCACCCGGCGGGCCGGCTCGGCCGGTTACACCGCCTCGGTCAGCTACCTCAGGACCAAGCTTCAGGCCGCCGGCTACACGGTCACCGAGCAGTACTGCTCGAACTGCACGTACCCGTCGAACAACCTGATCGCCGAGTGGCCGAACGGCCCCGCCGACCAGGTCGTCATGTTCGGCGCCCACCTGGACAGCGTCTCCGCCGGCCCGGGGATCAACGACAACGGCTCCGGCTCGGCCACCCTGCTGGAGAACGCGCTGGTGTTGGCCCAGCAGAACCCGACCATGACCAAGCGGGTCCGGTTCGCCTGGTGGACCGACGAGGAGCAGGGGCTCAACGGCTCCGAGTTCTACGTCAACTCGCTCAGCGCCACCCAGAAGAGCTACATCAAGAGCTACCACAACTTCGACATGGTCGGCTCGCCCAACGGCGGCTACTTCATCAACCGCATCACCTCCACCACCGCGGCGCCGCTGAAGGCGTACTGGGACTCGCTGAGCCTCCAGCCGGAGGAGAACGTCGAGGGCCAGGGCCGCTCGGACGACTACTCGTTCCAGCAGGGCGGCATCCCGACCTCCGGGTACGCCGCCGGCGCCAGCGCCCGCAAGACCAGCACCCAGGCCGCCAAGTGGGGCGGCACCGCCGGCGCCGCGTACGACGGCTGTTACCACCGCTCCTGCGACACCACCAGCAACATCAACGCCACCGTGCTCAACCGCAGCGCCGACGGCGTCGCGTACGCCATCTGGCAGCTCGCGGTGGGCACCGGCACCCCGACCAACGACTTCTCGGTGTCGGTGAGCCCGACCTCCGGCAGCGTCGCCCGGGGCGCGTCCACCACCGCCGCGGTCAGCACCGCCACCACCAGCGGCAGCGCGCAGACGGTGGCGCTGAGCGCCTCCGGCGCGCCCAGTGGCGTGACGGTGTCGTTCAGCCCGTCCTCGGTCACCTCGGGCGGCTCCGCCACCATGACCGTCAGCGCCTCGTCGACCACCACCACCGGCACCTTCACCATCACGGTCACCGGCACCGGGTCGGTCACCCGCACCGCCACCTACAGCCTCACCGTGACCGGCACCGGCGGCTGCTCCGGCGGCCAGGTGATCGGCAACAGCAGCTTCGAGTCCGGCAGCACGCCGTGGACCGCCACCTCGGGCGTGATCACCAACTCGACCAGCCAGCCGGCCCGGACCGGCTCGTACAAGGCGTGGCTGGACGGGTACGGCAGCACCCACACCGACACGCTCTCCCAGCCGGTGACCGTGCCGGCCGGCTGCTCGACCTACACCCTTGCCTTCCACCTGCACATCGACACCGCGGAGACCACCACCGGCACGGCGTACGACAAGCTGACCGTCCAGGTCGGCACCACCACCCTGGCGACGTACTCGAACCTCAACGCCGCCAGCGGCTACCTGCCGCGCTCGTTCAACGTCGGCGCGTACGCCGGCCAGACCGTCACCCTCAAGTTCACCGGCACCGAGGACTCGTCCCTGCAGACCAGCTTCGTCCTCGACGACGTGACCCTGCAGGCGAGCTGACCGGCCGGGGCGGGGTGGGCCGCCGCCCACCCCGCCCCCACGGTGGGCGCGGCCGTCGACGCTTCCATCGCGGTGGCCGGTCCCGTCGGCGGTGGACGACAGCGTCACGGCGGTAAATGTCGTACCCGGACCGCAGCATGGCGTCATGGCTGCCCCCGCGCTGACCCACCACAGTGGTCGACCCCGTTCCGTGCCGCTGCGCGAGCTGCGCACCCGGCTGACCCAACTGATCGCGATGGCCGAGCTGACCGACACGGTCACCCTGGTCACCCGCGACGGCGATCCCCGTCCGGTCGCCGCGATCGTGCCAGCCGCCGCCGCCGCCCGCACCGCCGCGCAGGCACGCGCCGACGGCGAGCGGCTCGCCGCCGTCACCGCCGGGTGGGCCCGCCGTCTGGAGGAGGCGCATCGGCAGGGTGCCCGCCGGCACGCCGCCGAGCTGCGCGCGGTCACCGCCGCCCTCGCCGAGGCCTGGGCCGAGCTGGACCGGCGGGTGCCGCCGGGCAGCGACCGGGCGGTCGACCGGCTGCGCGCCGTCCACGCGGACCTGCTGCGCGACTGACCCGCCGTGGCGCAGGCCGGGTCGGCCGCCGCGGGTCAGAGCGCGAAGTGTGGGTTGCCGGCGGTCAGCCGCAGGGTGAAGGCGTCAGCTCCCCGATGCATCGCGACGTGGTTGCAGGACTGGTGGGTGATCCACAACCCGAGACCGCCAGCGGCCGCGCCCCGTGCGGGGAGCAGGCCGGCGTACGGGTCGCTCGGCCCGCCACCACCGTCCTCGACCGTCACCACGATCCGGTCCTCGCCGGTCCAGAGCCGCAATCGCACCGGCGGCAGCCCGTGCCGCAGCGCGTTGGTCACCACCTCGCTCACGGCTACGGCCAGGTCGTCCACGTCGTCGACCTTCAGTCGGCCACGACCGGCCTCGTGCACCGCCTCGCGGGCCTGCGCCGGTGTCGGGTCGTCCAGCTCGACGGCCGGGGCGGTCGCCTGCAACGGGTCCGGCACCATCGGCCGGTTCTCCCGCAGGTACGCCTCGGGCGCGGTGTAGACCTCGTTCGGCACGTGCCGCCCGTCCGGCATGGCCGTACGCGGGTGGGTGCGGGCCACGTCCGCCAGCATCGCGGCCGGGGTGGTCCGGGTGTCGTACGCGCACATGCTCCAGAGCGGGTAGTCGTCGTACGCGTGGTTTATCGCCGACTCGTAGCGGGCCCACCAGTCCCAGGTGGGGCCGAACGCGGACGGTGGCAGCTCACCGATGATCCGGATCTGCCCCGCCCCGGCGGCCACGTGGTCGGCCAGCAGCCGCCGGTACGACCTGATCGCCGCCGTCGGCCGGGCGTACACGTCGCCCCCACCGACGAACGACACCCCGGAGTCGGGGCCCAGTGCCGAGCGCACGAGCGCGGTGTTGCGCTCGCCGAAGGCCACCAGCGTCGGTTCGCCGGCGGACACCCCGCCGCGCAGGAAGGGCAGCACGACCGCGAGGAGTTCCTCGTCGGAGCCGTAGCAGACGGCCTCGTGGTAGTACCCGTGGTGCCCGGCGGCCGCGCCGGTCCTCACAAGGCCACCTCCACCCGGATCCGCGACAGCCCCAGCAGCTCGACCAGCCGGGCGGCGGGCGCCAGCGCGGTGCGCAGGACCACGGTCCCGCCGCGACGCTCGGCGTGCCGGTGCAGGTGCACCAGGTTCCGATAGTCGATGAACCGCAGCTCGTCGGCGCGTACCACCAGCTCACCGGTCCCGTCGCCGGCGTCGGCGTGGGTCAGCGCGGTGGCGAAGGTGTCGTGGTTGGACGTGTCCAGCTCGCCGGTGAGGACCAGGTCGTCGTGCCCGGCGTACAGGTGGAACAGGGTGGCGCCCGGGTCGGACGCCGGGTGCAGGCAGGCCAGCTCCTCGATCGCCCGGTCGTCCAGCACCCGCCGGTCGTACCCGCAGGCGGCGGACATCGGCCGGACGCGCATGAACCGGTCGACCAGGTGTTCGTAGCGTGTGAAGGCGTCGCGCTGCTCGGCGGTGACCACCAGCGTCGTCGCGTCGGCGGCCACCCGCAGGCCGGTGTGGCCGTCGGCGAGGGCCGCGTCGGTCAGCGCGGCGTAGGTGGCGACCTGGGTGGCCGGGTCGACGACGTACTCCTCGCCGTAGGTGCCGGGCACCGACACCACCTCCGCCGCGCCGGCGCGCAGCGCCTCGCGCAGCCGCGGGACGGCCCGCCACCGTGCGACGGCGACGTCCTCCGGCTCGGCGGTGACGTAGAGGACCCGCTCGCCGGCGTCGAGGCCGGCGAGGAGGAACCGCTGTGCCCGGGCGTCGAAGACGGCCAGGTCGTCGAAGGTCCAGCAGACGTGACCCGGTGGCACGGATGATCCGCTGGTCACGCTGTCAGCCTCATGCCGCGAGTCTATGCCGGACCGGGCGGAACAGCCCGCCCGGCCCCGCCCGGCGCGGGACCGCGCGCCGGACCGGCGTCTACCGTGACCGGGTGCCGATCACCCGACGCCGCGCGCTCACCTGGATGGGTGCCGCGCTCGGCGCCGCCGCCGGCGGCGTCGCCCTGGTCGACGCGCGCGTGCTGCCCGGCAGGTCCGTGCTGAACCAGGCGCTCGGCCGGTGCGCGGCCGAGGCTCCGCCCGACGGCCTGCGGGCCGCGCCCGGACCGCGGATCGGCGGCACCTTCCGCTCCGCGGCGCGACGCCGGGAGGTCTCCTTCGCGCTGTCCTACCCGCCGGGGTACACGCCCGGCGCCCGGCTACCGGTCTGCCTCGCCCTGCACGGGTACGCCAGCGACGCGGCGGCAGCGGTGGGCAACGGCGACTATCCGGCGTTCATCGCCGGCGCGGTCCGTGCCGGCGCCGCCCGTTCGCGCTGGCCGCCGTGGACGGCGGCGACGGGTACTGGCACCCGCACCCGGACGACGACCCGTTGGCGATGCTGACCGGAGAGTTCCTGCCGCTGCTGGCGTCGCGGGGGCTGCGCACCGAGCGGGTCGCGGTGGCCGGCTGGTCGATGGGCGGCTACGGCGCGCTGCTCTGCGCGCTGATCCGTCCCGAGCTGTTCCGGGCCGTGGTCGCCACCTCGCCGGCGATCTTCCACTCCTACGCCGACGCCCGCGCGGTCAACCCCGGCGCGTACGACTCGCCGGGGGAGTGGGACCGCTACGACGTGGTGGCCCGCGCGCGGGAGTTCGCCGGGCTGCCGCTGCGGGTGGCGATCGGCGCGGACGACCCGTTCACCCCGGCGGTGCGCGCATGGCGGGACCGGTTGCCCGACCCGGGCGTGGTGCGCATCTCCACCGGCTGCCACGACGGGCGGTTCTGGGTCTCGATCGCGCCGGAGCAGGTGCGCGCGATCAGCGCCGCGCTGGCCGCCTGACCGCTCCGGCCGCCAGTGCCCGGCCCGCACGCCCGGCGCGGGCGGGTGCTCAGGTCGGGGCGCTGGCCAGGTCCGGACGCTTGTCCCGCTCGGTCTCCGGCCGGCCCATCCGCCGCCACGGGCCGCCGAGCAGCGGGGTCAGCACCACAAGCAGGTAGCAGGTGCCGACGGTGAGCAGGGTGGCGGTGGTGCCGAACCGGTCCGCGGCCAGGCCGGCGCCGAGCGCGCCGAGCGGCATGGCGGCCCAGGCGCCGGCGCCGACGACCCCGTAGACCCGGGCCCGCATGTGCGCGGGCACCCGCTCCAGCTTGACCGCCCCGATAAGCGGGTTGATCGCCCCGGCGGCAAATCCGGCCACCGCGAAGACCGCGACCACCACGGGCAGCGGTGGGGCGGCGGCCAGCGCCCAGAACGGCGGGCCGCCGGCGATCGCGAAGGCGGTGACGAAGGTGGCGCGGCGGGGCAGCCGGTGACCGATCGCGCTGAACAGCAGCGAGCCGACCAGAGCGCCGCCGCCCATCGCCCCGACCAGCAGACCGAACGCGGTGGGGCCGCCGAGTTCCCGTTCGGCGACGATCGGCAGCAGCACGCTGGACTTGGTCGCGTCGAAGAGGTTCGTCACCAGGATCAGCAGCACCACCGCGCGCAGCAGCGGTTCGCGGACCAGGAAGCGCAGGCCGGCGGCGAAGTCCCGCCAGTAGCCGCGGGATTCCGCGCCGGCCGCCTCGGCGGGTCGCATGTTGCGGGGCACCAGCAGCGCGACGGCCAGCGCCGAGACCGCGAAGGTCGCCGCATCGACCGCCAGCACGGGCAGCGCGCCGATCGCGGCGACCAGCAGGCCGGCGACGGGCGCGCCGATCAGGCGGGCGCCGCGTTCGGTGGCCTCGAACCAGCCGATCGCCCGCTCGATGGGCAGCCCGGCGGCGGTCGCCGCCTCCGGCAGCAGTGCGGTCCGCGCGGTCTGCCCGGGCGTGTCCAGCAGTCCGCTGGCGAAGACCAGGGCGAGCAGCCCCCAGAACGGCAGCCCGACGGTGGCGTCGAGCAGCGGTACGGCGGCCACCGTCGCGCAGGAGACCAGGTCGGCCAGGACGCTGGCCCGCCGGTAGCCGATCCGGTCGACGAGCACGCCACCGAAGGCGCCGCCCAGCACGACGGGGGCGGTGGCGAACGCCCCGGTCAGGCCGGTGGCCGTCGGTGAGCCGGTCTCGGCCAGCACGTAGAGGGGCAGCGCGATCAACGTGAGCATATTGCCGGTGAGCGAGACCGTGTGGCCGGTGAGCAGGCCGAACAGGGGTGCCCACCGACGCGGCGCGGCGTTCACTGCGGCCCCCGGTACGCCTGCCAGATCAGCGTGACGGTGCGGGCGTCGGGCCGGTCGGGGTTGCCGCGTGCCCGCCAGCGGGCGCCCAGCTCCATGAGTTCGGTGCGCAGCTCCATCAGCTCGTCCGGGGTGAGGTGCATGATCTGGTCGCTGCTCGTGGTGCCGCGCACCCACTCGGGGTCGAGGGTGGCCTCGGACTCCAGATAGTTCTGGAACCGCTCCACGTACCGCTGGAAGGCGGCGCGGCGCAGCAGGTCGGAGGCGAGCTTGCGTTCCGGGTCGGCCAGCATCTCGACCGGCTCCCAGTTGGTGCGGGAGTGCGCCGCCCGCCACCACCGCTCGCGGCGGTTGCGCGCGTGTTCGGGGGCCTCCGTCACGAAGCCGTGCTCGGCGAGCTTGCCCAGGTGGTAGCTGACCGAGCCGACCGCCTCGCCGACGATCTCGCTGAGCATCCCGACGCTCTGCGGGCCACGCACCCGCAGCTCGCCGAGGAGGCGCAGCCGGGTGGGGTGGGCCAGGGCGCGCATGGCGCGCGGGTCGGTCAGGTGCAGGGTCGACTCGTCCTCCGGCATGCCGTCAGGCTAGACCCACAAGACATGATGTACAAGAAGTCTTGTTGAACGGTGGCGCGGCGCGGGGCGGTGCTGATCAGGCGGGGCGGCGGCCCTTGAGTCGGCGGCCCAGCTCGCGGGCGATCTCCCGGTTGGCGTCCCGCTCGGCGAGCGCCTGGCGCTTGTCGTACGACTTCCTGCCCCGGGCCAGGCCGATCTCGACCTTGGCCCAGCCGTTGCTGAAGTACATCGACAGGGGGACCAGGGTGATCCCGCCGTCGCGCAGCTTCTCCAGGATCCGGGCGATCTCCACCCGGTGCAGCAGCAGCTTGCGGGTCCGCCGGGGCTGGTGGTTGGTCCAGGTGCCGTAGCCGTACTCGGCGATGTGCAGGCCGTACAGCATGATCTCGCCGTCGCGCTCCTGGGCGAACGCGTCGACCAGCGAGACCCGACCCTCGCGCAGCGACTTGACCTCGGTGCCGGCCAGCACGATCCCCGCCTCGTACGTCTTGAGGATCGTGTAGTCGTGGCGGGCCTTCTTGTTGGAGGCGACGAGCTTGCGCTCCGTGTCCCTGGACACGACGACCTCCCGACACCCCGTACGCCCTGCTGCCGACGCCACCCTATCGGGCGGCCGGCCGTGCCTCAGCGCCGATGGTCCGGGTGCGTCACGGCGTCCCTCCTCCGACGCGGATGGCAGACTCCTCCCATGCCGCAGCCGCCCGCCATCCCGCCCGAGACGGCCGACTGGACCTTCGTCATCGACGAGGGGTGCGCGGAGTGGTTCTCCCCGCAGGACGTGGCGACCACCGGCGACCGTCTCCGCGCCACCGTCCCGATCTGGCGCGACGCGCTCTCCCGGGCCGACGCCGCCGAGCGTCCGGAGCCCACCGTGTGGTCCCCGGTCGAGTACGCCTGCCACGTCCGGGACACCTGCCGCATCTTCCGCGGGCGGCTGGAGCTGATGCTCGGGCAGGACGACCCGATGTTCCCGAACTGGGACCAGGACGCGACCGCCGTCGAGGAGGACTACTTCCACCAGGCGCCGGCGGAGGTGGCCGATCAGTTGGCCGCCGAGGCCGGGGCGACCGCGGCGGCCTTCGACGCCGTGCGGGTGGACCAGTGGGACCGGCCGGGCCGGCGCAGCAACGGCTCGGTCTTCACGGTACGGACCTTCGCGGTTTACTTCCTGCACGACATCGCGCACCACGTGCACGACGTCCGCCGTCCCGGGGTCGCGCGGTAGCGGGGGCGGGGAGCGGTCATCCCGCCGCGGCCCAGGTGTCGACGACGGCCTCGGTGGAGGCCCGGATCGCCGCGACGCAGGCGGCGACGGCCGGATGGTCGCCGGCACCCCGGCGGTACGCCAGCCGGGTCCGCCGCCGGATCGGCAGCGGGACGAGTCGCACCCCGGCCGGTGGCCGCGACACGGCCAGCCGCGGGATCAGGGCCACCCCCTGCCCGGCGCCGACCAGGGCGAGCATGGCGGTGAAGTCGTCGGCGTGGTGCCGCACCCTGGGCGTGAAGCCGGCCAGCTGGCAGGCGTGCGCCACCACGGTGTGGCAGAGCGTCCCCGGGCTGCCCACGATCCAGTCGGTGTCCCGGACGCTGCGGATCGGTTCACCGTGCGGGTCGACGTCGACGTCGGCGGGCAGGGCGAGGAACACCGGCTCCTCGAGCAGGGGCGTGGAGTCCAGCGCCGGGTCGGGTGCGACGGGCGCGACGTCGTAGTCGTGCCAGAGGGTCACATCGAGCCGCCGGTCGCGCAGCGCGTCGGGCATGGCGACCGGGTCCAGTTCGGTGACCATCAGGTCGAGCGCGGGGTGGTCCCGGGCGAGCGTCACCAGGGCCGCCGGCAGCAGGGTGGGGACGGCGGTCGGGTAGGCGCCGATGCGTACCGTCCCGGACAGCCCGGTCCGGGCGGCGGCGAGGGTGGCCTCGGCCGCCTCGAGGGCGGCGAGGACGACTTCGGTGTGCCGGACCAGCGCGGCGGCGGTCGGGGTGAGGCTCACCCGCCGGCCGTCGCGCTCCAGCAGCCGGACGCCCGCCTCCCGCCGGAGGGCGGCCAACTGCTGGGAGACGGCGGAGGGCGTGTAGGTGTGCGCCTCGGCGACCGCGGCGATGGTTCCCAGCCGGGCCAGGTCGCGCAGCAGGCGCAGGCGGCGGACATCGAGCATAAGCTCAGCTTACGATTTCGTTGAGGAACGCGAACTGGTCCTACCCGGTCATCGGGCGCAGGCTGGGGTCATGACGCTGAGCGGTCTGCACGTCCCGCTGATCACGCCCTTCGACGACTCCGGGGCGGTCGCCGCGGACGCCCTGGAGGCGCTCGCCCACCGGACGCTGGACGACGGGGCCGCCGGCCTCGTCGCCCTCGGCACCACCGGCGAGCCGTCCGCGCTCGACGACGCGGAGCGCCGGCGGGTGGTCGACGTCGTCGCCGGGGTGTGCCGGCAGCGGTCGGCCCGACTGCTGGTGGGCGCCGACACCGTCGCCGCGCTGCGCGCCCTCGGCGACCGCCCGGAGGTGACGGCCGCCCTCTGCCTGGTGCCGCCGTTCGTCCGGCCGGGTGAGGAGGGCGTGCTCGCCCACTTCGCCCACCTGGCCCGGGTCAGCCCGGTGCCGCTGGTCGCGTACCACGTCCCCTACCGGACCGGGCAGTCGCTGTCGGCCGACGCGCTGCGCCGGCTGGCCGCGATCCCCGGGGTCGTCGGCGTCAAGTACGCGGTGGGCGGCATCGACGGGGACGTGGTCGCATTCCTCGCCGACCCGCCGGCCGGCTTCGCGGTGCTCGGCGGCGACGACGTGTTCCTCTCACCGCTGCTCGCCCTGGGCGCCCACGGCGGCATCCTGTCGTCGGCGCACCTCGCCACCGACCGGTTCGCCGAGCTCATCATGCTCTGGCGCGGCGGGCAGACCGTCCCGGCCCGGCAGCTCGGGCACCGGCTGGCGACCCTGTCGGCGGCGTTGTTCGCCGGACCCAACCCCACGGTGGTCAAGGCGGTGCTGCACGCGCGGGGCCGGATCCCGACCCCGGCGGTACGGCTGCCGCTGCTGCCCGCCGGGCCGGACGCCACCCGGGCGGCGCTGCGCCGGCTGGACGACCTGGACGGGGTCGGCACGTCGGTGGGTGGCACCGGGCGGGTGGGGTCCGACGGCGACGCCGGCGGACCTCGCGAAAGGTGAACGGGTGCAGGGGTCGTGGGATCCACTGTGGCCGGATACCCCGCCCGGTAGGGTTCCCGTCCATGATCGAAGCCGACTTCCTCACCACCACCCGCGCCTCGTACGACACCATGGCCGCCGAGTACACGAGGCGGCTGCGGGACGAACTGTCCACCCGCCCGTGGGACCGGGCGGTGCTGGCCGGCTTCGCCGAGGTGGTCCGGACCGGTGGCGGCGGTCCGGTGCTCGACGTCGGCTGCGGCCCCGGCCGGATCACCGGCCACCTGCGCGACCTGGGCCTGGACGTCGCCGGCCTGGACCTCTCGCCGGGCATGGTGGCGCAGGCCCGCCAGGCCCATCCCGACCTGCGGTTCATCGAGGGGTCGATGCTCGACCTCGACGTGCCCGACGGCACGCTCGCCGGCCTGGTCGCCTGGTACTCGGTGATCCACGTCCCGGACGACCGGCTGCCCCGGGTGTTCGCCGAGTTCCACCGGGTCCTCGCCCCGGGCGGGCACGTGCTGCTGGCCTTCCAGGAGGGCGACGAGGCGGCGCACCGTACCGACGCCTGGGGTGAACCGGTCTCGCTCGTCTTCCACCGTCGTCGCCCGGATCGGGTGGCCGACCTGTTGCACGAGGCCGGGCTGGTGGTCCAGGCCCGGATGTGGCGCGGCCCGGAGACGCTCTGTGGTCGCCCCGAGCCCACCCCGCAGGCGTACCTGGTGGCTCGCCGGCCGGCCGACGACCGGGCGTGACCGGGCGGCCACGGGGACTCGTATCCTGTCCGCGGACCTGAGACGTAGGCACGAGGAGGTTGGTGTGAGCGGTCGGACCGAGACCTTGGAGTTCCAGGCGGAGACCCGTCAGCTGCTGCAGCTGATGGTGCACTCCATCTACTCGCACAAGGACGTCTTCCTCCGCGAGCTGATCTCCAACGCCTCCGACGCGCTGGACAAGCTACGGCTGGAATCGCTGGTCGACAAGGAGCTCGACGTCGACACCTCCGACCTGCACATCGAGATCGACGTCGACCCGGCGGCGCGGACGCTGACCGTGCGCGACAACGGCATCGGCATGTCCCGCGAGGACGTCGTGTCGCTGATCGGCACCATCGCCCGCTCCGGCACCGCCGAGCTGCTGCGCCGGCTCAAGGAGTCCAGGGAGGCCGCCAGCCAGGACCTGATCGGCCAGTTCGGCGTCGGCTTCTACTCGACCTTCATGGTCGCCGACCGGGTCACCCTGCTGACCCGCCGCGCCGGGCAGGCCGAGGGCACCCGATGGGAGTCCACCGGCGAGGGCACGTACGTCGTCGAGAGGGTCGACGACGCCCCGCAGGGCACCGCGGTCACCGTGCACCTCAAGCCGGCCGACGACGAGGACAACCTCTTCGACTACACCGACCGGGCCAAGATCCGCGAGGTCGTCAAGCGGTACTCCGACTTCATCGCCTGGCCGATCCGGACGACGGTGCCCGGCGCCGACGGGGCCGAGCCCACGGTCGAGACGCTCAACTCGATGAAGGCGCTCTGGGCCCGCCCGCGCGACGAGGTGGCCGAGGAGGAGTACCACGACTTCTACCGGCACGTCAGCCACGACTGGACCGACCCGCTGGAGACCATCCACATGCGCGGCGAGGGCGTCTTCGAGTACGAGGCGCTGCTCTTCATCCCCTCGCACGCGCCCTTCGACCTGTTCATGGCCGACGGCCGGCGCGGCGTCCAGCTGTACGTCAAGCGGGTGTTCGTGATGGACGACTGCGCCGCGCTCATGCCGAACTACCTGCGCTTCGTCAAGGGTGTGGTGGACGCGCACGACCTGTCACTGAACATCTCCCGGGAGATCCTCCAGCAGGACCGGCAGATCCAGATCGTCCGCCGCCGGCTGGTCCGCAAGGTGCTCTCCACCGTCAAGGAGATGCGCACCGCGCACGGCGAGCGCTACCGGACCTTCTGGTCCGAGTTCGGCCGGGCGGTCAAGGAAGGGCTGATCGAGGACCCGGACAACCAGGACGCGATCCTCGACATCGTCTCCGTCGCCTCCACCCACGACGCCGCCGAGCCGACCAGCCTGCGCGACTACGTCGACCGGATGAAGGACGGGCAGGCCGAGATCTACTACGCCACCGGCGAGACCCGGGCGACGCTCGAGAACTCGCCACACCTGGAGGCGTTCCGGGCCAAGGGCTACGAGGTGCTGCTGCTCACCGACCCGGTCGACGAGGTGTGGGTGGAGCGGGTCGCCCAGTTCGACGGCCGTCCGCTGCGCTCGATCGCCAAGGGCCAGGTCGACCTCGACACGGAGCAGGAGCGCACCGACGCCGAGGCCGAGCGGGAGAAGCGGGCCCAGGAGTACGCCGCCCTGCTGGCCTTCCTCGGCGATGCGCTCTCCGACAGCGTCAAGGAGGTCCGCCTCTCCTCCCGGCTGACCACCTCCCCGGCCTGCGTCGTCGGCGACGCGCACGACATCACGCCGACGCTGGAGAAGATGTACCGCGCGATGGGCCAGGAGCTGCCCCCGGTCAAGCGGATCCTGGAGCTCAATCCGACCCACCCGCTGGTCACCGGCCTGCGCGCCGCGCACGAGCGGGGCGACGACGCGCCGGCACTGACCGAGACCGCCGAGCTGCTGTACGGCATGGCGCTGCTCGCCGAGGGAGGTGACCTGGCCGACCCGGCCCGGTTCGCCCGGCTTCTCGCCGACCGGCTGGCCCGGACCATCTGACCAGCGCGGCCCCGACCGGGTGCGTCCCACTCGGTCGGGGCCGCTGCTCAGAAGGTGGCCCGGCCGCCCATCGCGGCCCAGGTGGCGCGGCCGACCACGCCGTCGACGGCGAGCCCGCGCATGTCCTGGTACCAGCGGACGCCGGCCTCTGTGGTCGCGCCCCACCGTCCGCTCGCCGGGCCGCACACACCCTGGTCCTCGTCGTCATCGAAACCGCGGGCCGCGCTCCCAGGAGACTCGGGGGCAGGCAGCTCTGCTGCGCGGCAGCGATCACCCCAACCTCGGGGGGGCGACCAGCCCTGTCGGCGATCGTCCCGGCTCGGCCAGGCCAGGGGCTTTGGCAGAGGCTCCCGGCGCCTGGACCATCGGCCGTACTTCGTGCCCAGCTGGTGAGGACCGCTTGGCACTCCCAGCGATCTCCTTGTCTCATGTTCCGTCAGTGTGGCCGGCCGGCCCGGCCAATGCCGGCCGGAGGTGGCCTGCGGGCCGCCTTGATCTGATAGAGCGCAGCTCGGCAGTCTGTGGCCGTCGCCGGGTGTTCTGTCACGGGACATGAGCTGCGGCGATGGCACCCGGCATACTGATCGCATGCGGCAGGCGTTCGCTCACGAGGCGATTCTCCTCATGGCGCCGGACGCCGACACGCAGGCTCCCGGTGCGGCGATCACTATGGCCTTGTGCGGCCATTGGGAACACGAGCCGCCATGCCCCTTGGCCTCGCACCACACCCGTGCGGATCGGAGCGACGGTGAGGTGCGTCTGAGGATTCTGTTCGCTGCCGAACCGGAGCTGGAAGACACCGTCCGGCAGCGCATCGACCTGGCGCTGTCCCGCGGTCAACTGCCCGGTCCGGAAGGCGCGCACACGCGGTGGCAACTACGCATCAGCCGACGCAGTGAGGTCTCACCTGAGGAGACGAACCACGCCACGCGCTTGACGCGCGGCTGAGCCACGCACGGTGGCGTCCATGGAAGTGGTGTACGACTTGCCGGTGATGGGCGTCTGTCGGGCAGCTCGTTCCGCGTCGACCCCACCTGCCAGCAAGATCAGGCTGATCCCGCATGTCCAGGGGCGTTGCGCGTGCGTCATGGCAGCCTCGGCGTTCCCCAGGTCGAGGGCGGCGTATGCCAGGACGCCTTGCAGCCTGGCGGGCGCGGGCCCGACTGGGCGAGGTGACCGCCGCGATCGCGCGGGGGCGGCCGTGGCAGGCCGACGAGTTCGGCCGGGCCGTGACCGGGCGGCAGGGGAGCAAGCTGATGGCGCTCCGCGCACCACCCGGGATGAAGGCGACGGCGTGTCACTGATCGTCCGGACGCAAAGCGAGGCCACCACAATGAACTGGGACGGGTCGGAGAGCGGGCATGCCGAGGTGACGCTCTGTTACCGCCTCCGGTACCAGGGCGAGACGGCGGACCCGGTGGCCGAGGTGGACTGTCCGGCCACCGCCCCGGTCACCCCGCGCCCCGAGGCCACCCTGCCGAGCGGCTGCGCCGGGAGTTGCCGACCGGCACCGCCGCCACCGTGGCGTCCGTCGGCGCGGTCCTCGACGGTCTCGCGCTCGACCCCCGGGTACGCCGGGACGTCGCCACCGCCGGCGGCCATGTCGGACTGGCGCTGCGCGCGGACCGGCGCGGCGCGTGCCTGCTGGCCAGAGTGGTGGGTGATCGGGTGGAGGTGTGGAGCCCCAGTGCGGTTCAGCTCCAGCCCGGCGAGTTGAGCCGCACGGGGGAGACCGCAGCCGCCAGCCAGGGCCAGCGGTCACCACACTGAGGACGGGATTGTCTACGCCTGTGGACGGTCCGCAACTCGGGAGGTCGCCCCTTCGCCTGACCGGGTGAAGAACTTCACAAGAAGTGGGCAATCGGCCGAAACGGCTCCTAACGTCGTTCTGGTCCGCCATCGCGGACACCACGGTCGGTAACGCCTAATCCATGCCGCCGACCGGGACCAAGGCAACTGGCATGGAGCGGGGGACCCACACGTTCTTCGGTGCACGTCACCTCGGGGTGAAGCCGCCTGCGGCGGCCGGGCTCCTCGGCCCGAACCCGACAGCTCACCTCGTCGGCGTGGAGGATCACAGATGGCAACTGAACACACCGCCCGTCACCGACGGGTCAGCTCGCGCCGGGTCGCCGTCGGCACGCTCGCCGTCGGCGCGGTCACCGGGATCGCCGCCGTTCTGGCGCCGGCCGCTCCGGCCAGCGCCGCCAGCGTCAACTGGGACGCGATCGCCCAGTGCGAGTCCGGCGGCAACTGGCACATCAACACCGGGAACGGCTACTACGGTGGCCTGCAGTTCTCGCAGGGCACCTGGTCCGGCTACGGCGGCAAGAAGTACGCCTCCCGTGCCGACCTGGCCAGCCGTGGCGAGCAGATCGCGATCGCCGAGCGGGTGCTCGATGGCCAGGGCATCGGCGCCTGGCCGGTGTGCGGCAAGAAGGGTGGCTCGACGAAGAGCTACTCCAGCGGCTCCGAGAAGTCGGAGAAGCCGCAGAAGTCGGAGCGGCGCTCCGAGTCGCGGTCGACCGCCAAGTCGAAGAAGACCGAGCGGTCCGCCCAGCAGAAGCAGGGCAACAGCCGCAGCGAGCGGCGCAGCGCTCCGGCGTCCAGCGGCGACACGTACGTGGTGCGGCCGGGCGACACCCTGTCGCAGATCGCCGACGCGAAGGACCTGGCCGGTGGCTGGCAGGCGCTGTACGAGCGCAACAAGCGCGTCGTCGGCGCCGACCCGGGCCTGATCTTCCCGGGTCAGAAGCTCAGCCTCTGACGCATCGCCCCTCATCGAGGGCGCACCACCGCACCGACGACGCCCGGCCGGTCCACCGGCCGGGCGTCGTCGTGTCCGGACCGGCCGGCGGGTTCTCCGGAGCGGTCCGGCGGGTAGGAGCCAGCAGTGGGCCGCCGGCAAGACCCGGGACCTGCATTCGCGCGACCGCACGGGGATAGGGTTGGCCCTGGTGTGCCGGGAAGTCTGGTCGGCGATGGGACGACGTGACCCCTGCCGACGAGGAGACCCCGTGACCGACGCCACCCGGCGCCGTGCCATCCTGTTCGCCCGACTCTCCTGGGGCGAGACCAGCCGGATATCCGCCATCCTCCGCAAGGAGACGGTCGGCGGGGCACTCCTGCTGGTCGGCGCGCTGGTGGCGTTGATCTGGTCGAACTCGCCCTGGGCGGACGGCTACCGGTCGCTGCGGGACGTCACGTTCGGCCCGGCGTCCCTGCACCTCGACCTCAGCCTCGCCACCTGGGCGGCGGACGGACTGCTGGCGATCTTCTTCTTCGTCGCCGGGCTGGAACTCAAGCGCGAGTTCGTCGCCGGTGATCTGCGGGACCCGCGCCGCGCGGCGGTGCCGGTGGCTGCGGCGGTGGGCGGGGTGCTCGTCCCCGCGCTGCTGTTCACCCTGATCGCCGGGGCCGCCGGGGCGGGCGCGGTCAAGGGATGGGCGATCCCGACGGCCACCGACATCGCCTTCGCGCTGGCCGTGCTGGCCGTGGCCGGGCGCTTCCTGCCGTCGGCGCTGCGCACCTTCCTGCTCACCCTGGCCGTCGTGGACGACCTGCTGGCCATCGTCATCATCGCCGTCTTCTACACCTCCAGCCTGGCGGTCCTGCCGCTGGCCGCCGCGCTGGTCCCGCTGGCGATCTTCGCGGTGCTGGTGCGGCGGCGGGTGCGGTCCTGGTGGCTGCTGCTCCCGCTGGCCGCGGTGACCTGGGCGCTGGTCCACGCCTCCGGGGTGCACGCGACCGTGGCGGGGGTGCTGCTGGCGTTCAGCGTCCCGGTGATCCGCAGCGAGGCTGCCGGCGGCCCGGACGCCGGCCCGGGCCTGGCCGAGCACTTCGAGCACCGGTTCCGGCCGCTCTCCGCCGGGGTCGCGGTGCCGGTCTTCGCGTTCCTCTCCGCCGGGGTGACGGTCGGCGGGCTCGCCGGCCTGGCCACCGCGTTGACCGACCGGGTCGCGGTGGGCATCGTGGCTGGCCTGGTCGTCGGCAAGCCGATCGGCATCCTGACCGCCACCTGGCTGGTCTCCCGGTTCACCCGGGCCGACCTTGACAAGGGCCTGAACTGGCTCGACGTGCTCGGGCTGGCCCTGCTGGGCGGGATCGGCTTCACCGTGTCGCTGCTGATCGGCGAACTCGCATTCGGGCTGGGCAGCGAGCGCGACGACCACGTCAAGGTCGCGGTGCTCACCGGCTCGCTGCTCTCCGCGCTGCTGGCGACGGTGATCCTGCGGGCCCGCAGCCGCTTCTACCGTCGGGTGCACGAGGTGGAGACCGTCGACGAGGACCACGATGGCGTCCCGGACGTCTTCGAGCGCGAGGCCGGCAACGGCGCCTGAGGGCCGGCCTTCGTCGCGGCCGAGACCCGCTAGGGCGACCCGGCCGGGTACGCGCGGGTCTCGGCCGCCTTCACCGCCGCCCACACCCGCTGCCCGGGCACCAGCCGCAGCTGCGCCGCGGCGGCCGGAGTGACGTCGGCGGCGGCGGTGACCGCGCCGGTGAGCTGGACCCGCAGGTTGTCGCCGTGCCGCTGCACCCCCGCGACGGTGGCGGGCCAGGTGTTGCGCGGGCTGCCCTCGGGGCGGTGCGGGTGCAGGGCCACCGCGGCCGGCGGGAACACCACGAAGGCGTCCCCGTCGAGCCGGTCGGCGGCGGCGATGGCGAAGCCGTCGCCGAGGTGCACCAGATGGCCGTCGGCGCGGCCGCGGTAGAGGTTGAGCCCGACCAGGCGGGCCACGTAGTCGGTGCGCGGCCGGGCGGTCACGCTCGCCGCGTCCCCCTCCTGGACCACCCGGCCGTCCTCGACGATGACCAGCCGGTCGGCCAGCGCGAGGGCGTCGAGCGGGTCGTGGGTGACCAGCAGCGCCGCGCCGGGGTGATCGGCCAGGTGCCGGTGCAGCTGGGCCCGGGTGTCCAGCCGGGTCCGGGCGTCCAGCGCCGCGAGGGGCTCGTCGAGCAGCAGCAACGTCGGATGTACGGCGAGCGCCCGGGCGAGGGCGACGCGCTGGGCCTGCCCGCCGGAGAGCTGCCGTGGCCGGTGCCGGGCGTACCCGGCGAGGCCGACCCGGTCCAGCCAGCCGGCGGCCCGGTCCCGGGCGGCCCGCCGGTCCAGGCCCTGCCGGCGGGGCCCGAACGCCACGTTGTCCCGCGCGCTGAGGTGCGGGAAGAGCAGGTAGTCCTGGAAGACCACGCCGACCCGCCGGCGCTCCGGCGGCACCCAGGCCCGCCGGTCGGGCCGGTCCAGCTCCACCCCGTCGAGGCGGACGTGCCCAGCGGTGAGCGGTTGCAGCCCGGCCAGCGCGCGCAGGGAGGTGGTCTTGCCGGCGCCGTTCGGGCCGAGCAGCGCGACCACCTCGCCGGCGCCGACCGAGACCCGGGCGTCGAGCCGGAACGCGCCCCGGTCGACCACCAGGTGCGAGTCGAGCAGCGGGCCGGTCACGGGCTGGTGATCCAGCGGTCGCGCAGCCCGGCGAGGATCGCCACCGACACGGTGAGCAGGATCAGGCTGAGCACGATGGCGCCGTCCAGGTCGGTCTCCAGCGCCAGGTAGACGGCCAGCGGCATGGTCTGGGTGCGGCCGGGATAGTTGCCGGCGAAGGTGATGGTGGCGCCGAACTCGCCGAGCGCGCGGGCCCAGCAGAGCACCGCGCCGGCGGCGACGCCCGGGGCGACCAGCGGCAGCGTGACGTGGGTGAAGGTGGTCCAGCGGCCGGCGCCGAGGGTGGCGGCGGCCTCCTCGTACCGGCTGTCGGCGCCGCGCAGCGCCCCCTCCACCGCGATGATCAGGAACGGCATCGCGACGAACGCCTCGGCGAGCACCACGCCGGTGGTGGTGAACGGCAGGGTGAGGCCGAACGTGCTGTCCAGCCAGCCGCCGAGCAGCCCCCGGCGGCCGAAGACCAGCACCAACGCGACGCCGCCGACCACCGGCGGCAGCACCAGCGGCACGGTGACCAGCGCCCGCACCAGCCGCCGGCCGGGGAACTCCACCCGGGCCAGCAGCCAGGCCAGGGGTACGCCGAGTGCCAGGCAGAGCAGCGTGGCGAGGGTGGCGCACTGCAGGGACAGCCGCAGGGCGGTGAGCACGCCCGGCGCGCTCAGCCGCTCCGGCAGCGACGCCCACGGGGTACGCAGCAGCAGCCCGCCCAGCGGCAGCACCAGGAACAGCAGCCCGAGGGTGGCCGGCACGAGCAGCGCCACCGGCACCCGCCGCCCGGGAACACGCGGTCGCCGGACCGGCGTCTCGTCGACGAGCGGCATCAGGAGCCGGACGGCGCCTGGAAGCCGGCCCGGGTGAGCACGGCCCGGCCCTGGTCGGAGCGGACGTACGCGACGAAGGCCCGCGCGCCGGCCGGGTTGGGGGCGTCCGTGAGCGCCACGATCGGGTAGTCGTTGACCGCGCCGGCGGACTCGGGGAACTCCACGCCGTCGACGGCGTCGGCGGCGGCCCGGGCGTCGGTGCGGTAGACCAGCGCGGCGTCGACCTCGCCGAGCTTCACCTTCGACAGGGCGCCCTTGACGTCCTGCTCGAGCGTCACCGGGGTCAGTCGCACGGTCGCCGCGTCGAGGGCCTTCGTCGCCGCCGCGCCGCAGGGCACCTGTGCGGCGCAGAGCGCGACCTTCACCTCCGGCCCGGTCAGGTCGGCCAGCCCGGTGATCTTCTGTGGGTTTCCCTTGGGCACGGCGATGACGAGCTGGTTGCGGGCGAAGGCGGCGGGAGCGCCCTCGGCGTTGCCGGCTTCGGTCACCGTGGCCATGTTCGTCGCGGCGGCGGCGGCGAACACGTCGGCCGGCGCGCCCTGGTTGATCTGGGTGGCCAGGGCGGAGCTGCCGGCGAAGTTGAAGGTGACCGTCGCGCCGGGGTGGGCGGCCTCGAACTGCCGGCCCAGGGTGGTGAACGACTCGGTCAGCGACGCCGCGGCGAACACCGTCACCGTCCCGGTCACCGCGTCCGCGTCGCCTGAGGGCGCGGTGCTCCCGCCGCCGCAGCCGGCCAGGGCCAGCGTCGCGAGCACGGCCAGGGTGGCTGCGAGCCGACGTGCGGTCATCAGTTCCTTCCCCTTCCGCCACCGCCGGGGGCGGCCCGTTCCACCACGACGGTGGTCGACTTGATCACGGCGACGGCCACCGAGCCGACCCGCAGGTCCAGCTCGTCGACCGCCTCCCGGCTCATCAGCGAGACGATCCGGAACGGTCCGGCCTGGATGTCGACCTGCGCCATCACCGTGTCGCGGACGACGGCGGTGACGATGCCGCGCAGCCGGTTGCGGGCCGAGGAGAACTCCGCCCCGCCGTCCGGCCCGGCGGCCTGGGCGCGGACGAACCCGGCCAGGTCGACGCCGTCGATCAGCCGGTGGCCGTGCTCGTCGCGGCTGGCGGCCAGCCGGCCGGCGTCCACCCAGCGGCGCACCGTGTCGGTGCTGACGCCCAGCAGTTCGGCCGCCTCGCTGATCCGGAACACGGTCACCGGGTCAGCCTAGCGGCCCGCATCTGCGTGGCGGAAGGCGGTTCTGTGCCCGCGTACCAGAGGGGTGTGTCGGTGAAACGGCCGCAACTGCGGCGCGGTGCGTGCTCCCGGCGGGCGCCGGGCAGAAATTCGCGCTGGTCACCACGGCGACGGGCTGGTCGTTCATCGCGTTCTTCCTCCGTGGACTGCGGCCCGCCGGGCCCGTCGACGGACGGTCAGCGGTCCTCGCTGTCGGCGGGCGCCATGACGCGTAACGCGTTGGCGTCCAGGCCGATGCGCAGCGGCGTCCGGCCGCACAACTCGCCGTCGACCTCGACGCGTGCCGGCCGGTCGGTCTCCAGCCACACCTCGCCACCGGCGAGGAAGGGCCGCTGGTCCAGGGTGCGGCTGCCCCCGGTGGCCGCGTTGCGCGCGGCGTGCCGCAGCAGGTCGCGCCGGGCCGGGCCGCCGACCGGGTACGCGACCAGCAGCCGGTCGTCGGCGTCGGCGTCCGCGGTGATCGGCCGGCCGGCGTGGAAGCCGCCGTTGGCCACGTACAGCTGATGGGTGACCAGGTCGTGCGTGGCGCCGTCGACCTTCAGCGTGACCCGCAGCGGGCGGTGCCGGAGCAGCAGCGCCACGGCGGTCATCGGGTACGCGAGCCGCCCGGTGAGCCGCTTCAGCCGGGGCGGCGTGCGGCGCATGATGTCGGCGGAGAGCCCGACGCCGACGTGGTTGGCGAACCGCATGTCGCCGGCGAGCCCGAGGTCGACGTCGATCACCTTGCCGTGGGTGAGGACGGCGACGGCGCCCGCCAGGTCGAGCGGGACGCCGACGGTGCGGGCGAAGTTGTTGGTGGTGCCCAGCGGCAGCAGCCCGAGCGCGATGTCGCGGTGGGCGAGCAGCCGCGCGGCGGCGCTGAGCGTGCCGTCGCCGCCCCCGGCCACGAGCAGGTCCGGCCCGAGGTCAGCGGCCTCGGCGAGGCTGCGCTCCAGCCCGCCGGGGTGCTCGACCGGGTACGTGCCGAGCAGGTCGAAGCCGGCCGCCACCAGCCGCGCCCGGACGTGCTCGTACCGCTGCCGGCCGCGGCGGGAGTGGGCGTTGACCACCAGTGCCGCGCGCCGGTCCCGCCGGACGGCCTCGGTCAGCTCCTGCTTGCTACGCATGTGGGCGACCCTATCGCCAGCAGGCCCCGCGCCACCCCGGCCGCGAGATCGCGGCGACCCGTGGCGGGTGTCGGTGGCCTACCATGCCTTGGGTGACCAACATCGATACGTCGAGTGCGGTGACGAAGGCGTGGGAACGGCAGGGCACGTGGTCGCGGGCGGCCGACGTCGCCAAGCGCCGGATCACCCGCGGTCGCCGGGCGGTCGCCGGCCTGACCACCGGGGCCGCCGTGGCCGGCGCCCTGGCCACCCAGTTCGGCGAGACCGAGCAGGCCGGCCGGGTACTGGCGATCGTGGCCGCGGCCGCGCTGCTGCTGGTGCCGCTGGCCGCCCGGTCGGCGTCCCGGGACGCCGTGCAGCGCTGGACCCGACTGCGGTCCGTCTCCGAGGCGCTCAAGGCCGACGTGCACCGCCACCTCGCCGGGGTCGCGCCGTTCGACGGCGCCGATCGGGAGGCCGTGCTGCTGCGGCGCGTCGACGGTCTGCTGGACGACGCCGGCGACCTCATCGGCGTGACCCTCGACGCCGCGCCGGCCGCCCGGCCGCTGCCCGACATCTCGGACGTGCCCGGCTACCTGGCCCACCGGGTGGACCGGCAGGTCGAGGGCTACTACCTGCCGATGGCGCGGCGGATGGCCCGGTTGGCGACCCGGGTCCGGTACGCCACCACGGCGGTGACGGTCGCCGCGGCGCTGCTCGCCGCCACGGCCGGGGTGCTGGGCGGCCGGCCGGGGCTCACCGCCTGGGTGGGCGTGGCGGCGACCGTGACGACGGCGCTGGTCGGCTACGGCGCCGCCCAGCAGTACGAGCACCAGCAGATCGAGTACGCCCGGACGGCCGACCAGCTCACCCGGCTGCGGCTGACCCGCGAGGCCGGGCACGGCTGGACCGACGACGCCGCGTTCGTCACGGAGGCCGAGCGGATCATCTCGCTCTCCAACGAGGCGTGGATGGCCAAGATGATCGAGGAGGACGGCCTGCGGCAGCAGTGATCCCGGTGCGCGATCGGCAGGGGACCGGTCAACAGACCGCCGGGCGCGCCTCCGGCTCGGTGAACAGGTCGGCGCCGGCCAGCGCGGCCCGCGGATCGCCGTAGCGCCAGTGCACCCGGTACTGGGCGCGCAGCCGGGGCCGGGGAACGGCCCACTCGTACGCCACGACACCCTCGCCTTTTCGCGGGTGCGGGGTGACCTCGGCGGTGCTCTCCGAGGTGAACGAGGTCTCGTTGCCCCAGACGGTGGGTCGGGTCGCGGTGGGGAAGTCGAGCCGGATGGTCAGGTGCCGGGTCGGCAGCCGGATGTCGCGCTGCAACCAGTCGCCGAACTTCCACACCGGCACCCGGTAGGCGTAGTCCACGACGGTGCGCTGCCCGGGATAGAGCGGCAGCGGCGTGCCGCCGGTGTCGAACATCAGCACGATCTTGACGAAGGCGTCCCGACTGCGGGTCACCCGCCAGCGCATCGGCTCGGGCTGGTCGGCGCCGATCGTGGCCCGGAAGTCCACCTCGTCGAGGGTCAACGGGTGGCGACTGTGGAAGGTCGTCGAGCGGGCCGGGTCGTCGGGGAACCGGTCGATGTCGATCTGCACGGTGTACCGGGTGATCGGTTCGGTGCCGACGCTGTGCAGAGCGCGGCGGAATCGACACTCGTACCAGCCGTCGACCAGGGAGAGGTTGGCCTGCTCGTCCTCGATCAGCAGGTGCGAGCCGATGGGCGGCGGGACGGCGGTGGGGCCGAGGGCGGAGAACCGGCCGCCCTGGCCCCGGGTGCCGGCGAAGACGACGTACCGCTGCCAGATGCGGTTGCCGCTGTCGAGCACCAGCTCGACCCGGCGGGCGAACTCCTCGGTGGGCTGGTGCCGGCCGTTCTCGATGTGGCTGACGTACGAGGGGTCGAAGCCGGTCCGCCCGGCCAGCTCCTTCTTGGACAGTCCCCGCTGGTGGCGCCAGTGGGTCAGTTCCCGCACGAACGCCGCCGCCGCATCGTCCTGTGTGGAGGTGTCCATGCCCCCGTCCCTCGGTGTCGGGCCTCAAGTCTGGCCCACCGGACGCGTGTACGCCAGACGCCACTCGTGACCCGGGACCGGGGGGTCGACCACGGGGCCAGCGACGGACGGTCCGAGCGTCGAGGGCGATGTCGATCGGTCTCGATCCGCGTCGGCACGGACAGCGGTTCCCGGCGCCGGCTGGCCGTCGCGTCGGTCACCGGGATGCGTGGGACGGCGCCCGGCTGGGTACCACCGACGCCATGAGCACGAGTACTGCGACCAGCCCGGACACCCGTGACGCGACCGCCCCGAAGGTGGGCACCGTCGCGGTCGTCGCGCACCGGAAGAAGACCCTCGGTGGCGGCCTCGACGAGCTGCGCGCGACCCTCGTCGCCGCCGGGGTCGAGCGCCTGCTCTGGTACGAGGTGCCGAAGAGCCGCAAGGCGCCCAAGAAGGCACGAGCGGCGCTGAAGAAGGGCGTCGACCTGGTCTTCGTCTGGGGTGGCGACGGCATGGTGCAGCGCTGCGCGGACGCGATGGCCGGCGGCGACGCGGCGATGGCGATCCTGCCCGCCGGCACCGCCAACCTCTTCGCCACCAACCTCGGCATCCCCGCCGACCTCGCCGAGGCGGTCCGGATCGGCCTGCACGGCCGGCGTCGCACGCTCGACCTGGGCAAGCTCAACGGCGAGCACTTCGCGGTGATGGCCGGCGCCGGCTTCGACGGGGACCTGATCCGGGAGGCCGACCGCAAGCTCAAGGGAAAGCTCGGCCGCGTCGCGTACGTCTGGACCGGGCTGCGGCACGTCCGGGGCGAGTGCGTTCGCACCCGGATCCGGGTCGACGGCGCCGACTGGTTCGACGGCGAGGCGAGCTGCGTGCTGTTCGGCAACGTCGGCACCATCACCGGGGGAGTGCCCGCCTTCGACGACGCCCGCCCCGACGACGGCGCCCTGGAGATCGGCGTCTCCACCGCCAGCGGCGCGATCGACTGGGCGCGGACCCTCGGCCGGATGGCGACCGGCCGCTCGGAGGACTCGCCGTTCGTCCGGATCACCCGGGGCCGGAAGGTGACGGTGCGCTTCGCCGCGCCGAAGACCTACGAGCTGGACGGCGGCGCGCGGACCACGGCGACGAAGCTGAAGGTGAAGGTCGTGCCGGGGGCGTTGACGGTCTGCTGCCCGGAGCCTGAGGCCTGAGGCGGCGCCCCACGGGCTTGACGCCGGTCGCCGGATGGATTCGACTGGGGTATCGACGTGAGCCGCCGCCTCGAAGTTCCGTCGCCGGGGTGCTGGCGATCGCAGGGGCGCTCTTCCCCACTGCGGCGGGCGCGCCGGAGGTGACGGTCAGCTCGCCGTGCTCGCCTTCGGCGTCGCCTGGCTGGTGAAGGGTCAGGCGATCATCAAGGACGCCGCCGTCGGCTGACCAGGGGCGCGGGGGCATCATGGCCGGCATGGACGCCGCCGTACGCCGCTATCTCGCCGACCTGGTCGCCGCGGCCCGCCAGGTCCTCGGGGACGACCTGGTCGGCGCGTACGCCGCCGGTTCGGTCGGCCTGGACGCCTACCAGCCCGGCCGCAGCGACGTCGACGTGGCGCTGGTCTGCCAGCGCGGCCTGGGGGAGCGGACCAAGCGCGACCTGGTGGCCCGGCTGCGGCACGAGGCGCTCCCGTGCCCGGCGCGCGGGCTGGAACTGGTCGTCTACACCCGCGCGGTCGCCGGCTTCGGCACCCCGGCGCCCGGCTTCGAGGTCGAGCTGAACAGCGGCCCGCGGATGCCGTTCCGGGCGACCTGGTCCGCGGCGGACCGGCCCGCTGCCGACGGGCTCTTCTGGTACGGCCTGGACCGCAGCATCCTGCACCAGCGCGGGTACGCGCTGCTCGGTCCGCCGGCCGCCGAGACGTTCGCCGACCTGTGCCCGGAGGACCTGCGTCGGCTGCTCGTCGACGCGCTGGGCTGGTGGCTCGCCCTGCCCACCCCCGGCGGCGACGCGCCGGCGCCGGGCGCCGAGGACGCCGTGCTGGGGGCCTGCCGGTCGCTGGTCCGGGTCCGGGACGGGGTGTGGCTGTCGAAGGTCGCCGCCGGTCGCCGGCTGGCCGGGTCCGGTCCGCACGCCGAGCTGATCGCGCAGTGCGTCGCCGCCCGCGCCGGTGGCACCCCACCGAGCGGTACGCAGGCCCGCGCCTTCCAGCGTGGGGTGCGCGACGAGATCGCGGCCGGGATGGACTCCGATCGGGCGGTCCGCCCGGCGTGACGCGGTGGTGGCGCGCCCGGGCGGCGCGCCACCACCGTCCGGTCAGCGCTTGAGCAGCGCGAACACGCCCCAGCCGAGGTACTCCCGCTGGTAGCGCACGTGGCGCAGCGGATCGTCCGTCAGCTCCTGCCGCAGCTCGGCCGCCAGGTCGTCGCCGGGGTTGGCGTCCAGCCAGCGGCGGAGGTTGAGCCAGTGCGCCGCGGCGTACCGGTCCCAGCTGTCCTGGTCGGCGAGCACCATCTCCACCAGGTCCCAGCCCTGGTCCCCGAAGAGTCGGACCAGGCCGGGCAGGTCGTGGAACTCGTCCCTCGACTCGGCGTGGCAGGCCCGCACGGTGGTCTCGTCGGGCGGGTCGAGCCGCCAGTACGGCTCGCCGATCAGCAGCATCCCGCCGGGGCGCAGGCTGCGCTCCAGGATGCCGATGGTGCCGGGCACGCCCCCGCCGATCCAGGTGGCGCCGACGCAGGCGGCCACGTCGACCGGCCCGTCGGGTACGAAGGTGGCGGCCTCGCCGTGCACGAAGCGGACCCGGTCCGCCACGCCCAGCGCCGTCGCCCGTTCCCGGGCCGCAGCGGTGAAGGCGGTGCTGATGTCGACCCCGGTGCCGTGGATGCCGTGGTCGCGGGCCCAGGTGCAGAGCAGTTCGCCCTTGCCGCTGCACAGGTCGAGGATCGAGGTGCCGGGGCGCAGTTTGACGGCCCGCCCGAGGGTGGCGAGCTTCCCGGCGTCGAACGGGTTGAGGATGCGAAGGTCGCCTTCGCGGATGACGAAACTACGTGCGAGATCCATGTCGGAGAGTCCTGACGTCCGAAGGGTGCGTGCGGTCGGGCGCGAGCTGAGCGGTCGCGGTCAGCACACGGGGCACGGGCACGAAACGCACCTTCTTCGGACGTCGGAGCGATGGGCCGCCAGGCTATGGGCCGCCTGGGGCGGCGGCAACGGGATTTCGGCGGGCCGGGCGCGGCGTGTAGAGAATTCTTGACATGGCGGCGCCGTCGGCGTCCTGGACCGCACCTGGCCGCTCGCCGACACGGCCGACGCCATCCGGCGCGCCCTAGCTGCTCGGCACCGCCTCGGGCCGGTGCGCCCCCGCCGGGACGTACGGCTGGGGGACGTACGGCTTGGGAGCGGGCTGCTCGGGGACGTACGGCTCGAGATCGGGCTGCTCGGGAGCGGGCTGCTCGGCGACCGGCTCCTCCGACGTCTCCTCGGCCGGCCGCTCCGTCCCCGGACGGACCGCCAGCATCGGGTACTCGGCGGTCTCCCCGCCACCGGCGGCGGCCGCCATCACCGCGGCGGCCGCCAGGTTCGCCACCCGCTTCGCCTCCCGCTGCACCCGTGCCCGTACGTCCTTGGCGTGCCGCTCCACCGACTCCGCCGCCTGCCGCGCCTCGTCCAGACGCTTCGTCTCGACCGTGAGGCTCCGGCGGACCTCCTCGAGGCGTCGCTGCGCCTGCATGAGTTCCCGCTCGACGGTGTCCCCCTCCTGCTGGATCTCGGCGAGCTGCTGCTGGGCGGTGTCCAACTCCTCGCGCACCTGGGCCAGCGCCTGCTGCCGCTCCCCGAGCTCCTGCTGCACCGCCGTCAGCTGCTCGTGGTGGCCGGACACCTGCTCGTCCGCGCGTTGGCGCACCTCCGTGGCGTACTGCTGCGCCTCGGCGATCAGCGCCTGGATCTGCTGCTCCGCGGCGCTGTGCTGACTGGTGAGCTCCTGCTCGGCCGCCGCCCTGTGCTCGGCCAGCTCCTGCTCGGCGGCGGCCCGCCGCTCGGCGATCTCCTTCTCGCCGTTGGCCTGCCACTGGGCCAGCTCCTGCTGGCTCTGCGTCCGCGCCGCCTGGATCTCCTGCTGGATCTGCGTACGGGCAGCCCTGGTCAACGCCTCGGACGCCGCCCGGGTCTGGGTGATCTGCTTCGCGGTCTGCTCGCTGATCCGCTTCGCCTCCTGCTGGGCGCGCTCGTGCGCGGCCTCGCCGTCGGCCCGCAGCTTCTCCGCCCGCTCGTGGATCTCGGTCAGCTCCTTCTCGGCCGCGGACCGGAGCTCCTCGTACGCATTCTCCTGCTCGGCGCGGCGCGCGGACAGCTCGTCGTCCAGGTCGCGCAATGCCTGGGCGGTCCGCTCCCGCGCCTCTACCAGCACCTTCTCCGCCTCGGCCTGGAGGCTGGCCGCCCGCTGCGTCGCGGTCTCGGTGATCACCCCGGCCTGCTTCTCGGCCAGCGCGAGGATCTGGTCCACCATCGGCCCCAGGTCACGGAACGAGGCGCGCTCCACCTGCGCCGGCCGCTGCCGCAGCTCGGTCAGCTCGGCCTGCACCCGCTGGATGTGACTGGTCAGCCCCTGGATCCGGCTGGTGGCCTGGTCGCGGTCAACAGTCACGGTCGCCAGCTGACCCTCCAGCTGCTCGACGTACCGGTCCACCTGCCGCTTGTCGTAGCCGCGCAGCGCGAGCTCGAAGCTCGGCCGCGAGGTCGCGTCGTCGCGCGGGGCGAACGGCTCCTCGCCGCTGGACATAGCCATCCTCCGTACGGTCGGCCGCCGTGCGCAGTGGGGACCGCGACGAGGGGCGTGATGGGGTCGCAAGGTTACCGCCGAACGGCCCGGCGGTCACCAGGCCCCGGCTGTCGTCGACCCAGCGGGTAAGTTGCCGCAGAGCAGTTTGGCGGCTGTCCCGGTTTTGCGGAAGTCCACCGTGCCCGAGAAAGTTGAGCTGCCGCAGGTTCTCGCCGGACGACGCGAAGCTGCGGACGTTGCCGCTGCGCAGCATCGACATCACCGTCTGCGCCTCCGCGACGTGCCCGCCGACGCGCTCGATGTAGGTGGCCAACCCCATCCCGATGTACATCTCCCGCCCTGGTGGAACCCCGCCGAGCAGCTCGGTGGTCGCCGGCACCTCGAGGGCGCACAGTCCGCCACCGCGGCGCTCGCCGGCCGGCCCGCCGCGTCGATCAGCGCGTTGCGGACGTTGGCCTGGTAGGCGGTGTGCGCGGCGTTCCAGGCCCGGAACTCGGCCCCGGCGGCGACGAACTGCCGGGCCTCCATGGAAGCCCAGGCCGGGGCTGTACGCCAGGAAGAGGCTGGCGTTGCGGACCATGGGTGCGCCCCGCTCGCCAGGATCCAGCGGCGTCCCCATCGCTGCGCTGGGGGCGTGCCGAGATAAAGGGACAGGCCGGAGACCAGCGACTTGATGCCCTGCCAGGAGAACGGGTCGGCGTGGAACCCCTGCCCCTGCGGTCCCGCCTGTTCGCGATCCGCTCCGGGCAGCTGCCCACCGGTGGCGCCGACGGTGGTCGGCGTGCATCGCGGGGTGGCGGACGTGCTGGTCGTCGTCGGCTGGCCGGGACAGGCCCCGGCCTGGCCCCTCTGAACTGCGCTTTTCCTCGCGCCCGCCCGTTCCGGACGGTCGCGAATGGAGGATGTGACGCGGGACGCGTCCGACGGATTTGACGACCAATTCGGCGGGGGCGTAACTTTCTCTCTGCCAGCGCGGAACGGACGAAACAGGGCGAAAGACCTGGGAGGCCGGAGCGCAGGCCGGGCGGAGCCCGGATCGACCCCTGGGTCGATTTGGTGAGGCGAAACCGACCGGGTAGGCTGATCAGCCGGCAGGGAAACGGGCGAGCGTGCGGGATACCGCGAGCGGCCGGCCTGCTGGAAGCCACGAATGAGAGCGGCGAAAGCCGGTCGAATTGTGGTGCCCGGAATTGGGGTTGAAGCGTGATGAACCGCGGTACAGCGGTTTGACACGGGAAAATCCGCCGGGTAACGTAGTAAAAGTGCCTGGCGCGTGAGCGGCGGTCACGACAGAGCGGAAATGCCCCGGGTCGGGGCTCCACGGTGTGGGGTTTCTGGGCGGTGTGTGGTTGTTCTTTGAGAACTCAACAGGGTGCTTGATAAGCCAGT
>NZ_JBNCLC010000028.1:0-68996 GCF_049844475.1 Micromonospora sp. DT47 | reverse complement strand
GCGATGTCCGCGCCCAGCGTCGGGCAGTTGAATGGCTCGCCGACAACTCGCTCGTCGACGACGAAACGGCCACGCGACTCGTGACGGAGCACCGGGACCCCGACCTGCCCTGACTTCGGTGCCCAGACAGCGGTGATCCCCGAACGCCAAGCGCGTAGATGTGCCGGCACGGGGGAGCAGATTGGGAGCAGCAGGGTGCACTGAACGGCCCGCAACTGCACTCAGCAGCGTTGAACTGCTCTGAACGGCACTGGCCCCGACCTGCGGCTCTACGTTTTGGCTGGTCAGGGGCGGTGCAGCGTCCCGGTTCACACCGAAGAGTCTCGACGCGGTGCAGGACGAGGATGGCCTGCATGATCGCGGTCGCGCGGCGGGGGCAGCAACGCAGCTTGGTGAGGATCTTCCTGGTCTTGAGCGTGGCGATGGCTCGTTCGCCGAGGGCGCGGATCCGGGACTGCGTACGGTTGACAGCCCTCTGGCGGTGGGACAGCTTCGGCCGGTACCGGTGACGCTTGAACGGCGTGCGCACGCTTCCGCCGGCTCCCCGGTAGCCCTCGTCCACGAAGGTCATCACGTCGGCGCTGCGCAGCGCGTCGATGATGCGGTGAACGCGGGCGGCAGCATCCGAGATGACCTGCACGTTCACGCCGTGGGCCGCGATAGTCAAGGCGCGACGTGGGCTACCGGGCCCGTACGACCGCGTCCGCCACGCGCAGCGTTTCGTTCGGGTCGACGGCCGGGTCGTCCCGCACCACTGCGACGTCCAGCCCGGCCTCCTCCAGACGGTCGAACGCCCGGGCCGCGTCGGCCACGGTTCCGGCGGCCACGACCGCGTCGAGCAGGTCGTCGGTGACGAGGTCGGTGCGCGGGACACCGCGACGCCAGCCCTCCCGCAGACTCCCCGCTACGTCTGGTCCCACGCCGGCCAAGCGCGTGATGATGTGGTCGCCGTGCACGCCGAGAAAGCGCGCCACCATGGGACGGATCCGGTCCCGCGCGGCCGCCGGGTCCTCGTCGACCGCTACCCCCACGTACGCCGACAGCTCCAGGTCCGGGCCGACCTGCTCGCGCACCCACCGCACGTACTCCGGCCCGGCGAGGATGGACAGTAGTAGGCCGTCTGCCAGCTTGCCGCCGCGTGCGACGGCCTGGGGGCCCTTGACGCCGAGCACGATGGGCGGATCGGGGCGCACCGGCGTGAAGGACATTCGGGTGTCGACGCGGAAGAACTCGCCGTGGAAGCTCACATGCGCGCCGGCGAGGAGCTGCCGCAGCACAGCCACCGCCTCCAGGGTGCGGGCGAGCGGCCGCCGGAACGGGATACCGAGCTGGTCGGACATCCAGTGCTCGTTGCTCGCGCCCATTCCGAGCACCGCGCGTCCACCGCTGATCTCGTCCAGGGTGGCGAACTCCATCGCGGTCAGCGCGGGATGTCTCGTCCACGGGTTCACCACCCCAATGCCGACTCGGACCCGCGACGTCGTCGCCGCGACCGCCCCGGCCAGCGCGAACGCGCCGCGCTCCAGGTAGTCCTCGGTCAACCACACGTCGTCGAATCCCGCCGCCTCCGCGGCGACGGCGGCCCGCACTGCCCCGGCCGAGTCGCGGTGGCCGGAGATCGAAAACGCCAGCCTCACGTCGTCTTCCTCGCCGAGAGCGCGTCATCCAGGGCAGCGACCGACGGTGGGATCACCGCGACGTCCGGCAGCCGGGCAGCCGTCGCCGCCACGTCCTTCAGCCCCGTCGAGGTGCCGATGATCACGACGGTATCCTGTTCGCCCACCACGCCGGCGGCGGCCGCCTTGCCCAACGCCACGGCCGCCGTCACGCTCGAGGCCTCCAGGTACACGCCGGCCTCCCGGGCGAGCTGCAGCTGGGTCGCCATGATCTCATCGTCGTCGGAGGTTCCGTACGCGGTACCGTCGCTCGCGCGCAGGGCCGCGAGGCTCTGCTGGGTGCCGAACGCGGAGGCGGTGGAGAACGCCACCGACGGCCGCACGGAAACCGGCCCGGCGGCGGCCGCCCCCGACGCGAGGGCGGCGGCCAGGGGGCCGAACGGCTCGGCCGCGATCAGCCGCGGGACGCGGTCGATCATCCCGATCGCCGCGATGTCCGCAAACCCCCGCCCGATGCCGGCGAGCCCGTCGCCGTAGGCGACCGGGACGACAACCACGTCCGGCGGATGGGGAAGCTGCTCTACCAGTTCGTACGCGATCGTTTTGTAGCCGTCGACACCGTACGAGTTGGATCCGGCCGGCGGGTCGGCGAACCCGGACATGGCCATCCACCCCCGGGTAGCGACCAACTCCCGCATGAGTGACCACCGGTCTGCCGGGCGCTGCAGCGCGACGACGTCGGCCCCGTACGACTGCATCAGGGTCTTCATCGTCGCCGGAACCGAGGCCAGCGTGAGCACGACGCAGCGCAGCCCCGCCCGGGCCGCATAGGCGGCGACCGCCGCGCCGTGGTTGCCGGTGCTGGCCACCACCACGGTCTCGGCACCGACCTCGACGGCCTTACTCACCGCCACCGCCGCCAACCGGTCCTTGTAGGACCAGGTGGGGTTGCGACTCTCGTCCTTCACGAACACCGCCCGCACCCCCGACCGCTCGGCCAGGCCGGGGAGGTTGACGACGGGCGTGCCGCCCTCGCCGAGGCTGACCGGCGGGGTGCCGGCGGCGAGCGGGAGCATGGCGCGGTACCGGAACAGGCCCGGCTGCGCGGGGTCGACCGGCAAATGGTCCATCCCCGTGAGGTCGAACACCGGCAAGATGTTGGCGGGGACACCCTCCCCGGCGCACCGCGGGCAGCCGCCGCCGATCAGAGCGACGGCGGGGTCGGGATAGCGGCGGTCGCAGCGCACGCAGGCCAGTTGCCCGTTGTACCGGCTCATGCGGGCACCACGGCCAGCTCCCGGTCGCCGGAGCACAGCATCTCGATCCCAGTCCCGGTCACCACGACGGTGTCCTCCACCATCATGCCGCCCCAACCCAGCTCGTAGTACGGCGTCTCGAAGCAGAACGTCATCCCCGCCTCAAGTGCGACATCGATGCCGGGGGCGATCACCGGCGGCTCATAGATGGACAGGCCGATGCCGTGGCCGCAGTGCTGCCGGCGGTAGCTCCCTACGCGGGCGCCGGTCGCGTCGAACCCGGCGCGGAACAGCTCCGCGGCGGTGACGCCCGGGCGTGCCAGCTCGAGCTGCGCCTGTTCGCCCGCGTGCACGGCGGCGTATACACGCCGCTGGCGCTCGTCGGGCTGACCGAGCACCGCCGTGCGCCCGATGTCCGACCAGTAGCCCTCGACCACGCAACCGACGTCGAAGCGGGCCGCCTCACCCGGCCGCCACCGCCGGTCGGTGGGCATGGCGTCGGCGAGGGCACTCCGCTCGCCCGTGGTGGCGACCACGAAACGGGGGTCGCCACCGCCGGCCACCATCGCGCCGGCGACCACCGCCGCCAGCTCCCGCTCAGTGACACCCGGTACCGCCGTCGCCAGCGCCGCCCGCACCGCCGACTCCGACAGCCGCGCGGCGTACCGCAGCATCGCGACCTCGCCGGGAAGCTTGATAGCCCGGGCCGCCATGACGACAGCCGTGGCGTCGTCAGCGCCGGCGAGCACCTCGGCGAGCTCGGGATGACCCGACGCCTCCTCAAGCCCGAACCGGATGCCACGCGGAAGACGACCAACCACCGACCGCAGCGCGGCGGGAAGGTCGGAATGCCGGTCGGCCATCCGGGAGATCTCGACGCGCTCGTCGGTCACGGCCATTCCCGCTTCGACGTAGAACCGCCCGAACGGCACCAGCCGGTCCACCGGCACGCCCCAGTCAGCCGCGGCCGGCGCGTCCGAGGCGGCGCACACCAGCCAGAGATCGTCCCCCGTGACAACGGCCGCGATCCGGTGGGCGCGGAACACCTGGCCCGGCACGCTGCGGTACCCGGTCGCGTAGTGCACGCTCTCCGGCTGGGTCAGGACGAGCGCATCGTAGGGCGCACCCGCCAGACCGGCCCGCAACCGCGCCAGCCGCTCCCGGGCGAGCACACGAGGGTCGATGTCCGGCCACGGCGGGAGCTCGGCCTGCGGCAGCGCTCTGGTCACGGCCTCGGCCACCGACGGTCCGCTCGCCAGCGTCGTCATGACACCACTCCCGCCGGTGCCATGACATCTTCGCTGAACTGCGCCATCGCGTCGATGGTCTCCTCGACGGAATCGGCCGCGAACAGCAGTGCCGCCATCGTCGTCACACCGGCCTCCCGGTACGCCTCGACCTGCTCCGCGACGTCCTGGGGAGTGCCGATGAGGTTACGGGAGACGAGGTCCTCGACACCTTGATCCTTCAGCGTGGTCTTGGACAAGGACAGCAGGTGACGGAAGATCTGGGAGGACTCGAACCGGCGCCGGGCCTGCTCCCGGGTCGCGGCAACGCTCACGCCCACCTGCAGGGCCACTTCGAAATTGCCGGGAAGCTCGCGACCGTGCTGCTCGGCCTCGTCGCGGATCAGCCGCAGGCCGGATCGCACCTCGCCGACCGACAGGCAGGCGGGCAACCAGCCGTCAGCCAACCTCGCCGCCCGGGAGCGGGATCCCGGCGAGTTGCCGCCCGACAGCATGGGGAGGTGGCCCCGGAACGGTTTCGGATAGCTCTCCACGTCCTCGAACGCGACCCACTTGCCGTGGAAGCTGGCACTGCGTTCGGTGAACAGCCGCTGCAGCGCCAAGATCGCTTCCTCCGCGTGCTGCCCGCGGTGGATCTTCGTCGCCGGGTGCATCGCCTCGAACTCCTCGCGGTAGGCGCCGATGCCGACGCCGAGCACCGCCCGCCCGTGTGACAGCTGGTCCAGCGTCGCCGCCTGCTTGGCGGCCACGACCGGATGGCGGAAGGGGAGCACCATGATGGCCGTGCCCAGCCGGATGCGGTGGGTGACCGCGGCGACGTAGCTGAGGTACGCGAACACGTCGTAGTAGCGGGGCGGCTGGTCGAAGTCCGCGCGCACGTACCGCTGAGTGGTCACGTGGTCGTTGCCCCAGATGGAATCGAACCCCAGACGCTCGGCCGCGCGGGCCAGCTCGACAGCCTGGTCGATGTCGGCGTACGGCACCGTGTACATCAGCCCCTCGGTGCCGGTCGGCACCCCCAGCCCGAACCGCATCACGCCTCCACCGTGTCGACGGTGCTCACGCGGCTGCGACGCAACAGCAGACCGACCACGGTGTAGAGGACGAATCCTGAGACGAGCCCCTCGATGGCGTTCACCATGAGGAACTCACCGAACCAGGCGATCAGTGCAGCGGCGATCCAGCAGGCCACCGCCTCCCACCGAACCCTGGGGACGCCCTGCAGGACCCGTGCGGCGTCCGTGTGCCGCTGCACGACCCAGAAGTGGGCGATGAGCAGGCCGGCGAACGGAGGCACGACGACGCCGATGACCCCGAGGAACTTGTTGAACTGGTCGGCGAGGCCGAGGAACGCGATCCCGACGGCGATCACGACCGCCACGACCGTCCAGACCGGCTTGGTCAGCTTCAGCTTCATCAGGTTGGAGGCCGACGTGAAGGCCAGGGACGCGGAGTAGATGTTGTTGTCCGCGGTGTTCCACAGCGCGAGGAACAGCAGGACCGCGGCGGGGGCGAGCAGGCCCAGGCCCTGCATCACGATGACGAAGTTGCTCTGGCCGACCTTCATGGCCGATACGGTCGCGATGACCTCGAAGGTGCCCACGCCCACAACGAAGCTCAGGAAGCAGGAGATGACCACGTCACGCGCGCGCAACGCGTAGCGCTGCACGTCCGACACCAGCGCCGCTCCGGTGACCCATGTCGCGACGACGGCACTCACCGCCGCCGGGAACCCGATCGCCGCGGCCGGCGCCACCGCGAAGACTTCACCGAAGCCACCGTCGAGGCTTCCGATGCGTACGAGCGCGAAGACGCCGATCGCCACCTGGACCGGAACCGCGACCGCGGAGAAGCGGTGCAGACCCTTGAAGCCGAAGATCGCCGTCGTGAGGATCGCGAGCGCGAAGGCCACGACGAACACCGACCTCGGGATCGCCGGGATCAGGTGGTTGACCGCACCGCCCCACGTGTCCATCAGTACGCCGATGAACCCCATGGCGACGATGCCGAGCACGATTGAGACCAGCACCGAGCCGAAGCTGCCGAACACGGCACGCGAGGCGAGGTAGCTCGTCAGCCCGGTGCGGAACCCGATGACGCCGATGAGTGAGGCTACGACGGCGAGGACCAGGTTGCCGAACGCGATGGCGGCCATGCCCTCGCCGAACGTGGTGCCGGCGCCGATGACTCCGCCGACGAGGAAGCTGCTGACGCTGATGTTCCAGCCGACCTGCACCACGATCAGCTGGAGGAGGGGTTTGCGCCGGGACCGGGGGACGGGTTCGAGAGCATGGTCGTCCATGGTCTCAGCGATGTTGCGTTCATTCGTACGGACTGGTGGTTCCTTGACGGACATCGCACTCTCCGGCATCAGGCGACGGGGGGATCGCGCTCGACGAGACTGGTCGTCGTTAGGGATTCCCCACATACTTTCCTAAGGTCTTCGCCAGCGCTACGTGGGATAACCGGAAGATCGGTGGTGAGCTCTTGTGGATGTGACACAAAGAGCACGGGTTCTCTCCGACCGTGTTAACGACATCGCTCGAGCCTTGGTCGGCGGTGTTTGGCGGCAGTTGCCCGGCTATGACGAAGACCGGATGGAGCTGGACGACCTGGCGGGCGTCATCACCCCGAACATCCGAGCCCTGCTGCTCGCCGTCGCCGAGCGGCGAACCCCGCTGAAGGAGGAACTGACCACCGCCGCGGAGCTAGGGGAGCGGCGCGCGGTCCAGGGCGTGCCGATCGAGGCCGTCGTGACCTCCTGGCACATAGCCGAGCGGGAGATCCTCTTCCGGATAGCGACCTTCGGTCCGCCGCTCCTGGCCGAGGAACATCGCCAGGTGGCACGCCACCTCGCGACGGCGATCGACGCGATGACCGCCGCCTCGACGGACGCCTACCGGCGTACCCGGATCGAGGTGGCCGCGCACCTGGAGCAGATCGCCACCGACATCGTGTCGCGGCTGACCGGTGCCGAGCCGTTGGACCCGGTGGTCATCGAGGACCGGGCACGGCTGGTCGGGGTCGCTGTCCAGGAGGAGCATCGCGCCCTGGCCGTACGGGTCGCCCGTGACGACGACCCCCACCGCATGGCACGGGCGCAGCGGCTGGTGCTCGACGCCATCAGACCGAAGCTGCACAGCCGGACAGTGGTCGGATCGCGCGGAGACATCGTCGTCATCGTCACGCCGGAGGTACCCGGGCTGACGGACATCCTCGGGCGCGTCGTGCAACGATCGAAGCACGACGCCTTCGTCGTGGGCGTCGGCCTACCCCGCCCCCGCTTCGCGGAAGTCGCCGGCTCGTGCCGCGAGGCCATGGCCGCCGTCGAAGTCAGGCGCCGGCGCCCGTCCGGCCCGGCCGTCGTCGAGTTCGCCGCCGTCGCGGCCGACGTGCTCCTGCTGGAGAACCCGCTCGACTCACGGCACGTGATCCGCAGCGCGCTCGGCCCGATCCTCGCCCGGCCACAGCTGATCGAGACATTGGCGACCTACCTGCGGTGCGGCCTGTCCACCCGGGCCACCGCCGCAGCCCTCGGCGTGCACGAAAACACGGTGACCTACCGCATGCGCCAGATCACCGAGGCGCTGCGGGTATCCGGCCCGTCGGATCTCGTGCGCGCCGATGTGCTGATGGCGCTGCGTGCCCGGGAGCTCGGGGCCCTCGCGTCTCCCCTCTAACCGATCGGCGAGTGGGCGAGGGCGGGTCGGGGGTGCCGGCGTGGCCGGACACGTCCACGCCCTGCACAGCTGGCGTGGGGAGTCCGCGCTGGCTGGAGGCGGGCGCTAGAAAGTGGCGAAGCGAGCGACGACCGGTGCGTGGTCCGGCACGATGGCGGCTTCACGGCTGCGGGTGGAGGCGCCATTCTCCCCGGCCTTGGTAGATGCGGGAGTGACGGCGTCCGGTCCGTCGCTGAGACCCCCGCACAGGATCATCGGCATGCCGGGCTGTCCGTTGACGGCGGCTGCGGTGAGTAGACGGAGGGCCGCAGGCGTACGGGTACCCACACGCCTGCGGCCCCTACCACCACGGAAGCTGCAGCTTGGACCATGGACCTGCAGGCGGACAGTGGGGGTTCCGGTCTTGCCGGCTAGCGTCCGTCCGGGATGGCGAGGCGTTTGTGCTCCGGCCACGCGCGGGGTGCTTGCTGCTGAGCGGCCAGGTATCGATCTTGGCCCTGCCTCTCGATCAGCCTCCTGCTTCTCGTCAGTCCGCTTCGCGAAGCGGCCCGCGACGCGAGTTGGTGCGCGAGCCCGTAGCCGGCGCGCGTCGAGGTCGGCCAGGAAACAGCGAGCCGAGGCGGGGGGTGAGGACGCGTTCGACGTCACGCGGGTAGTGCAGCGTCCTTGGTGGGGCGCAGGTGGGTACCGCAGCGCCGCTCCAGTGTCCTGGCCGGGCGGTGCGGTCCGCTCGGGTCGACGCGAGCCACTCTTCGCGGGCCCGGCGCGCTGCGGCCTGCGACGGGTAGCCACCCCGGCGCACCCGTTCCGACCGGCCAAGCAAGTTCGTCTTGATCATGCCGAACGTGATGCGGCACGCCCACCACCCGCGGTCGGCGCCATCAATGGTCACCAAGTTGATCGGAGCAAGCCATTGATTCCGTTCACTAAACCGGTCTAGCATTCTCCAAACCGGTTTAGCGACCGGTGGTCCGCTCCACGACCTAACTGGTACGGGAAGGAGGTCGAGGTGGTCAGACAAGGTCGGCCGACGATCACCGACGTCGCCCGTGCCGCCGGGGTCTCCAAGGGAGCGGTCTCCTTCGCCCTCAACGGCCGGCCCGGGGTGGCCGAGGGGACCCGCCAGCGGATCCTGGCGGCGGCGAAGGCGATGGGCTGGACCCCGAGCCACCGTGCCCGGGCCCTCTCCACCTCCCGGGCGTTCGCCGTCGGCCTGGTCCTTGCCCGCCCGCCGGAGCTGCTCGGCGCCGACCCGTTCTTCCCCGCCTTCATCGCCGGTGTGGAACGGGTCCTCGTCGAGCGGAACCAGGCGCTGGTCCTCCAGGTCGTCACCAGCCAGCGGGCGGAGGAGGGCGGCTACCGGCGGCTGGCTGCCGACGGGCGGGTGGACGGGGTCTTCCTCCTCGACCTGCGGATCGCCGATCCCCGGATCGCCCTGCTGGAGGAGCTGCGGCTGCCCGCCGTCACCCTCGGCCGTCCCGACGTGGCCAGCCCGTTCCCGGCGGTGCTCGTCGACGACCGGCCGGGGATCACCGCCGCTGTACGCCATCTGGTGGAGCTGGGGCACCGGCACGTCGCGCACGTCGCCGGCCCGGACCACTTCCTGCACGGGAGGGCCCGGCGGGACGCCTGGGAGAACGCGCTGCGGGCCGCCGGGTTGCCGCCCGGGCCCTGCGTGCCCTCCGACTTCTCGGCGGCCGGCGGGGCCCAGGCCACCCACCAACTGCTCGACCTGGCCGACCCGCCGACCGCGATCATCTACGCCAACGACCTGATGGCGATGGCCGGCATGGCCGTGGCCCGGGAACGTGGCCTCGACGTCCCGGGCCGGCTCTCGCTCACGGGCTTTGACGACACCGAACTGGCCGCCCACATCAGCCCGGCGCTGACCAGCGTCCGGACCGATCCGTCCGGGTGGGGCGGCGCCGCCGCCCGTGCCCTGCTCGACCTCATCGACGGCGACGGCGGCGCGGACGTCGAGATGGCCCCCGCGCAGCTCGTCGTCCGCGCCTCCACCGCCCCACCGCCCACACCACACCAATCGCCGTGACCAGCCGGCCGGCCGTCGCGCCGGCCCGGCCGGTCGATCGTCACGGCGGTCGAGATCGGAGACCCATCATGAAACGGACCGTCCCCGCCGCGTTGCTCGTGCTCTCCCTCGGCCTCACCGCAGCCTGTAGTGACGGCGGCTCCGACGCCGAGGCCGACTCCTCGGCCAAGGGGCCGATCACCATCTGGCTCTCCAACAACAAGGAGGAGCTGGCCTGGGGCACGGCGATGGTCGAGGCGTGGAACAGCCAGCACGCCGACCAGAAGATCACCGCCCAGGAGATCCCGGCCGGCAAGTCCTCCGAGGAGGTCATCGGCGCCGCGATCACCGCCGGGAACGCCCCCTGCCTGATCTTCAACACCGCGCCGGCCGCCGTGCCGCAGTTCCAGAAGCAGGGCGGGCTGGTCGCGCTGGACGACTTCGAGGGCGCCAAGGGCTACATCGAACAGCGGACCGGTTCGGCCGCCGAGCAGTACAAGTCGCCGGACGGCAAGTACTACCAGATGCCCTGGAAGGCCAACCCGGTCATGATCGTCTACAACAAGGCGATCATGCAGAAGGCCGGTGTCGACCCGGAGAACCCGCCGCTCGGCACGTACGCGGAGTTCCTTGACACCAGTCGGAAGATCAAGTCCTCCGGTGCCGCGCAGGCGGCCATCTACCCCTCGCCGACCAGCCAGTTCTTCCAGTCCTGGTTCGACTTCTACCCGCTCTTCATCGCCGAGACCGGCGGGAAGCAGCTCGTCGAGGACGGCAAGGCGCAGCTCAACTCGGCCGAGGGGCAGCGGGTCGCCGAGTTCTGGAAGTCCCTCTACGCCGAGGGGCTGGCCCCGAAGGAGCAGTACAACGGTGACTCCTTTGGTGAGGGCAAGGCCGCCATGGCGATCGTCGGCCCGTGGGCGGTCGCCGTCTACGGCGACAAGATCAAGTGGGGTCTGAAGCCGGTCCCGACCTCCGCCGGCAAGCCCGCCGCCGAGACGAAGACCTTCAGCGACGCCAAAAACGCCGCCATGTACTCCTCCTGCCAGAAGCGGGGCACCGCCTGGGAGGTGCTGAAGTTCGCTACCAGCCAGGAGCAGGACGGCGCGCTGCTGAAGGCGACCGGCCAGATGCCGCTGCGGACCGACCTGACCGCCACCTACCCGGACTTCTTCACCCAGAAGCCCGCCTACCGCGACTTCGCCGACCAGGCCGGGCGCACCGCTGAGGTACCGAACGTGCCGAACTCCATCACCATCTGGCAGACGTTCCGGGATGCGTACTCCGAGTCGGTGATCTTCGGCAAGCGGCCGGTGGCCGACGCGTTCGGCGACGCCGCGCAGAAGGTCGACGGGCTAGCCGGCCAGCGATGACCGCCCGCCTCACCCGGGGTACGCACCAGCACCCCGGCCGCCGACCGGTGACGGCCCTGCTCGGCCGTCACCCGGTCGGGCTGGCCCTGATCGCGCCCTACGCCGCGTTCATCGTGCTGGTCTTCGCGTACCCGCTCGGGTTCGCCGTTTGGATTAGCTTCCACGACTACTTCTTCGCCGCGCCGGGAGCCCAGGTCGAGCGTCCCTTCGTTGGGCTGGAGAACTACCGGGCGGTGATCGGCGACCCGGGGGTCCGGCAGGCGTTCGGCAACATTCTGGTCTTCCTGCTGATCAACGTGCCGCTCACCGCCGTGCTGGCGCTCACGCTCGCCGTGGCGCTCAACCGGGCCATCCGGGGGCGCACCTTCCTGCGGGTCGCCTACTACGTGCCGTACGTGACCGCCAGCGTCGCCGTGGTCGGGGTCTGGCTCTTCCTGTTCAGCTCGGACGGCCTGGTCAACAGGGTCCTCGGCCCGCTCGCCCCGGACCCGTCCTGGCTGGTCAACGAGACGCTCGCGATGCCGCTCATCGCGGTCTTCGTGGCCTGGAAGCAGCTCGGCTTCTTCATCCTGCTCTACCTCGCCGCGTTGCAGACCGTCCCGAAGGAGCTGTACGAGTCGGCGGCGGTGGACGGGGCGACTGCCTGGCAGCGGTTCCGCTCGGTGACGGTACCGGCGGTCCGCCCCGCCACCACCCTGGTGGTGATCCTGGCGACCATCACCGGCGCGAACCTCTTCACCGAGCCCTACCTGCTCACCGGAGGCGGCGGCCCGAACGGCGCCTCCACCTCCCCGGTGCTGCTGATGTACCAGCGCGGCATCGAGCAGGGCGCCCCGGACGTTGCGGCGGCGATCGGTGTGCTGCTCGTCGTTGGCGTCGTCACCGTATCGATGATCAACCGTCGACTGCTGGAGAGGCCCTGACATGTCGACCAGCACCCTCGGCACACCTACACCCACACCCGCACCCGGAGCGTCCGCGCCCGTGGCCCGCCGTCGCCCCGGCACCCTCCGACAGGTGCTGCGCACTACCGCCCTGGTCGCCTTCGCCCTCGCCTTCCTCTTCCCGTTCTACTACATGTTCATCGGGTCGTTGCAGGCCGAACCGGACACCTCCCCGGCCGGAGCTTTCCCTACCGGCGGCCTCACCCTGGACAACTACCGGGAGATCAACGCCGAGATCAACCTGCTCCGATCCCTGGCCAACTCCGGGATCTTCACCGGCGGGGTCATCCTCGGCACGGTCGTCTTCGGCGTACTCGCCGGCTACGCGCTGGCGCAGCTCAGCTTCCGGGGCCGGGGCGCGCTCTTCGGCCTGGTGCTGCTGGTCCAGGTGGTGCCGTTCCAGCTCCTGCTGATCCCGCTCTACGTGCTGATCGTGCGCGGCTACGGGCTGGCCGACTCCTACCTCGGCATGATCCTGCCGTACGCGATCAACACCACGGCGGTCTTCGTCTTCCGGCAGTTCTTCCTGCAACTGCCGGCCGACCTCTTCGCCGCCGCCCGCGTGGACGGCGCGAGCGAACTTCGCATCCTCTGGTCGGTCGCGCTGCCCCTGGTCCGTCCGGCACTGCTCACCGTGGTGCTGCTGACCTTCATCGGCCCGTGGAACGAGTTCCTCTGGCCGTTCCTGATCACCAAACAGACCGACATGCAGCCGCTGGCTGTCTCGCTCGCCAACTACCTGAGCAACGTCGCCGCGCGCGCCGCCAACCCGTACGGCGCGATCCTCGCCGGCGCCTGTGTCCTCGCCGCCCCGGCCGTGGCGCTCTTCGTCGCCTTCCAAAGGCACTTCACCTCCACCAACATCGGATCTGGCGTAAAGGGTTGAACCGTTGACTGTCTCCACCGTCGTCCCGTACACCCTCACCCGACTCGGCGTAGTCATGGCGCCCGAAGCGGGGGAGCCGCTGGAGGCCGAGGGGGTGTTCAACCCGGCCAGCGGACGTACCCCGGACGGGAAGCTGCACCTGCTGCCCCGGCTGGTCGCCGAGGGGAACGTCTCCCGGGTCGGGCTCGCCGAGGTCGAGTTCCACGACGGGGTACCGGCCGGGGTGATTCGGCGCGGCGTCGTCCTCGCCCCCGACGAGGGGTGGGAGCGCGGGCTGAACAACGCCGGGGTAGAGGATCCGCGCACCACCTGGGTGCCGGGCCTCGGCACCCACCTGATGACGTACGTCGCCTACGGGCCACTCGGCCCGCGCCTGGCCCTGGCCGTCTCCACCGACCTGCGCACCTGGCGCCGGCTCGGCCCAGTGCAGTTCGCGTACCAACCGGACCTGGACACCGACCTGAACCTCTTCCCGAACAAGGACGCGGTCTTCTTCCCCGAGCCGGTGCCCGGCCCGGACGGCCGCCCCTGCTACGCCATGCTGCACCGGCCGATGTGGGACCTGGGCTGGTTCCGTCCCGGTGAGGGGGTGCACCTGCCGGCCGGGATCACCGACGAGCGGCCCGGCATCTGGATCTCCTACGTCCCCGCGGAAGAGGTGCACTCCGACATCACCGCCCTGGTCCGGCTCCGCGACCACCGCTGCGTCGCCCTGTCCGAGTTCCCCTACGAGGAGTTGAAGATCGGCGCCGGCCCGCCACCGGTCCGGGTGGAGGAGGGCTGGCTGCTCATCCACCACGGGGTGACCGGCCACATTCCCGACGCCTTCGACCCCAGCACTCAGAAGGTCGAGTACGCGGCCGGGGCGATACTGCTCGACCCTTCCAACCCGGGCCGGGTGCTGGCCCGCACCGCCGAGCCGATCCTGATGCCCGAGACCGAGGACGAGCGCTTCGGCGCCGTGCCGAACGTGGTCTTCCCGACCGCGATCGAGGAGATCGACGGGATCCGGTACGTCTTCTACGGGATGGCCGACGCCAAGATCGGCGTCGCCCGGCTGGACCGTGTCCGGTGAGCGGCGCGGCCGGGCCCGGCCGGCCATCGTGACCGGGCCGGTGCCCACGACCAAGGCGGCTGCCGCGACGGGGCGGGCCCGGTGACCGGCCCGGCCGCGCTGCGCCTCGGCGTCGTCGGGGCCGGCGGCTTCGCCACCTTCCTCACCGGCGCCCTGCGTGACCTGCCGGACGTGACGGTGACCATGGTCGCCGACCCGGACACCGACCGGGCCGGGCAGCTGGCCAGGACGCTGGCCGCCCGGGCGGTGCCGGACTGGCAGGCGCTGGTCGCCGCCGACGACGTGGACGTCGTGGTGGTCGCCACCCCGCCGGCCGGCCACGCGGAGACCACCCTCGCGGCGCTGCGCGCCGGCCGGCATGTCTTCTCCGAGAAACCCCTGGCCACCGGCGAGGACGACGCCATCGCCGTCCGGGACGCGGTCGCCGCCACCGGTCGTGTCCTGGTGGTCGACCACGTGCTGCGCTACAACCCCGTGCTACGGGCGCTGGCCCGGCTGCGTGACCCGAGGTTCGGCACGCCGCCCGGTTCCCCGTCCGGCCCGCCGCCCGACCCGCTGCTCGGCCCGGTCCGGCGGCTCGCCTTCGAGAACGACGCCAGCGACGAGGACCTCGGCCCGGAGCACTGGTTCTGGGACGAGCGGGTCAGCGGCGGGATCTTCGTCGAGCACGGCGTGCACTTCTTCGACGCGGCCGACGCCCTGGTCGGCTCGACCCCCGAGTCGGTGCAGGGCATGCTCGGCCATCGCCCCGGCAGCGACCTGGTCGACCTGGCGGTCGCCACCACCCGATACCCGGACGGCGCGGTGGCGACCTTTGCGCACGGCTTCAGCCACGCCCACCGCTGTGAGCGGCAACTGATGCGGATCGACTTCGGCACCGCCGAGGCCCGGGTGACCGGCTGGATCCCGGTGCACGCCACCGTCGACCTCTGGACCGACGACGCCGGAGCCGCGCTAGTCGAGAGCCTGCCGGCCCGGGTCGGGGAGCTGCTCGCCGTCGATGGCCACAGGTTGAGTGACCGAGCCGCCGTCAAGGTGGCGGCACGCCGGCACGCCGGCCCGGCACACGCCCGGGAGCGGGGCCACGAGCGCCGGCTGCCGCATCGCTGCCGGATCATCGTCGACCTCGGCGGCGAGGCCGCCAAACCCTACGTCTACGCCGAGAGCGTGCGGGCCGCCATGCACGACCTGGTGCGCTGCGTCCGTACCGGCGACCGGCCCGTCGCCGGTGTCACCGAGGGCGCGACGGCGGTGACCGTCGCCGCCGCGGCCCGCCGCTCCGCCCGCGAGGAACACACCGTCCACCTCGGACGACGGTCGTCGGAACACCCGACGGCTTCCCCCACCACCGCTCACCCGTCCTGACCGAGGAGACCCCCGTGAAACGCCGATCACTGCTGCTGGGCGGCCTCGCCCTCACCACCCCGCTGCTGACCCCCACCCCGGCCGGAGCCGCCGCCCCCGCCTCCGCCCCGCCGAGCACGGCCGGGCTGGATGGCCCGCTGACCAACCTCGCCCACCTGGACTTCCTCCGGCAGGACGTCACGCCGCCGGATCAGCACGGGCACTCCACCTACCGGCTCGCCGACACCCCCGCGATTGGGATGCTCTGGACCTACGCCGAACCCGGGCCGGACGGCGAGTTCCGCCGGGTCGGCGGCGGAGCATACGACCCGGAAACCGACACCTGGGGGCAGGGCGCCTACAACGCCGACGACATCTCCCGGGCCGCGGTGGTCTACCTGCGGCACTGGCGGCAGACCGGGGCCACCACCAGCCGGGACGCGGCGTATCAACTCCTGCGCGGCCTGACCTACCTGCAGACCGCCGACGGTCCGCACGCCGGCAACGTGGTGCTCTGGGTGCAGCCAGACGGCACGCTCAACCCGAGCGCCGAGCCGAAGGAACTGCCGGACCCGTCCGACAGCGACGCGTCGTACTGGCTGGCCCGGACCATCTGGGCTCTCGGCGAAGGGTACGCCGCGTTCCGCGCCACCGACCCGGACTTCGCCGGCTTCCTACGGAACCGCCTCGACCTGGCGATCGCCGCCGTGCAGCGCCAGGTGCTCGTCCGCTACAACCAGTGGCAGATCATCGACGGGGAACGTACCCCGGCCTGGCTGATCGTGGACGGCGCGGACGCCACCGCCGAAGCGGTCCTCGGTCTCGGCGCCTACGTCGAAGCCGGCGGCGGCACCACCGCCCGCCGGGCGCTGCGCCAACTCGCCCGGGGCATCACCGCCCTCGCCGACGGCGACGTGCGGGAATGGCCGTTCGGCGCGGTACGCCCCTGGGCGCTCTCCCGCTCGGTCTGGCACGGCTGGGGCGCCCAGATGCCGGCCGCGCTCGCCCGGGCCGCGCAGGCACTCGGCGACCGGACCCTGCTCGGCCCGGCCGTCACCGACTCGGCCGTCTTCACCCCCTGGCTGCTCACCTCCGGAGGCCCGGACAACGGCCGGCTGCCCACCCGCACCGACCGGACCCAGATCGCCTACGGCGTCGACTCCCGGGTGCAGTCGCTGCTCGCCGTCGCCGACGCCAGCGGACGCTCCGGATTCGCGCAGCTCGCCGCCGTCACCGCCGCCTGGTACTTCGGCGCGAACCCGGCCGGGACGCCCGGCTACGACCCGAACACCGGCCGGGCCATCGACGGCATCAACGGAGACGGGCACGTCAACCGGAACTCCGGTGCCGAGTCCACCATCCACGCGCTGCTCAGCATGCTCGCCCTGGACGCCCGGCCTGAACTGGCCGCACTCGCCCGCCGGACCGAGATCGTCGAACGGATCGGCGCAGTGACCCTCGAAGCCGAGAATGCCTCCCGCCTGGGCGGCGCGACCGTGGTCACCCCACCGTCCGCGTGGACCGGCGAATCGCTGATCAGCGGGGCGTACGTCGACCTGCCCGCCGGGGCCGGGCTGCGCTGGCAGTTCCCGCCAGCCGACCAACCCCGGCTGGTGCTGCCCGTGGTGAACCTGCGCCCCGGCGTACCCGCCCGGACCGTCTGGCGCAGCGACGCCGGACCGCTCGGCGAGGTCGACCACGCCCGGGTCGGCACCCAGGGCAACTCCCCGGCGCCGGGCGCGCTGCTCCCGGTCACCCTGCCCCGCGAACTCGCCGCCCACGCCACCGAACTTGCCGCCCAGGCGACGGCCGGGGAGCCTGCGACCGTCGACGCGGTCGTGCTGGAGCCGCTGGTCTCCCGGCTCACCCTGGCCGGCGACGGGCGGAGCACGACGCTGCTGCGCAGCGCCGCCCGGACCGCCCGGACGGCGGAGGTCACCCCCGGCGGCACCGGACCGGCCACCGTCGAGGTGTACGACGCGGCGGGTGTGCTCCGCGCGCAACGCACCGGCACCGCCACCACGCTGCGGGTCACCGTGCTGCCCGGCGGCTTCACCCTGGTCCGCCGGTGACCCCGGTCCGCGCCGGGGGAGCCGTGGTGGCGCGGCGGGGTCTGCTACCAGGTGTACGTCCGCAGCTTCGCCGACTCGGACGGGGACGGGACCGGTGACTTGCCCGGGGTGACCGCCCGCCTGCCCCACCTGGTCTCCCTCGGCGTGGACGCCGCCTGGCTGACCCCGTTCTACCCGTCACCGATGGCCGACGGCGGATCCAACGTCGCCGATCATCGCGACGTCGACCCGGTCCTCGGCACCCTCGCCGACTTCGACGCGCTCGTCGCCGAGGCGCACCGGCTCGGCCTGCGGATCGTCTGCGACCTTGGTGCCCAACCACACCTCGGACCGGCGCCCATGGTTCCGGGCGGCGCTCGCCGCACCGCCGGGCAGTGCCGGCCGCCGCCGGTACGTCTTACGCCCGGTCGATGACGACCACCCGGACCGGCCACCCAACGGCTGGCGGTCGGCGTTCGGCGGGAGCGCCTGGCGGCGGGCCCGACGAGTGGTACCTGCACCTGTTCAGCCCCGAGCAGCCCGACCTGAACTGGGACAACCCGGAGGTGCCGGCGGAGTTCCGGGAGATCATCCGGTGGTGGCTCGACCGGGGTGTGGACGGGCTGCGCCGCGACATGGCGCACGCCGCTGTTCAAGCACCCCGACCTGGTCGACGCCGGCCCCGGAGACCAGATGTGGATCACCGTGAAGTACAGCTGGGGCCTGACCCTGCAGTCGTCGGAGAAGTCCGTGCCGCAGACCATGCTCAACAGCTGCAGCTCCTGACCGCGCAGTTCCGGCCGGCGGCGCCGCCGTCTCGGATGCGACCGCCGGCCGGCCCTGAGCCGTCACTGGGGCGGGGACGAGACGGCGTCGCCGGCTTGCACCCTGCCGCCGCTGTTACGTCTCGCGTCCGATTACCGATCCCTAGATGAAGCGCTGTCGCATCCTGAGGAGAGGTCTCATGTCGATCGCCCGGTTACTCGCCGGCACCGCGGTGGCCACCGCCCTCGTGGCCGCCGCCGCCACGCCCGCAGAGGCGGCTGTCAACGATCCGTTGTACGACAAGCAGTGGGGCCTGCGGCAGATCCATGCCGCACAGGCCTGGGCGACCACCACGGGAACCGGTGTGGTGATCGCCGTCGTGGACACCGGCGTCGACCTCAGCCACCCGGACCTGAAGTCCAAGCTCGTGCCCGGCGCCACCTTCGTCGACTGCGGCCCGACCTCCTGCGGCAACGGCGACTGGCGGGGGCCCAACGGCAAGCCTGACGCCAGCGATGAGCACGGCAGCCACGTAGCGGGCATCGCGGCCGCGGCGACCGGCAACGGTGTCGGTGTCGCGGGAGTCGCCCCCGACGCGCAGATCATGCCGATCAAGGTGCTGGAGGCGGGCAGTGGCAGCTTCGCCGACATCGCCGCGGGCATCCGCTACGCGGCCGACCACGGTGCGAAGGTGGTCAACCTCAGCCTCGGCGCGCTGCCGGGCTCCCAGGCCCTCACCCTCACCGGGCTCGAGTCCGACGCGACCGAGGCGATCGCGTACGCGCAGGCGAGAGGCGTCGCCGTCATCGCCGCCGCCGGCAACGAGACCGCACCTCTGTGCGGCACCCCGGCCTGGGAATCCGGCGCCCTCTGCGTCGCCGCGACCGACCGGAACGAGGTGAAGGCGTGGTACTCCAACCTGGGCGTGAAAGCTGACCTGAAGGCGGTCGCCGCTCCCGGTGGGGCTGGTCTCGTCAACTGCGACGACGACGTGTGGTCCAGCGTCCCGGTGGGCACCGGCTCGGCCACCTGCGGGCAGGGCGACCACGACGCCTACGCCGGTACGTCGATGGCGACGCCCTACGTGTCGGGAGTCGCGGCCCTGCTCTTCGCCCAGGGGCGCAGCCTTGACAACGTGTACTCGGTGCTGATGTCGACGGCCCGCACCCCGGTCGTCGGCCTGCGAGGGGTCTACTCGCCGACGTACGGCTGGGGCATCGTCGACGCCCAGGCCGCCGTGGCCGCGCCCCGCACCTGACGCCAACCGGGACGTTCCGGCTGCGGAGCCGACAACGTGTGAAGCCCCAGCTCGGGAAGACATCCTGAACTGGGGCTCCTCGCTGGAGGGGACGGTAGTCGAACCCGCACTGTCGGCATGGGAATCGGGTTATCTGGATCGCGCGTACTGGCTGACCCTTTCTCCTGAAGTTGTCCCTGCCGCCGGTCGGGTGGTTGGCTGCTGGATGCCCGGTATCCGGCCGCCCGTGATGACCAGGTCGGGGCGGGGATGCCGCCTCACTCTTCGCCCCGGCCCGGTCCTGCGCCGAAACCGAATGGCTACCCCACTTTCAGGAGCAGTCCCGATGACGACACCTACGCCGTCCCACGGCCGCCCGCACGAGGTACCGCTGGACGACACCGCAGTCCTGCCGATGTATCCCGCGCCTCCGGCTCCGACCAAGAGGAGGGCATTGCCATGGCTGATCGCCGCCGCCGCCCTCGTCGGGCTGTCTTGCTGCGGCGCAGTGATCAACGCAGCGAACGATGACTCCGACACGGCGCAGCCCTCTGCCGGTAACACGATGCCCGGCAACCGCTTCGTTGACGTCGATGCCAGTCCGACCCCGTCCCTGGTGGAACCGACCGCGCCGGATCCCCTCACGGGGGGAAGCACCGCCAAACCCATGACCGCGGGGCCGAAGGTCTCCGCCAAGCCGACGGCCACGCGCACCAGCAGTCCACGACCGGCCCCGACCACCACCAGGCCGAAGCCGCCACCGATGCCGGTGACCGACCCTCGCTTCGGCACCTGCAAGGAGGCGAACGCAGCCGGCTACGGCCCGTACCGCAGGGGCATCGATCCGGAGTATGCCTGGTACCGCGACCGGAACGGCGACGGCCTGGTGTGCGAACGGGGGTAACGCCTACATGATCAGCGCGTCGATGGGAGATGAGCCGCTCCATGTCAAGCCGTCGCCTGTTGGGGCCCGTTGAAGGCGGCCTTGAGGCCCGGGGGAGGCGCACAGGGCGGAGGTGGTCGGCATCGGCGTGCTCGACGTCGGCATGGAGCTGACCGAGTACACCGACCGGGACAACGCCTACATGCTCACCCTGCCCGACGGCATCCCGGCATGGAGCGGCATGTTCCTGTGGGAGCCGATCAACGACACCTTCGAGGGGCCGTACTCGGACGGCAACTTCGACGCGTCCGTCATCGAGCACGAGTACGCGCACGGGCTGTCCAACCGGGCCCACCAGCACGCCGCCGGGCACAGAAAAAGGGGAACTGCAGAAGGAACCGCCCGGCGGTGTTGCCACCGAGCCGGACGACCACGGCCTTCCCGTAGGTTCGGTCCGTCTGGGTCGCGTCAAGACCCGCCCGATCTGCGCTCGTTGGCCGACCCCGTCATTGAGCTGGCGACAACCGCAATTGGCCCGTTACGCTCAGTCGTGCCGATGGCAGATGACCCACAGGAGACTCGGATGGCGCCCTTCTCGGCGAACCAGGACCTGCTCCGCGGAACTGGGGGCGGCATTCCAGCGGCTGACGTCGACAGTGGCATGCGCTGGCTCCGCGACGGTGGGCCGCCGCCGAGCCCTCTCTCGGTCCACCTCGACGTCACCTTTCGCTGCACGGCGCGCTGCGCGCACTGCGCACAGTGGACCTGGAAAGAGAGGCCCGACCTTGAAGTCGCACGGATCGACACGCTGGTCGAGACGCTCGGCAGGTGGCGGGTCCGCACGGTGACGCTCGGCGGGGGCAACCCGCTGCTGCATCCGCACCTCGGCCGGATCGCATACCGCCTGCGCGCGGCCGGCATCCGCGTGGGCCTCATCAGCGAGGGTGGTGTGGAAATCGCGCCGGAGACGGTTCGCATGGTCGACGAATGCTTGTCCTGGATCCGCTTTTCGATCGACGGCGCTTCGCGGGAAATCCACGACCGCATCCGCGGCACTGACGGGCTGTTCGACACGACCACCGCCGGGATTCGCAGGCTGCGGGAAGCCGGGATCAACGCCCCCGTCGGCATCAACTTCGTCGTGCAACGTCGCAACATGCATCAGATCGGCCCGATGGTGGCGCTCGCGCAGCAGCTCGACGTCGACGTGCTCCTGTTCAAGCTGCCGCACGGCTCGGATCCGCGCAACCGCTACGTGCCGACGGCCGCGGAGTGGGCCGGGATACGTGACCAGGTGACCGAGCTGGACCGGGCGTCGCCCGGTCGGATGCGCACCAATCTGTCGCAGTTCGCCGCAATGCTCGACGAGCTGGACCCGACCGATGTCGCCGCGGGGCGACCGGTGCGCGGACACTACGCCGGTCGCGGAGCCCGCTGCTTCGTGCCGCTGTTCTTTCTAGTCATTGATGCCGCGGGCGATGTCTATCCCTGCGACTACCTCCAGGCCGACACGCGCACCGAGGCGGACGCATCGTGGCGTTCACGGTCGGCCTACTGCGCCGGCAACGTGTTCGACGACGGCGACGCAGTGCTCGACCGGCTCAGCGATCTCTTCCGCACGACGGTCCATGAGCTGCCGGGCTCCGGCCACCACGAGTGCGGCAGCTGCACCCGCTTCTTCCAGATGAACACCGCATTGACCGCCGGCCATACAGACGGCCGCGCTCTCGGCAACGGCGTAGCGCCGTTCCTATAGCGTGATCGCACGAGAACTCCGTGCGTGCCAGGAAGGGGCTATCCATGGCAGCCAGCGATGGGCTGGTGTTCATCAGTTACGCGCGCGTCGACGAGGACCTTGCCCGTTCGCTCCGGGACCGGCTCGCGCACGCCAACGTCAACTCGTTCCTCGACACCGGCGAGATCCGCGTCGGTGACGAGTGGCGTCGCGTGATCACGGGGGCGCTGGATAAGGCATCACTCGCAGTCGTTGTCTGCACCGGCCGGTCGGTCGCGTCGGTGGAGGTAACGTTCGAGTGGGCATACGCGCTGGCCCTCGGGGTGCCGGTGGTACCCGTCCTCTACGAGTCGGGGCTGGCCCTCCCGGGAGCACTGGCTCCTCTCGACCGGCTGAGCTTCGTGGATCCGGCCCACCGGCCGTGGGACCGGCTGATCACACGGGCGGTCGAGGCCAGCCGGATGGACCAGATAACCCTCGGCCGTCTGCGACGGCTCGGAGTCGAGCGGATCTTCACCGGGCGCACGAGCATCGCCCGTCAGAGCGTCCGCGACCTGCTCGACCGCGTCCTTCCGCAGACCGACCTGCTGGTCGTCGGGCGCAGTCTCGAAAGCTGGGCCCGCGAGTTCCAGGCGATCCAGGACTGCGTGACCGCCAAGGGCGTGCGGGCCCGGTTCGCGCTGGTCGACCCCAGTGTCACACCCGCCGAGTGGATGGTACCCGCCGACTACGCCCACCTCGATGTCGGCGCGGCGATCGAGAAGTTCCGTAAGGTCGCCCCCGCGCCCAACTCCGCAGGCTCGTTCGAGGTCTATTTCTTACCTAACGCACCGACATTCTCGTTCGTGCACCTGCACGACGCCACCGGCGCATACGGCTTTCTCGAGTTCGGAGCCAGTTTGAGCTTCGACGAGCGTTTCGCCATCGAGCTGCGTGCCGGAGACGGTGACGGCCTGCTGGGAAGCGTGCTCAAGGTTCATGACGCGATGCTGCGCACACGTCAGCCCGTGATTTCGTCCGCCGAGCCGAAGTGAGGAACGATGGGGTCCATGCAGCAAGCGGCCGACGAGATCGACCTCGCGGTCGGCAACGCCGCCGAGGCGGGTCGGGCCGGATGGTTCGTCGGACCTTTCCTGCCGGACGGCACCGGCATCCGGCGCACCGACCGGGTCGAGCTCAAATGGGGCGTGCACCGCGCCGGCGAGCGACGGGAGGAGGTTAGCGACTGCGCTGGGTTCGGCAGCGCCGCCGTCCTGGTCACCGGCTCGTTCGTAATGGAGTTTCCGACGAAGAGTCGACATGTGCTGCTGAGCCGCACCGGCGACTACGTGATATACGGCCCGGGAGTCTCGCACAGCTGGCACGCCCTCACCGGCTCCACGGTGCTGACCGTCAGGTGGCCGGCAGACGGATGACGTCCGGCCGTAGACATGGTGCCCCCGTCCCTAGTGCTCTGAGCAGGAACGTTCGCGGGGTTGGTCAGGCCGCTCGTGCGGTGGTCGGGAGCCCCGTCGGCGTTGACGTTCGCTGCGGATGCGGGCCCGTTCGCGTCGTTGGGCGGCCAGGACGTCGGGGTGGCCCCGCTGCCCGCTCACCCTCCGCCCGGACGCGGTCAGGGCCTCGACACCCGTACGCGAGACGTCCGCGGCCTGACGACGGCGGCTCAACCGGTGTGGCTCCGAGCAGCCGGATTCCCGTGCCCGGTTTGTGGCCGATGCGGCGCGTCCGTCCGTGCGCCATGAAGTTCACCCTCCGCGGGTGATGCCGGTACCTACCGGTCCGAGCGAGGCTGCACCTCGAGTGGGGGTGGTCAGGACGGATCCGGTAGCAGAGTTCTTCGACGGGCTCGGCCGGCGCGGGCACGAACGTCTGCTGGAGAAGCTCACCGGCACCCTGCGTTTCGACCTCGTGTGCGGCGAGCACGTCGATCACTGGTTGCTGGCGATCGACGGCGGGGACCTGAGCGTGTCCCGGGAGGAGCGCGAGGCCGACTGCGTCCTCTACGCCGATCGCGCCTTCTTCGCCCGGGTCGTGGCCGGCGAGGCCAAGCCGTTGACGGCGATGGTACGCAACGACATCAGGGTCGAGGGACGGCTCCAGTTGTTCATCGAGTTTGAGCGGCTGCTACCCGGGCCGCCGGGGGCGCGTGATCCGCGGGCGGTAGCCCGCGAACGGAGGCGTGAGCCATGAAAGGCGGCCTCATCAAGATCCTGGACGGGAACATCTTCCTGGTCAGCGACGACCGGGGCGACCTGGACTCCTCGATCTCGGCGCTACACGGGCTGTTTTCCTTCGACACCCGATTCCTGTCCAGATGGCAGTTGAGCGTCAACGGTGAACGGCTGCAGGCGCTGGCGGTCGACGACAGCAAGTACTTCGAGGCACGCCTCCTGCTGGTGCCCGGCGCCCCGACGCACTACGTAGAGGCGAAGGTTTCGGTCATCCGTGAGCGCTCCGTGGGGCGCAGCATGGACGAGCGGTTGACCGTTCTCAACTACGACCACAAGGCGATCGACCTCAGCATCCGGTTTGAGGTCGGCAGCGACTTCGCGGACGCGGTCGAGATCATCGATCTGCATGAGCGCGGCGACGGGGCACGGAAGGGACAGCACTACGCGCGGGTCGAAGAGGGGAGCCTGCGGCTCGGCTACAGGCGGGAGAACTTCCGCCGCGAGACGGTCGTCTCGACGAGCGTGCCGGCTCGGATCGACGAGCACGGACTGACGTACTGCGTCCGCATCGAACCCCAGGGGCAGTGGGTCGCCGACCTGCATGTCGACGCGGTGGTGATCGGGCCGCACCAGCGTGACTTCCGACAGAGTGTCCAGGGCTACCATCCGCGGGACAAGGCGCAGATCCAGCAGGACCTCGACCAGTGGCTTGCCCGGATGCCCCGCCTGACCTGCGACTGGGCACCGATGTCGACGACGTACCGGCGCAGCCTGGTGGACCTCGCCGCGCTACGACATTCACCCATGACGTTCCCTACGGGATTTCTGCCCGCGGGTGGCGTGCCCTGGTCCATGACGATCGTCGGCCGCGAGAGCCTTCTCACGAGTCTGCAGGCGCTGCCGTTCGCACCAGAGCTCGCCGCCACGACGCTGCGCATGCTCGGGGCGCTGCAGGGCACCCGGCTGGACGACTTCCGTGACGAGGAGCCGGGCAAGATCATGCGCGAGTTCCGCTACGGCGAGACAGCCGCGTTCGAGGAGCGACCCCATTCGCCGTACTACGGCAGCGCCGACACCACGCCCCTGTACGTGATCCTGCTCGACGAGTACGAGCGCTGGACCGGCGACGCCACCCTGGTGCGCCTGCTCGAGCGCGAGGCGCGGGCGGCCCTGGACTGGATCGACGGGTACGGCAACGTGCTGGACGACGGCTATCTGTGGTACCTCAGCCGGAACGAGACGACCGGCCTGGCCAACCAGTCGTGGAAGCAATCCCGGGAGGCGATCTCCTATCGTGACGGGCGACTGCCCGGCCTGCCTCGCGCGACCTGCGAGCTGCAGGGCTACGCGTACGACGCGAAGCTGCGGGGCGCCCGCCTCGCTCGTCACTTCTGGGGTGACCCGGAGTTCGCCGACCGGTTGGAGCGGGACGCGGCCGAATTCAAGCGGCGTTTCAACCGTGACTACTGGATAGCGGACGGGGAATATTACGCGCTCGCGCTCGATGCCGACGGCGGGCGGGTCGACGCCCTGTCGTCCAACATGGGCCACCTGCTGTGGAGCGGCATCATCGACGAAGACCGGGCCGGAAAGGTGGCGCAGCACTTACTGGGACCGCGCCTGTACTCCGGCTGGGGCGTGCGCACGCTGGCCGTGGGCGAGGCACGGTACAACCCGATCGGGTACCAGGTGGGCACGATCTGGCCGTTCGACAACTCGTTCATCGCCTGGGGACTCATGCGGTACAACCTGCAGACGGAGGCGGCGCGGATCGCCGAGGGCATCCTCGACGCCGCACAGTTCTTCGACGGTCGGCTGCCAGAGGCCTTCGGCGGCTACGAACGGCGGCTGACCAAGTACCCCGTCCCGTACCCGGCGTCGTCCAGCCCACAGGCCTACTCCACCGGCGCCCCGCTGCTGCTGCTGCGGACGATGCTCGGCCTGGAGCCGCACGGTGACCGGCTGACGGTCAGTCCGGTGCTACCGCCCAAGATCGGTTGGCTCGGACTGCTGGACATCCCGGGGCGTTGGGGCCGAACCGACGTCTGCGGACACGGGCAGACGTCCGTGTCGCCACCTGGCGAACGCATCGCCTAGCACAGTCGCCCCGCCGCGATCACCCTCGTCGGACCATCATCACCGCCACCAAACCCACGCCTGCAGATCCCGGCATAGCCCGAGCTGTGGCCGGCGGCAGCGTTCCGTATATCGCTGGCGGAGGATCGACCCGACCTCAGCCGGATGGCCGAAGCGCATCATGATCCGGTAATCGGCCGCCCTCACTGAGGCCGAGGCCGGTTGGCCAGGCCCGGCCACCCGACCACGTCGCCGACGCCGACGTGGTCGTGACCGGTTGGGGCTGCGCGCCGCTGGAAGCTGCAGCCCCCGGTGGCGGGCGGTGGTCGACAGGCGCCATCAGGAGAAGTGCGTCTTCGGCCGGGTGAGCCGCTCCCCGTCGATGATCAGGTCGACCTTCTCGTTGTAGAAGGCGATCAGCCCGGCGATCGGCAGGAGCGGGCCCGTGGGGAAGTCGTACGACCAGGCCAAGTCCGAGTGGACCCTGCCGTCGATACGCACGGACCAGTAGCGGCCGGTCCGGCCCTTGTACGGGCAGGAGGTCGTCGTCTCTGACGGCACGAGGTGCCCGAAGTCCACCTCAGTCCGGTTGAGGTAGTAGCGAGTCGGCAGACCGGTCTCGAAGACCAGCACCGGCGACGCCGACTCGGCCAGCACGACCCCGTCGAGTTCCACCCGCACGCGGCGGGTGGACCGCAGTGCGTCCACCCGCGCATACGGATTCCGGGGGTGCACGAAGACCTCTTCGTCCTCTTCAAACCAGCTGTCCATGGCGGCCCAGTCGAACCGGACGGTGTCCGCCAACCCGGGCAGCGCGTCGTCTCCGTACCACCGGGCGGACGAAGGATGGGAAGCCTCGCCGACGCGCAGCCCGTGCACCCGCCCGGTCCCACACCGGATCCGCTCTGTGCGGTGCTCATCGATTAGGAGGCTGCGGTTCACGTCGGCGACCGGGATGTAGTACTGGGGGTAGAAGGGCCACTCCCACACGTACTGCGCCCGCCTGGTGTCCAGCACCAGTTCGCCGGCGAGGTAGGCGCGGATCCGGCGGGGCACCGGCTCAACGCGGTCGTCCGGGGCGATCGCCTTCGGATAGTCCGGCACCTTGTCCTCCAGTTCAGCAGCAGCCTCGGTTCGGGGGTATTGGCTCAACGATCAGGAGGGCCTGGGTGTCTCGCCGGTTCGGTGAGGCGCCGACCTGCACGAGTTCGTACAGCGTCAGCGTCTACCCATGAGAACGCTCGGCCGGAGGCTCACTGGAGGAGCGTTCTCATGAGTAAGATCCGGCCCACGAGAAAGGTCCCTGCGGGGGCCTTTCGTCGTTTCCACGAACCGGCGCCGTCTACACGGCGCGGAAGGAGTTGAGCGATGGGCTTCCACCTGATGCTCCGGACCGACACCGCCAGGGGTGAGCCCTCAGCAGCCGGTACGCCTCCGCCCCGGGGCGCCCGGCGAAGGCGGGCACCGCCAAGGCCAAGGCCCCGGCCGCCGCGATCCATGCGGATGCACACCGATCGGTTTGGCCAGCGCGAACCCCGCGAGGGTGCCGCCCAAGACGGCGAACACGTACCGCGGCGGGCGGGAAGGGGGTGCCAATGGCGGTGCCTGCGCCGGGGTGGCCAAGGTCGACCGCGAACACCCGCCGGAAGATCGCATACTCGGTGGCGATCACCGCCAGCCACGGCAGGGCCATCAGCGCTGCGAACCGGGTGAAGCTCAACCCTCTGACGGCGAAGGCGCGCAGGCTGCTCAGATTGGAGATCGGCAGCAGCAGCGACGCGGAGTTGTCCAGGCGCCCGCAGGCGTACAGGTGCGGTTTCGGCCGCACCCCCACCCGAAGGGCGGTGGCCAGCACCGCCGGGGTCAGCAGCACCACCGTGGCGTCGAGGCTCAACACGGCGGTCCCGATCGAGGCGAGTACGAAGAGCAGCCGCAGCAGCCGCCGTGGTGAGCCCCGGCTGGCACGGCTGACGACCGCTCCGGCGTAGCCGACACCGTGCTCGTCGGCGAGGTGCCCAGGACCAGTACGGCGGCCAGGAACCCCACCGTCGGCCCAAGCGCCACCAGTTCGCCGTGCACCTGTGGCCGGGAGACCAGCCCCAACGCGACCAGCAGCCCGGCGCCGGGCACCGCGGACACCGCCTCCGGCAGCCCGCGCGGCCGGGCTACCGCGAAACCGAGCACCGCGGCCAACACCAGCAGACCGACGGCGGCGTTCACCACGCCAACCCGAACCGGTCGCCGGCCCACTCGAGCCGATCAGGACGCTACCCCGCCCGTCCGGGTCAGCCGTCCCGCTGCGATGGGATCGGACGGAACATCTCACTCGGCGGCGGGAGTTGTCTGGCGGTGCGTCACACCGGAGTGACCGCAGGCCGCCGTCACCGCGGACAAGCTCAAGCCGTACGGCCGAAGACGATCTCGGAGGGTTTCCTCCGCTGCGGGGACGGCACGCGGTGTATGGCCCTCGTAGTCACCATTGGGGTGGAGGCTCCATAGCGCCGTTGCGAATATCCTGCGACTTTTCAAGGCGCACATGGCGGGTACCCGCGGGACAGAGAAGGGACAGTTGAAGGGAGCAGACGATGACCGCTAGCGCCACTGCAACTCATGACGTCCACTACAACATGATCAGCCTCTTGTACCACACCTTGCAGGAAGCCGACACGCTACAGCAGTACATCGACGACGCTCAACGTAGTGGTGATCCGACGGCTGCGCAGTTCTTCAAGGAGGTGCAGTCGCATGACCGGGACCGGGCGCAGCGAGCGAAGGAACTCCTGCGTTCGCAATTGGCAAGCTGACGCGAACGCCGGGCTGACGCCATCGGAAGGTTGAGGCGGCAGCCCCCGCGCCGTTTTCCTCGTTCCTCAGGCGCCCCGGAACGGGGAGTAACCCAGTGATTCGCCGGTCTACATCAGCTGAGGCCGCTGAGTACGAACATGCGTCGTGCCGGTGGAACCTCGACGGCGATCTCGTAGTGGCCGCGTCGCAGGTTCTGCACGAACGTGGTGCCATGCCTGCGGAATCAGGTGGTTTGCGGCGCTTGTCGAACTCGTTGGCGGTGCCGCCCTGGTTGCCGGTCTCGCGGTACCCCGTGTCTGGACTGCTCCTCGCGCTCGACATGCTCGGTGCCTTCCTCATCGTCCACGTCGGCAACGGGGTCTTCGTGAGCGCCAGCGGGTTCGAGCTCGTACTCGCGCTCGGCGCAGCCGCGCTCGTGCTCGCCGCGGTCGGCGCAGGACGTTTCAGCCTGGACCGGCTCATCGCGCCCCGGCTGTCCCGCGGCGCGGGCCGTCGGGCGTCCGAGCCCACCGCAGTCTGAGGCGATCATCGTGGCCCGGCTCAACGGCCCTAACGGCAGTACAGAACTCCGATGACAGCACCTGACCCTCGAACACCCCGAACTCGCGCTGCCCGTGGAATCGGGCTTGGACGTTGCGCGGAACCGGCCTCACCCAGCCGCCTACCCGGCCGGCTCCGACGCCGGGTGGGCCGGTTCCCATAGGCTGGCCGGACCGGATCGGCGGTCGGCGCCGTCCACCTGCCAAAGGAGTCCGCGATGACCGGGGGCGTCCGTCGGGCGGGCCCGGCCGGCACCCACTCCGACGACGCGTGGCTCGCCGCGGTCGCCCGCGCCGCCAGCGCCGACGCCGGTGGTGTGCCGGTGGAGCTGCTCGGCGACTACCTGCGGCTGCTCGCCGACGCGGCGGCGACCGGGCGCCGCCCGCGGCGCGGCGAACTCGACGCGGTGGGTGTGCTCGGCCGGCGTGCCGCCGAGCAGGGCGTGTCCGCGGGGAGGGCGGTCAGGCTCTACCTGTCCGCGGCCCGCCGCCTCTGGCAGCAGCTGCCGGAGCTGGTGCGGTCCACCGACAGCGAGGTGGTGCGCGCGGCGGCGGAGGCCGTGCTGCACGTCGTCGACGCCGCGGTGGCCACCCTCGCCGAGGGGTACGCCGTGGCGCGCCGGGAACTGGTCCGCCGGGAGGAAGCGCTGCGTCGGGAACTCGTCGACGACCTGTTGCGGGGCGACTCGGACCTGGGTGGGCTGGTGGAACGCGCGGAGCCGTTCGGACTGGACCTGGCGCGGGTGCACCAGGTGGCGCTGGCGTCGCCGAGCCGGCGCCTGCCGGACACCGACGCCGCGATCAGTGCCCTGGAGGCGGTCATCTTCGACCGGCTGGGCGACCGCGACGTGCTGGTGGCCACGAAGGAGGGGCTCCTCGTGGTAATCGCCCCGGCGGACACGGTGACGCCCGACCGGGGCTCCGGCGAGGGCGCGTCGCTGGGCGACCTCGGCCGGCTGATGCACGCGGAGCTGGACCGGCTGCCGCGTGGCCGACCGTGGCAGGTGGCGGTCGGCCGCCCGCACCCCGGCCTGTACGGCATCGCCCGCTCCTACGAGGAGGCCCGCGAGGCGCTGACCATGGCACAGCGGCTGCACGCCGACACCGCCGTCATCGACGCCCACGACCTGCTCATCTACCGTGTCCTGCTGCGTGACCAGCCGGCCATGGTCGACCTCGTGCAGGCGGTCCTCAGCCCGCTGCGCCGTTCCCGCGGCGGGGCCGAGCCGCTCCTGGACACCCTGGACGCGTACTTCGCCAGCGGCGGGGTCGCCACCGAGGCGGCCCGCCGGCTGCACGTGTCGGTCCGTACGGTCACCTACCGGCTGGACCGGATCAGGACGCTGAGCGGCTACGACCCCGCTGACCCACGCGACCGGTTCACCCTGCACGCCGCCGTCCTCGGCGCGCGAGCGTTGGACTGGCCGCACCAGCCGCGACCCGGGCCGATGTCGTAGGCCCTCAACCCGATTCGGCCATCGTGGCCGTGGCCACCAGGTCGGGGAAGCCCAACAGGTTGGCGAGCGCGATCGCCTCGGCACGGGTGAGTCGGAGGCTGACCACCCAGTCCGGATCGTCCGGGTCGTCATGGATGACGTCCCGGCGGTCGCCCGCGCGGTACTCGACGATGCCGATCCGGCGGCCCTGTTCGGTGGTGAAGGTGTGCCGTACGCCGATGCCGGGCAGGGGCGTGCGTTCGATGTTCATGCGTGCTCCATCCGGAAGCAGCTGTTCCCGTCGACGCGCCGGTCTGCTGCCGGCGGACCGGGAGCCTGTCGTCGGTCCGGGCAGCGGTGGGTGGTCGGGCGACGGCCGTCAGGTGAGGGACGGCGTGCCCGGCGGCGCCCGGTCGGCGGACCAGGCGGGAACACAGCCCGGGATGGCGCCGGCCAGCCGGACCACGATGCACATCCCCAGCGCGCGACCGGCACGGACAGCCGCGACGAGCACCGCCAGCACGACGAATATCGACAGCGCGAGATGCTGGTCGATGTCACCCGGGTGCTGCCGGTTCCGCATCGGCCCACCATAGCCGTACGGCGGACGCTCGTGCCGGATCGCGGTCGACGCCGCCGGGCGACGGGCGCGAGGCAGCCGGCGCGGCAGGCCGGGTCGTTACCCGAGGGTCACGATCACCGGACAAGGAGCAGCCGAGATGTCCGACGGCCGGCAACCAGGCCGGCGGTTGTTGGCCGACCGCGTGCAATGTCAGGCCGAGGTTTCCGGCCCACGCTGGAGGTCCGACGCGTACCCGACCAGCGAGGAGGCGGTGATGACGACCCGCACGCCGGTGGCTTCGCCACCCCTGCCGGCAGCTTGTCCGCCGACCCCGCGGTCGGCGTCCGCCGGCCCGGTCGCGAGGTCACCCCGCGGCTCCGCGACCTGACGGTCCACCAGCGCCCAGCCGGCCGGCTCAAGCGAATCGATCTCCCGCGTCGCCCCGACGTACGGCGGCGCCATCGTCGTATCCACCCGTGAAAGAGGTTGGTATGCCCGTCCACGTCACTTCCGGTCACGCATCGGGCAGCGCCGAGGCTGTCCCCAGCCCTTCCCGCGCCCCGCGCCCGACGGGCACCGCCGAACCCGACCCGATAGCCGTGGACCTCGGCAGCGCCCAGCTGCGGATCTGGCTCCGCGCGCGGGGCATGTTGAGCGCCCCCGTCGGTAGCGGGTCGCGGACGCCGGTGATGCGGCGCGGTCGGATCGTGGACGGCCCCGCCTGCGTCGCCGAGTTGGCGCGGCTGCTGCACGATCACCGCACCGAGGTGCCGGCGGGAGCGCTCGTCGTCGCCTGCCGTCCGGTACTGGCCACCACGGCCGACCAGGATGCGATGCGTTGCGTGCTCACCGCCGTGCTCGCGCCCGCGCGGCTGCTCTTCGTCGATACCATACGCGCGGGTGCCATCGGTGCCGGCGCCGCTGCCGGCACGCTGCTGCTCGCCGACATCGGCGCCCAGCTCAGCGAGGTGGCCGTGCTACAGGACGGTCGGGTCGTCGCCGCCCGGCGCGCCGAACTCGGCACCCGTGACCTGAACCATGGGGCCACCCCGGCCATGCTCGCCGACACCGTCACCCGACTGGTGCGCGAGTTGAGGCGACCGCCGGCCGTGCGGCCGTTGGTCGCCGCGGCCCTGGCCCGCGGCATGGTTGTGGTCGGGGACGGTGCCACCCGACCCGACCTGACCGCCCGGCTGGTCGCCGCCCTGGGAGCTCCCGTACACCGCGCCGCGGCCCCACGTACCGCCGCATTGACCGGTGCCAGCCTGGCCGCCGTGGCGGCGAGCCAGCACCCGGCCGGGAGCTGAGACCGCCCCCGGCCCCACGCAGACATCCCCCAAAGCCTCTCCGGAAGGATTCACGAGACCATGACGCACACCGTGAACGACCGTGCCGAAGCACTGCGCGACCTCCTGGAACGCCAGTTCCAGGAGCACACCGACCAGCTCACCGAGCTGACGGTGCACAGCCGACAGCCCGACCGTGACGGCTACGACCCGGACACCCTGCGCCGGCTGATGGACGCCGCCCGGCAGGGCGTCGCGGACACCGCCCAGGCGCTGCGGCGGATGTCCGAAGGCAGCTACGGCAGCTGCGAGGGCTGCGGTGGCGATATTCCGCTGGCCCGCCTCGAAGTCCTGCCCTGGGCCCAGTACTGCGTCCCGTGCCAGCAACGCCGCTGACGTCGACGAACGCCGACGCCGCCGGTCCGTTGTCTCCCGGGCCCGGCCGCGTCGGCATGGTTCGCCGGCCCGCGGTAGGTCGAGGGCCGACGCTGAATCATCGCCATGCGGGAAGCCATCACCGCGCGGATGGCCACGATGCCCGACCAGCTACGGCGTTCGTTGACCTGGGATCGCGGCAAGGAGTTCGCCCAGCACGCCCAGCTGAAGATCGAAACCGGCATCGCGGTCTACTTCGCCGACCCCCACAGCCCCTGGCAGCGCGGCACGAACGAGAACACGAACGGGCTGCTGCGCCAGTACTTTCCCAAGGGCACCGACCTGTCCCGGTGGAGCGCCGAGGACATCGAGGCCGTCGCAGCCACGCTGAACGCTCGGCCCCGCAAGACACTCGGATGGAAGACGCCCGCCGAGGCGTTCAACGAGCAGCTAACCTCGATCGAACAAGCCGGTGTTGCATCCACCGGTTGAGTCCGGTCTAGTTCCGGTCCCGGAAGTTCGTGAAAGCGTTACGGCACAACGGTTTGATCGGATCCATGGGGCGGGTCGGGGCCTGCGGCGACAACGCGGCGATGGAGTCGTTCTTCGCGCTGCTGCAAAAGAACGTCCTGGACCGGCAACGCTGGGCGACCCGGCAGGAACTGCGCCTGGCGATCGTGACCTGGATCGAACGGACCTACCACCGCCGACGACGCCAACGACGCCTCGGACGGCTCACACCCATCGAGTTTGAGACAATTAACAGGCCCGCACACGCGGCCTGAACCACTTCAACCGCGCGAGTCAACCAAACCCGGGCAGTCCCGGGTCAGCGTGGGCGGACCTGATTGAGTATCGGGGAATCCGAATCTGCCTCAGTGTGCCGCGAGGACAAAGGGTAGGGCCTTCGGGTACGGCTGTGGTTGTCGACTCCAAGCCATCCCGAAGGCCCTACATTGCGTTTCCACCTGGTCCGCGGCCAGGCCGATGCCGCGCCCCCGACTCCCGCGTCCGAGCACCTGCCCACCGCCCGTCCGCGCCGCTACCCATCAGACACCAGCGACATCGAATGGCAACTGATCGCCGCGTACCTGCCCGCCGGCGGCACCGGTCAACAGGGCGGCCGCCCGGTGACCTACCCGCGCCGCGACGTCGTCGACGCCATCCGCTACCTCGACCACAACAGCTGCGTGGGGCGGGCAATGCCCGCCGACTTCCCGCCCTGGCCGATCGTTTACCACTACTTCCGCACCTGGACCCGCGACGGCACCCTCACCCGCCTGCACGCCGGGCTGCGGGAACAAGTCCGCCTCGCCGAAGGCCGCAATGCCGAACCGACGGCGGCGATCGTGGATTCCCGGTCAGTGCGCGGCCGAGACCGTCGCCAAAGCCAGCCGAACCGCACCATGGCCGGGTCAGCCGGTCAGCCGGTCAGCCGGTCAGCCGGTGCGGCGGGAGCGGGCCAGGGCCAGCCCACCGAGGACCATGGCGATCAGCCCCACCACCAGGGCTACGTAGGCCCCGCCTCGCCCGTTGCCGGTGCCGATGCCGCTGTCGGAGGTGGCCACAACCAGCCCGCCGAGGGCCATGCCGATCAGCCCCACCGCCAGGGCCATGGTGGCTCCGCCTCGCCCGTTGCCGGTGCCGATACGACTGGTGGGGCGGCCCAGAGCCAGCCCGCCGATGATCACGCCGGTCAGCCCCAGCACGGCGGCCACGGTTGCCCCGAGTCGCCCGGCGCTCATGGTGTAAACACTGGCGGCGGCCGGCTGGGCCGAGACGTGCGCGGCCGCCGGTGCGGCAAGCCCGAACCCCCCGAGCAGGGCGGCTGCGGCGGCGGCAAGCACCAGTCGGACTGACTTCAGGGTTCCTGATGAGCTCATGTCCCTCTCCTCTTTCGTGCGTCTCGTTTCCGAGGTTTGGATGTCGCCTGATCATGTCGCCGGGCGCACCGCCGGTCGTCCTGCAGGCGGATGCAATTCGCGCTGCCGCAGGTGGCGCATCCGGCTGCTGCGGACGCCGCATGCGCCGGGAAGGTACTGCGTGTGCGGTAGGCGGCCGCTCGTCTGCGAGGAGGAGTCGTCCGCGGCAAGATCCGGCTAGGGTGCGCGTATGCGCACAGGACGGTCCGGCGTTCCGGCCGGTGTCAGAGATTGGGCGATCGCCGTTGGCGTGGCAGCGACGCTGCTGGTCGCCGGGCTGTCCGGGAACCACTCCGCCACGGATATTGACCTACTCGGCTACGCGCTGTTGGTGGCCGGTGGCCTGGCGCTGGCCGCGCGCCGCCGGGCTCCGGTTTCCGTCCTGGCCGTCACCGGGCTGTGCGCGGTGGGTTACCAGGCGGTCGGTTTTGACGTGCCCGCCGTCGCGTTCCTGTTCGCCGTGTACGCCGCCGTGCGTGCGGGCCACCGCATCATCACGGTCGTGGTGGCTGTGATGATGCTGGCCGCTCTCCCGCTCGCGGCCCTCGCCCTGCCACAAGACATGTCCGTGGGCGAGGCGCTCGCACGGGCCCGGGGCGCCCTTGAGCTGGCTTGGCTGGTCGCTGCCGGTGCCGCGGGTGAAGCGCTGCGGCAGGCCGAGCGGAGGGCGGACGAAGCCGAGCGCACCAGGGAGGAGACCGCGTTGCGCCGCGCCAACGAGGAGCGGCTGCACATCGCGCGAGAGTTGCACGATTCCCTCACCCACCAGATCTCGGTCATCAAGGTGCAGGCCGGAGTCGCCGTCCACCTGGCCCGCAAGCGTGGTGAACAGGTGCCGGAGGCCCTGCTGGCGATCCAGGAGGCCGGTCGTGAGGCGACCCGGGAGCTGCGAGCGACCCTGGAGGCGCTGCGCGATGACGGCAGGACCCCGCCGCATGGGCTCGCCCACGTCCCGGAACTGGTGGAACGGGCCCGTATGATCGGCCTGGACGCGACGCTGACGATCGAAGGACAACGACACGACGTGCCGGCCGCGGTGGACCGCACCGCCTACCGGATCGTTCAGGAGTCGCTCACCAACATCGCCCGTCACGCCGCCGCCGCTACGGCGTCGGTCCGGATCGACGTCCGTCCGGACGCCCTCGCCATCCGAGTCGATGACGACGGCAAGGCCACGCCGGCCACCGCCGCGATGCCCGGCGTCGGGCTGCTCGGGATGCGCGAACGAGTCACCGCCCTCGGCGGTCGCCTGCGCGCGGAACCACGCAACGAGGGCGGCTTCACCGTCCATGCTGAACTCCCCGTGGACCGGACGTCATGATCCGCGTCCTGCTGGTCGACGACCAGCCGCTCCTTCGCAGCGGATTCCGCGCGCTCCTCGACGTCGAAGACGACATCGAGGTGGTGGCCGAGGCCGCCGACGGGAAGGAGGGTCTGGCGCTCGCCAAGGAACACCTGCCCGACATCGCGCTCATCGACATCCAGATGCCGGTCATGGACGGTATCGAGGCGACCCGGCGCATCGCCGCAGACCCGACCCTGGCCCGGGTGCACGTCGTCATCCTGACCAACTACGGCCTCGATGAACACGTGTTCAACGCGCTGCGCGCCGGCGCGGCCGGTTTTCTCGTCAAGGACATCGAGCCGGAAGACTTTTTGCACGCCGTACGGGTCGCCGCGCGCGGCGACGCGCTGCTCGCACCGTCGATCACCCGCAAGTTGATCGACCGGTACGTCACCGAGCCGCTCCACATGGGTGCCGACACGGGCCTGAAAGGGCTGACAAACCGCGAACGCGAGGCTGTCGTCCTGGTTGCGCAGGGCCTGTCCAACGACGACATCGCCGAGCGCATGGTGATCAGCCCACTGACCGCGAAGACCCACGTCAACCGGGCCATGGCCAAGCTCCATGCCCGTGACCGCGCCCAACTCGTGGTCCTCGCCTACGAATCCGGCCTGGTAGCCCCACGCAACCGCTGACATCGACGGCCCGCAGGAGGCCAAGGCGCTTGCTCGTGCCGGCGATGCACGACGCGTCACCGATGCGCTCGACACCGGCCGGCGCCTGCTAGCTCGCTTCTCGGTCCCAGTCGACCGGACCACCATAGGAACGCGATGGCCCTGATGGCGGCCGGGAGGCAACCTTCGACGGGCCAGTCCCATGCCGGTCAATCCGGCTCGAAAGTCATATCCGAGCCGGATTCGCAGTCTGGTGTAACGATCGTCCCCGTCGGCGGTGCGATTTCAGGGCAACCGCAGGTCGGTTGCCGTCGTGACGCAATGGCTGCCTTCGTCGCGGCAATGTCAGCTCCCGACCTCAAGTACACGATCTTCTATGCGGCTTCAGCGAACGAACGGGGATGGTGGGACCATGAGCCCGGCCGCGTCCTCGGCTACCACCCGAGCGGCAGCGCCGAGCGCCACCTGCCTGGGTCGACCTGGGAGCCGGCCACCGACGGCGTCCAAGGCGGCGTCCTCGCGACGGCGGCCTACACCCTCGACAGACAGCACCCCATCCGCACTAGGTCCACGCGATCGTGAGGATTTCGGACAGTACGAGGGGCGGTGGGGCTGCGGACCCGCCCCTCTGACACGGCCCATAGGCCCACGGTGCGCGCTGAGATCAGCTTCAGCGTGCACCGTTTGCGTTTCCGGTGGTAGGTCAGCCGCAGGCCGAGCTGGCGGTAGACCTCGGCCTTGTCCGCGGGGTCGGCGTCGCGGAGCACAGTGAGGATTTCCCCGAGCGCCCGGACCAGGACCCGGTCGTTGCGCGGACGTCGACGTTGTCGACCGTCCATGAAGCCGTGTCTTCGATGGCCTGGTCAAGTTGCTTGTCCGGTGCCGCGGCCGTTGCCGGGTCGGCTGCGTCGCTGATGTTGGTGATTGGGCGAAAGCGTCATGCGGCTCCGTCCGGCGGTTGGCTCGGGCAAGACAGGCGTCGGTCTGCTTGCATCGTCCGCCTGTCGGCTTCTCCTACCCCCGCAGAAAAGGAGGCGGACCGGAGGGCGGCGCCGGCATGGGCGTTGTGGGCGGGCTGGGTGGTGGCGCGATAGCTCCGTGCGTCGGGCCGGTAAACCGGGGGAGGCTCACCTCGGCTATCTCGTCGACGTCCAGCCCGGCCTCGTTCTGCTCCCAGCTTGCCTCGGTGCTGATTCCTTTGATCGAAAGCCGGCATAACCCCTTGTCCACATCCCGGGGGGCACCTCACAGGTCGCGCGGTCTCCCGCCGAGTCATTCGCCCCGATGCTGGTTGGCTGCAACAGCGAAGCCGCCGGTAGCTGTGTAACAACACCATCGGATGAGCGACGGAAGCGGCCTACGTTGTCTGCCAAGCAGCCACGAGTAAAAGGGGTCGCCGCATGAAGGTCAGCGCCGCAGTCCTGACGACGACGGGGAGGCCCGCGCCATACCGCAGCAGTCGCCCGCTGGTCGTCGAGGAGTTGGAACTCGACCCGCCCGGGCCGGGGGAGGCCCTCGTCCGGATCGGCGCTGCGGGGTTGTGTCACTCGGACTTGTCGGTGATCAACGGTGTGCGACCGCGACCGACTCCGATGGTACTTGGCCACGAGGCTGCCGGCGTGGTCGAGGAGGTAGGTCCTGAAGTTACCACGGTTCGCCCTGGCGACCACGTCGTCTTCTCGTTCGTGCCGGTCTGCGGGACCTGCGTGTCCTGCCAGTCTGGCCGACCGGCGCTGTGTGAGCAGGGCGCCGCGGCAAACGGGGCGGGGACGCTGCTGTCCGGAGCGCGGCCATTCCGTCGCAGCAATGGACAACCGATCCACCACCACCTCGGGGTGTCGGGCTTCGCCGAGCGGACCGTGTCCTCAGCCGCCTCGTTGGTCCTGGTGCCGGACGACGTCCCGTTCGAGACGGCGGCGCTGTTCGGCTGCGCGCTGGTCACCGGTGTCGGAGCCGTGATCAATACGGCCCGCGCCGAGCCGGGCTCCTCGGCGGTGGTGTTCGGCCTTGGTGGCGTCGGCCTCAGCGTTGTGATGGGCGCGCGGCTCGCCGGTTGCCATCCCATCATCGCTGTCGACACGGCGCCGACCAAGTTCGAGGTGGCGAAACGACTCGGCGCGACGGAGGTGATCCGGGCCGGCGATCAAGCGGTCGAGGCGATCCGGGATATCACCCGGGGCGGCGCTCATTACGCGTTCGAGGCGGTCGGCGATGCCGACGTTCTCGCTGCGGCCTATGCGGCCACCCGTCGCGGCGGCACGACAGTCTCGATCGGGCTGCCGCATCCGGACCAGCGGCTGACCCTTCCGGCTTTGGGCATTGTGGCCGAGGAGCGTCGTCTGATCGGCTCGTATATGGGCTCGGCGGTGCCCCGCCGTGACGTGCCGCGCTACCTCGCGCTGTACCAGGCGGGTCTGTTGCCCGTGGACGAGCTGCATAGCCGCGACGTCCGGCTCGCGGAGCTGAACGCCGCCTTTGACGCGCTGGCGAGCGGGGACGTCGTTCGTCAGACCCTCCTCTTCGAGCGATCGACCACGATCCGCCCTTAACCCCCGAATTACCCCCAACCCCCAGAGCCCGTACGGAGGACACGTCATGTCTAGTACCGCAAGCGTCGAGCGTTCATCCATCCGGAAGGTGGTGGCAGCGAGCCTGGTCGGCACCACGATCGAGTGGTACGACTTCTTCGTCTTCGGATCCGCCGCCGCGCTCGTCTTCAATACCCTGTTCTTTCCGAAGTTCGACCCGCTCGTCGGGACGATCCTGGCATTCGCCACCTACGCCGTGGGCTTTGTCGCCCGGCCAATCGGTGGCATTGTGTTCGGTCACTTCGGTGACCGGGTCGGGCGCAAGCGCATGCTCGTGCTGAGCCTGCTGATCATGGGCGTGGCGACGTTCGCGATCGGGCTGCTGCCGACCTACGCCTCCATCGGCGTGTGGGCGCCGATCCTCTTGGTCATCTGCCGCCTGCTGCAGGGATTCGCCGTCGGCGGTGAGTGGGGCGGCGCGGTACTGATGGTCGCCGAGCACGGCGACCCGGCGCGGCGCGGATTCTGGGCCAGCTGGCCACAGGCCGGCGTGCCCGCGGGTAACCTGCTCGCCGTCGCTGTGCTGGCCATCATGACCGCCACGACCTCCGAGGCCGCCTTCGCCTCTTGGGGCTGGCGGGTGCCGTTCCTGCTCAGTGCCGCTCTGGTCGCCATCGGCCTCTATGTCCGCGTGTCGTTGAGCGAGTCACCGGTCTTCCAGCGGGCCCAAGCGGAGATGGAGCGCGCGCAGGAACGCCGTAGGGCGCCGATGCTGGAGGTCGTACAGCGGTACCGGCGCCCGGTCCTCGTGGCGATGGGCGCCCGGGTCGTGGAGAATGTCTCGTACTACATCTTCACCGTGTTCGTCCTGACATATGTCACGACCGAACTCGGCATGCGCAGGGCGATGGCCCTGAATGCGGTACTGATCGCTTCGGCCGTTCATTTCGCCGCCATCCCGCTCTGGGGCGCCCTCTCCGACCGGGTCGGTCGGCGGCCGATCTACCTGCTCGGCGCGGGCGGGGTCCTCGTCTGGGCGTTCCTGTTCTTCGTGCTGGTGGACACCAGGTCGTTCGGCGCCATCACCGCCGCCATCACTGGCGGTCTGATCTTCCACGCCGCGATGTACGGTCCTCAGGCGGCGTTCTTCTCCGAGCTGTTCGGCACGGGCGTGCGCTACAGCGGCGCCTCCATCGGCTACCAGCTCGCCTCGGTGTTCGCCGGCAGCCTCGCCCCGATCATCGCGGTGGCCCTGCTCGCCGAGTTCAACTCGACTGTGCCGATCTCGCTCTATGTCGCGGCCATGGCGGTGATCACCATCGCCGCTCTGATCGCTTCGCGGGAGACCGTGCGGGCTGACCTTGCGGACGAGCCCGGTTTCGCACCCGCCGCGGCCGTTCCCGCCCGCGCCGCCGTCGACGAGACCGCATGACAGACCGTCACGCCGTGCTGGATCGCCGGGCAGCCGCAGCTGGGTGACACACCGCCCTGCGCGTCATCCACCCCTACGACGGCAGGCATGTGGGTACCGTGTCGATCCCCACGGCACATCAGGTCGAGGCGGCGGTCGCCGCCGCGTACGCCATCTAGTACGCGGCGGCGGCGCTGCCGGCGCACACGCGGGCCGGCGCGCTGGCGCACGTGTCGGCGCGGCTCGCCGAGCGCGCCGACGAGGTGTCCACCTTCCGGTTCGCCGCTGAGGAGGCGCGCCGGTGGTCAGGGGAGCTGCAACGGCTCGACACCGAAGTGCCTGGTGCCGGCCGCGTCGCGGTGACCCGTCGTTACCCCAGAGGGAACGGTGCTGGCGATCACGCCGTTCAACTTCCCGCTGAATCTCGTGGCCCACAAGGTTGCGCCCGCGATCGCCGTTGGTGCGCCGGTCATCATCAAGCCGGCGCCGAGAGCCCCGCTGTCCGCCCTGCTCCTCGGCGAACTCCTCGCGGAGACGGAGCTGCCGCTCGGCGTGTTCTCCGTGCTTCCCGTCGGCGACGACATCGCCATGGGGCTGGTCCACGACGCCAGGCTGCCAGCGGTGTTGTTCACCGGCTCAGCCGCTATGGGCTGGTCCATCGAAGACGCGGTCCCGGGCAAGCACGTCGACCTCGAACTCGGTGGCAACGCTGCGGCGCTGGTTTGCGGCGACTGGTCGAGTGCGGCGGATCTGGACTGGGCGGCCCGACGGATCGCGACGTTCACCACCTACCAGGCCAGTCAGTCCTGCATCTCGATGCAGCGGGTCATCGCTGACCGGCTGGTGTACGACAAGCTCTGCGGGCGGATTGTCGCCGCGACGAAGGCGCTGCACACCGGGGATCCGTGGGATAAGCGCCGTCGGCCCGCTCATCAACGACGAGGCTGCGCAGCGGGTCGCTGCCTGGGTCGACGAAGCCGTCGCGGTGGGCGCCAAGGTCCTCACCGGCGGGTTCCGGGACCGAACCAGCTACGCGCCCACCATTTTGGAAGGTGTGCCGCGGGACGCGAAGGTCTGGAGTGAGGAGCTGTTCGATCCCGTGGTCAGCGTGGCGGCCGCCGCCGGCCTCGAAGCCCTCCGGATGGCCGATGAGTCGCGGTACGGGCTCCAGGCCGGCATCTTCATCCACGATATCCAGACCGCATTCCGGGCCCATGCAAGACTGAACGTCGGCGGTGTCTTCATCGGAGACGTCCCCTCCTTCCGCGCCGACCATATGCCGAACGGCGGGATGAGGGCCTCGGGCGCCGGGCGGGAAGGGATCCGCGCGGCCATGGAGGACTACACCGACGTACGGGTCCTGGTATTCACCGGAGTGGACCTATAGCCCGGCGGCCAAGAGCTTGAGCGGCTGCCTGCGGTTCGTACCCACGCATGGAAGACATAACCTCTTGTCATGGCGCGTTCGTTCGTTAAGCTCCTCAACGAGGAGGCCCCACCCGAAGCATTCGAGGAGCAGCTCCGTCTCGCATGCGAAGAAGGCGCGAGCGAGACGGAGCTCGAGCGGCTGCGGGGGGAGATCGAGGTCTCGCTGCGGGTGCGTACCAAGATGACGCAGCAACGCCGGCGCGAGGCGGAGCTGCGTGCCCTGTACGAGACGGCGACCGACCTGGCCGCCATCCGCGACGTCGATGCCGTGCTACGCGCCATCGTCCGCCGCGCCCGCAACCTCCTCGGCGTCGACCTCGCCTACCTCAGCCTCATCGACGACGAACGGCGCGACGTCTACATCCGGGTCACCGACGGGTCGGTGTCGGCCCGGTTCCGGGCGATCCAGTTGCCGCTCGGAGTGGGTCTCGGCGGGCTCGTGGTGCATACCGCCACCCCATACGCCACCGGCGACTACCAGTCGGACCACCGTTTCGTGCACATCGCCGCAGTCGACGTCGCCGTCAGGGACGAGGGGATCCACGCCCTGCTCGGTGTGCCGCTGCTGCTTGCCGGCAGAGTCATCGGCGCGTTGCTCGCCGGAAACCGTTCACCCCGCCCATTCCCCCCCGAGGAGGTGGCGTTAGCCACCAGCCTCGCAGCGCACGCCGTCGTCGCGCTCGAGAACGCCCGACTGTTCTCCGAGACTCAGGCTGCGTTGCGTGAGCTAGATCAGGCGACCGCCTTGGTACGGCGCCATGCACACGAAGTCGAACTCGCCGCCGACGCGCACGACCGACTTACCGAGGTGCTGCTCCACGGCGGTGGCGCCGTCGACGTCGCCACGGTACTCGCCGAGGTCCTCGGCGGCAGCGTAGCGGTGCTTGATCCCGACGGCATCGTGCTTGCCGCCGTCGGGGGAGGGCCACCACTGGTCGACGAACCGCTGCTCGCCGCCGTACACGACGCCCGGCGGACCGGAGGCACCATCGAACTGGACCTGGCGACCGGCCGCTGCTGGCTGGCGGCCGCGGTGGCCGGCACCGACCACCTGGGCACCCTCGTTTTGTCCGACCCCGACCAGCTGGCCCAGCCAGCTCGGCGGATCTTCGAACGCGCGGCGGTTGTCACAGCCCTGCTGCTGCTGTTTCAACGGTCGGTCGCCGAGGCCGAGCACCGCGTACGAGGCGAACTTCTCAACGACGTACTGCTGCATTCGGACCGAGACTCCGCGACGCTGCGCGAGCGGGCCCGCCACCACCGCACCAACCTCGACGTCCAACACGCGGTCGTCGTCGCCACAACGGACTACGGCGACCGGGACCGGGCGGTGGCCGTGGCCGCCCGGCTGGCGGCGGAGCACCGAGGCCTCGCGGGACACCACGACGGGCGCGTCGTCGTGATCCTTCCAGGTCAGGTGCCGGCCGAGGCGGCACAGCTCGTCTCGGCTCGGCTACGCGAGGCACTCGGCTGCGTCGTCACGGCGGGCGCCGACGGACCCGCCGCCGGACCCGCGGCGATCCGCGACGCCTATCACGAAGCTCGCCGCTGCTTGTCCGCCCTGCTCGCGCTCGGCCGCCACGGAAATTGTTGCGACGTCGCCGAGCTCGGGTTCGCCGGGATGATCCTCGGCTCTCCCGGGCCCGACGACGTCGACGATTTCGTACGGACGAACTTGGCACCGCTGCTCGACTACGACGCACGTCGGGGCACTGATCTCGTCGGCACGCTGGAGGCATACTTCGCCGCCGGGGGAAACCTCAAGGCCACCCGTTCGATACTGAAGGTACACACCAACACCGTCGCGCTGCGACTCGAACGCATAGCGACCCTGCTCGGCGTCGGCTGGAAGCAGCCACAACAAGCGCTGGAACTGCAACTCGCGTTGCACCTGCGCCGGCTTCGGCCCACCATGACCGACTCGGCAAAATCGCATCCGTCTTGACCCAGCGGCGCTACCGGCGATACCGCCTCGATTCGGGCGGCGGAATCGAGGGCGTTGGCTTCGTGTACGACGGTGATCAGGTCGTCGATGATGTCGGTGAGGTCGAAATCCTTCGGGGTGTAGATCCGGGCCACCCCCGGCCGAGCGCAGCTCGTCAGCGCCGACCTTGACGCCCAACGACTCCGGGCCGTGTTCGGCGAGATCGCCAAGACCACGAACCGCAAGGGTCTGCCGCAATCCGCCTCGGCGATGCAGCACCTGCGCACCACCCTGCGAGCGGCGCTGAACCTCGCCGTCCGAGGGTCTGATCGAGTCGAACCCCGGCCCGGCACATCGAGGTCACCGGCTACCGCAAACCGCAGGCCCAGGTTTGGACCGACGCCCGGGTCCAGGAGTGGCCACCGGTCAGCGTCCGGCGGTGGCCGTCTGGATCGCCGAGCACCTCGCCGGGCTCCTCGCCGTCACCGCCGACGACTCCCTGTTCGCCCTGTGGTGGCTCATCGGCTTGCGCGGGCTACGCCGCGGTGAGGCGTACGGGCGGCGCTGGAGCGAGGTCGACCGCGACCACGGGCTGCTGTTCATCTGCCGCAACCGCACCACCGCCGGCTACCAGGTCATCGAAGGCGAATTTCAAGACCCCGGCCGACGCCCGCGCCGTCGCCCTCGACAAGCACACCGTGACGATCCCTCGCCAGCACCGCCGCCGCCAGACCCAACAACGCGAGCGGCGGCTTGGCCTACCAGATGTCATTCCCCTCGAAATCGAAGGGACCAGCGTCCAGTCTCAGGGTGTCCACGTCTCAGGCGGGAGCCCAATCTCAGGAGGAAAGCCACTCGGCCGAATTCTCGGCACCCACAGTCCTCGTGTGGCAAGGCACGGCCCTCCGCTCGCACCTGCTCGCGGTCTCCGTGTTCGTGTGATGGCGGCCGTGGCGTCGTTGCCTCCGCCAGCTGGTTCGGGTGGCAGACCCGATAGTCGAGCCGGAAGGGCGGTCGGCTGTCAACTCACTAACCGGAGCCTCCTTGCCGAGGTCGTGGCAAACGCCCGTCACCCTCGCGTCCGTAGTCGACAACGGTAGTGGGTAGCACGATCCGGCGCGGCGGAAGGCCATCCGTAGAGTTGCCGGCCGCGTCGATTCTGCTCAGCAGCAGGCTGGCCGACTCTCGTCCGATGGCAGCCGGATCGTAGGCCACGACGCTCAGGGACAGTCCGAGCATGTCCGCGAGTTCGAAGTTGTCAAAGCAGGACAACGCTATGTCCTTGTTGGTGCCTCTGGCTGCTCGGTATGCCCCGATGGCGTTGCGGCTGTTGGCGCAGAAGAATGCGCTCGGCGCTTGTGGCAGGGCGAGGAGTTCCTGCGCTGCCCGCTCGGCCGCGGTGACGTCGCGCTGCTCACAACGAACGAATCGCTCATCGAGGTCGATCCCGGCGGTCTCCATCACAGACCGGAACCCGCGGAGACGCTCGGCGCTGTTCCACACGGCGGGGGGGCTGAGGAAGCCGATCCGCCGGTGCCCGGACGCCAGCAGACGGGCGGTCGCCTCTTTTGCCCCGCCGTAGTCGTCGAGGAGGACACAGTCCACGGCGATGTCCGCAGGCGGACGGGCTGCCAGAACGATTGGGATGCCGTTGAGTCGTGCCGGGTCCAGGTGGGACTGCTCCTCGCCCGCCGGGACCACGATCATGCCTTCGACTCGCCACGCTGCCAGGTCACTGACGATCTGGCGCTCGCGCTCCACATCGTCGCCAGTGTTGCTCAGGACGACCTTCATCCCTCGCGCAGCCGCCAAGGTTTCCACACCGAGTGCCAGTTGGGAGTAGAAGGGGTTGGCGAGGTTGGTGACGACCAGCCCTAGCATGCCGCTCGGGCGGCCGAGTCGCAGGCTCCGGGCCAGCTCATTGCGCCGATACCTCAGCTCCTCTGCGGCGGTGAGTACACGCGCCCGGGTCTGTGCCGAGACCCTCGGGTCGCCGTGCAGGGCGCGCGAAACGGTCATCACGCTGACCCCGGCGTGGGCGGCGACCTCCCGCATTGTGGGCGGCGAGCTCTCGGAGGCTGACATCGCATCGTCTCCTTGGATTTGATTAGTACGAGCGCTGCGGATGCACCATGCCGTCGTCAACCCCGGCCCGTCGTGTCTGACCTTGCCTGAGGGCGGCGTGTCGGACCAGTCGTGTTCCGATCAATGTGGGGATCAGAGTGGGCGTCTGGTGGTGAGCGCTTGCGCGGGCGACGCGGTCAAGTCCAATTCTGACAGGTCACCAGCGGCGTACCAGGCCGCTCCGAGTAGTGCCGCGTCCTCGGGCTGCCGGGCCTGGGTGAGGACTAGCCGCGAGAGCAGCTCCGTTTCCATTCGCAACAGCCCCTCTTGCATCGGTCGGGCGATCAAGTCCCAGGAGGCAGCCATCGAGCCACCGACGACCAGGACGGTGGCGTGGAAGCGCGTCAACCACGGTCCGACGGTCCGTCCGAGCGCTGAGAAGGCGTCGTCCATGACTCGACGGGCGACAAGGTCGCCGGTCCGGGCCCTGCCGGCGATCTCCCGGACGTCCAGGATCACGTCCGCCGGTGCAGGCTTCGCGATATCGGCGTATCGGTTCATGATGGCCCGCCGAGAGATGCTGTGTTCCAGCGGGTGCCCGGCGAACTTCAGCAGGTGCACCCAGCCCTGCGGCGGGACGTCCGGGCCATCGTCCACCAGTGAGCCCTGGCTTAGGAAGGCGGAGCCTACGCCGGTGCCGAGGGTGATGCCGACGGCGCGGTCGTGGCCCCTGGCGGCGCCCGCCGCCCACTCGCCGAGCGCAAAAGCGCTCGCATCGTTGAGGAAGCTGACCTTCGACGGCCGCCCCGGGAGTCGCTCGATCAGGATCTTGCCGAGGTCGACGCCGTAGAGGGCATCGAACTTCGCGACGCCCTCGAAGAGGGCGATGCCGCGGGCATAGTCGAACGGGCCCGGGATTGCGATGCCCCATCGTGATTTGGGGGGGGCTTCGAGCCGGCTGGCACACCCAAGGACTCGGTCGACTATTTCCTCGGCCGAGGCGCCGGCGCGCATGGGCTGGCGGCACTTGGTGCCGGGTAGAACGCGGCGAGCGCGGACGTCGACCAACGCGGCGGTTACGTGTGTGCCACCGATCTCCAGCACGGGCGCGGGCTGCCGCGTTCGGCGAATCTCGACGGAGTCGGTCATGGGACCAGGGACTTGACCAGAAGGACGCGGGCCGAGCCGAGCCGATGCAGGGTGTAGGTCCCCACCGCGGCTGGGACGACGAGCGTCTCTGCGTAGGCCAAGCTGTGCCGATGGCCGCTGGCGGTCTCAACCAGCACGCCGTCGCCTTCCACTACGTTGAGAATGTGGAATCGGCCGGCCGTGTCGTCCTCTGCCGGTTCGTCGCAGTCGATGACCACCCGACGCACTTCGAAGAACATTTCCGGCAACGCCCCCAGCAGTTCCTCACGCCAGCCGCGGCGGTCCTCCCGCACGATGCGCGGCGGCTGCACCAGGTCAGTCCTGACCTTGTCGCCGGTCCGATCCGTCCCGAGGTTGTTAAAGGCATGGTCGACGTGAACCGGCCGCTGGCCGTTTTGAGGATCGCGACGCAGCCAGTCGTAGAAGCGCAGCGAGTAGAGGTACGGGGTCGCACTGACCTCCAGCACCACGTTCCCTTCGCCGCTGCCATGCGGCGTACCGGCCGGGATGACGAAGAGTTGGTGCGCAACGGCGGGAAACGTCTGCACGTACTGTTCGATGTCGAAGGGAAGGCCGTGCCGGTCGGCGGCGCGCGCCTCCTGAGCGAACGCATCGACGTCGACACCGTCGCGCAAACCCAGATAGACCTTGCGGCCCTCGCCGCCAACCATCATGTAGTAGGTCTCATGCTGCGTGTATGGCCAGCCGAACACCTCCCGCATATATTCCGGTCGGGGATGACAGTGCACGGACAGGTTTCCGCCGTCGACGGTGTCCAGATAGTCGAACCGGATGGGGAACAAAGTGCCGAAGGTGGCATGGACCTGCTCGCCAAGCACCTGCTGCGGATGCAGGGCGACGACGAGCTGGAAGGGGACCTCGACCTGGACGCCGGGCCTGCCGATGAGCACGCCGCTCTCTGGTGCGATGAGTTCGTAGCCGAGCGCGGTGTTTGAAGCCTCTCGATTGATGCCGAGCTCGCGCTGGGCCCAATGCCCGCCCCAGGAGGTCGTGTTGAACGTCGGCCGCGTGCGGAACGGCCGTTGCGCCAGGTGCGCGATCGTACGGCGCAGGGTGAGCCCGTCGACGGATACGGGGCCGGTGGCGTCCTGCACATCGATCCAGCGATCGATGTGAGGCGCGACGGCGTCCCGGTGGCGGTCTAGCAGCGGCCAGTCGATGTAGAACAGCCGCTTTGTCGTGGGTCTCCCGTCGCCCTCCCGCTGTCCCAGGTTGCGGCCGTCGCCGGAGACGATGGCGGCCTCGGCGTAGCGCTTGGGTAGGTCGACGTACCAGAGAACGTCGTGCTCGACGAGAGCGGCACCTGGACCGAAGACGATGACGACGCCCTCGGACTGCGAGGGCGGCTCTGGAACCGCGTCGAAGAGGTCGGCGAGACTGCCCGCTGCCAGCCTTTCAAAGTCTGGATCCTGAGACAGCCCGGCGGAGGCGGTGCGTTCGACGATGCCAGGCCATGGTGCCAGCTGTGCGCTCAGGTCGAGGTGCTCGACGGGGGTCCCGCGTTCGGCAAGAGCCTTGGAGAGATTGCCCACGACGGCGGCCCAGTCCATGGTGGCCGGCCCATCGACCGCGAGCACCGTCGGTCCGGCAGGAAGTGTCGTCACCGCCGGGTCCCATCCGGACACTGCCTCACCGCCGACCGTGCGGTACCAGGGCTGGGCGCCGTAGGGGCGGGGGTAGCGGGTTGAGCGCAAATCTGTTCCCTTCCAACTGTTGACCGAATGTTATCGTCACCATAGCCTCCTTGACACATGCGTGGCCTCCTCGATGCGCCAGTGCATACGCCGCCACCCGTTACCCAGGAGGACCCTCAATGGACATCCCGCGCTCACCCGCGTTTGCTCAGTTATCCCGTCGCGACCTGCTGCGATGGGGACTCGCCCTCGGCGCCACAGCGCCTCTGCTTTCCGCCTGCGGTGGCGTCTCCACCTCTGGCGGTGGCGGCGACGGTGCCCTGACCTTCCTCTCGACCCAGTTCACGCCGGTCGAGGAGGCGGAGCGGGTCCGCGCAATCCTGAAGAACGCGTACCCGGGGCACGTCAGCTATGTCGTGGGCGACTCGTCGCAGGCGGGCACCCAGGTGCGGTCGCAGGTCTCCAGCGGCGACGTGCGGATCAACCTGCTCGGGGGGCTGCATGGCGACTTCACGCCGCTGGCCGGCGACAATCTGGAAGACCTCAGCGACCTGATGCGCGAGCTCAGCGACAAGGGTTATTCCTCGAACCTCCTGGAGTTGGCCAAGGCCGGCACGGACCGGACCTGGTACATCCCGTGGGCGCAGGCGACCTATCTCCTCGCGGTGAAGAAATCCGCTCTCGAACACCTGCCCTCGGGCGCCAATGTCAGCGCCTTGACCTACGACCAATACCTCGACTGGGCAATTGCCGCGCGCCGAGCCAACGCCGGGAAAGCACAGTTCGGTCTCCCTGCCGGGCCGAAGGGCTTGCTACACCGCTTCCTCCAGGGACACCTGTACCCCTCCTACACGGGTGCGCTCGTGACGACGTTCCGCAGTGACGATGCCGTGACGATGTGGAATTACCTCAAGGAGTTGTGGGCTAACACGACTCCCGCGAGCACCAACTTCGACTTCATGCAGGAGCCGCTCGCCGCGGGCCAGGTGACGGTCGCGTGGGATCACGCCGCGCGGCTGGTGGACGCTCCGCGCGCGGCGCCCGACGACTGGGTGATGGTGCCGGCTCCGGCCGGCCCCAAGGGGCGCGGATACATGACAGTGCTGCTTGGTCTCGGGATTCCCAAGGGCGCCCCGCAGGTCGACAAGGCCAAGGACGTAATCAGGGCACTGTCCCAGTCCAAGGTGCAGATCGAGCTACTGCGGCAGAACGCCTTCTTCCCAACGGTGAAGGCCGAGATTCCCGACGACCTCCCACCGGCGATCCGCCTCGAGGCCGACGCGGTGCGAGCTCAGCAACAGGCGCCCAACGGGATCCTGTCCCTGCCTCCGGTCGGACTAGGAAAACGCGACGGCGAAATGTCCAAGATATTCCGCGACGCCTTCACGGCAATCGTCCTCGAGGGTGCCGACGTTCGCAGGACGCTCGACAGTCAGGCCAAGAACATGAAGACCATTCTGGACGAGGTCAAGGTCCCCTGCTGGGCGCCGGACCCCGTAGAGCCTGGTCAACCCTGCGCCGTCGGATGATGAGCGCGACCGCAGCATCAGTACGGCGTGGGAAGCGGCTGCCCACGCCGTACCTGCTCATCCTGCCGTCGGTCATCCTCATGGCCATGCTGTTCGGCTGGCCGGTCGCGACCGGCATCATCGAGGCGTTCCGCGGACCCGACGGATTCACGCTCGCAAACTGGGAGCGGATGACCGGCGAGCCGAACTTCTGGGACTCGATCCGCAACACTCTGCTGCTCATCGTCGTCGTGATACCGGTCCAGTTCGTCCTCGCCTTCGCGATGGCCCTACTCCTGCAGGCCAAGCTTCGATTCTCCGGGCTCTACTTCTACCTCTGGGCGGTTCCGCTGGCGGTGAGCGACCTGGCTGCTGGCTTGGTGTGGCTGGCCGTCTTTTCCGACCGCGGATACCTGAACTCCGTCCTGGTCACGCTGGGCCTCGGCGACGGATTCGCGTGGCTGTCCTACCAGAACGAGTCCACGATGCTGCTGGCCGTCTTCATGGCAGAGCTTTGGCGTTCCACGTCGCTGGTCCTGCTCATCGTCGTCGCCGGGCTGCAGGTCGTTCCGAAGGAGTACGACGAGGCGGCACAAATCTTCGGTGCCACCTCCTGGCAGCGTCTTCGTCATGTAACCCTGCCGCTGGTCAAGCCGAGCATGCAGGTTGCGCTGATCCTGCGGACCATCCTCGCCTTCCAGGCTTTCGCCGTCGCCCAGGCCCTGACGGGTCGCGACTTCCCGCTGCTCGTCGGCGAAACGTACGAATGGTTCGTCGCACTCCAGAATCCGGCCGTGGCCAGCGCTGTGGCGCTTGTCGTCCTCGGAATGTCGCTGCTCACGTCCGTGATCTACCTTCGGGCGCTACGACAGCCTGAGGCTGCGAGGGGGCTTCGATGACGGCACCGGCACGCACCGCACCGCCCTCGACCCCGGCAGCGCCGGTCGGGGACTTGCCGCCGATCGACCGGGCGCCGCTGCGCCGCCTGCGTCGACGCCGAGCGCTCCAGCACCTGGCTGCCGTGGTGATCACGCTTTTCATGGGCGTGCCGATCTACCTCATCGCGCTGGCCGCATTCTCATCCCGGGAGTCGCTGAACGACTTTCCCAAGTCGTTGCTGCCCACGGATGTGTCGGCGGAGACCATCACCGCATTCCTGGGCTCCGCCGGAGTGCTGCCCGCCACGCTGAACTCGCTGCTCGTCGGTCTCTTCACCGTGCTGCTCGCCCTCCTCGTCGGAGCGCCCGGAGGTTATGCACTGGCGCGCCACGGCTTCCGTGGACGCGATACATATCAGCTGTTCCTGTTGTTGACCAGGGCGTTGCCCATCGTCGTGCTGTCCATCCCGTTGGCGCAGCTGTTCCTCACCGCGGGTGTCTACGACAGCGTCTTGGCGGTCGTGGTTGTCCACACCGCACTGGCGTTGCCGACGACCATCCTCATCACCGCGAGCATCTTCGTCTCGGTGCCCCGCGACGTCGAGGAGGCCGCCCTGCTGTTTGGCTGCAGCCGGATCGGCGCCTTCCTGCGCGTCGTCATGCCGCTCGCACTGCCCGGCATCGCCGCATCCAGCATCTTCACCTTCGTCCTGTCGTGGAACGAGGTGCTGGCTGCCTCGGTGCTCACGCTGGACAACCGCACCCTGCCGGCACAGGTGCTCACGTCTCTGCGCGAGTCACCGCTCGCCTACCGGTTCGCCGGCGGCTTCGCGCTTGTTGTCCCTGCGTTGGTGTTCATTTTCCTGATGCGCCGATACCTGCTGAACATGTGGGGATCTGCCCTGCGTTGACCACCCGATCCGGGTGCCGCCTGAACCGATGGGGATCCGATGTCCGAAGTGAACCTCCGCAACCTAGTAAAGACATATCCCGGCGGCACCGCGCGGGCTACTGACGACATCTCCCTCGACATCGCCGACGGCGAGTTCATGGTGCTCCTCGGGCCATCCGGCTGCGGCAAGACGACACTGCTCCGGATGCTGGCTGGTCTGGAACTGCCAGATGCTGGGCAGGTGGTCGTCGGCGGCCGCGACGTGACCTACCTACCGCCGCGCGAGCGGAATCTGTCAATGGTCTTCCAGTCTTACGCCGTCTTCCCGCATCGCAGAGTCCGAGACAACATCGGGTTCGGGCTGGCGATGCGGGGAGTCGCGTCGGAGGAGATCCGACGCAAGGTTGCCTGGGCGGCGGACCTGCTGCAGCTCACGCCGTATCTCGACCGGTACCCCTCGCAGCTGTCCGGCGGCCAACGCCAACGGGTCGCGGTTGCCCGCGCCATCGTGGTCGACGCCGACGTCCTGCTCATGGACGAGCCATTGTCGAACCTCGACGCCCTGCTGCGGCTGTCCTTCCGTTCCGAGCTGAAGAAGCTCGTCCAGGAACTCGGTACGACGACGCTCTACGTGACCCACGACCAAGCCGAGGCGCTCTCACTCGGTGATCGGGTGGCGGTCATGCGGGAGGGCGTCGTGGTCCAGTGTGACGACCCCATTGCCGTCTACGACCGTCCGGCGAGCCGGTTTGTCGGCGGCTTCCTCGGCAGCCCGCCGATGAACTTCCTCGTCGGCGGCGTGGACGGCGCTGATCGTGAGTCCGCCCACGTCACCGTCGACCTCGGCGGCCAGGTCCTCCGCGGCCCTGACGCATTGCGACCCCTCCACGGCGTCGAGGTGCATCTCGGCGTGCGGGCCGAGAGCATCGGCGTCTCCGATTGCGAACTGCCGGACGCGCTGCGCGCCACTGTCCAGGTCTTCGAGCCCCTCGGCTCGGCAGTGCTGATCACCGCAGATCTCGCCGGGCAGCAGATCAAGGTGCAGGCACCGAACACCTTCCGCGTCGGACCTGGAGACGCCGTGTGGTTGAGCTTTAGCTCGGAACACCTGCGCTGGTACGACTCGGAGACCCAACTATCGCTGGAGACCGTATGACGATGACGGACGCCGGACCGGTTGCGGCCCTCCGGGCTCAGGGGCGCCTGAGCGACGAGGCCCTGACCGCACGTGCCGCCTATATCCTGCGCAACAATGACCTCGGCACGATGACAGCGGCCGCACCGCAACTCTATCCGCACATGTGGAGCTGGGACGCGGCCTTCATCGCAATCGGTCTGGCGCAGGTCAGTGTGGACCGGGCCATCACGGAGATCGAGGCGCTCCTCGCCGCGCAGTGGCGCACGGGGATGATTCCACACATCGTCTTTTCGCCCGACGAGCCGGACTACTTCCCCGGCGCTGACCGGTGGGGTTGTGCCGCGCTCGCGGAGGCCGCGCCACGCACACCGGCGACGTCGGGAATCTGCCAGCCGCCAGTACACGCGATCGCCGTCCAGCGGATCCTTGAGGCCGCGCGCCGGGAGGGGCCACGCGAACGCAGAACGGCGGAGGCCTTCCTCGATCGGGCCTGGGACCCACTTATGCGATGGCACCGTTGGCTGATGCAGCAGCGCGACCCGGATCAGGTTGGCCGAATCACGGTGCACCATGGCTGGGAATCGGGTATGGACAACTCGCCGCGGTGGGACGGTCCGTACGCCCGTGTCGAGGTCGGCCCCGATCTGCCGCCGTACCGGCGTCGCGACACGCAGATCGTCCAGGACATGAGCCAGCGTCCCAGCGACCGCGAGTACGACCGCTACCTGTGGCTCGTCGAGGAGATGCGTCGGGCTCGTTATGATGACGCGGAAATCCGCCGCACAGTCAGCTTCGCCGTCGAAGACGTTTTTCTGAGCGCCATCCTCGCCGTAGCCTGCGACGTGCTCGCGGACCTTGGTGAGGACGCCCCGCGGCGTGCCGACGATGTCGCCGAGCTACGTAGGTGGGCCGGCCAGTTGCGCGCTGGTGTCGCGGCTTCGGTCGATGTCGATAGCGGCCTGGCTCGCGACCGCGATATCCGTACCGGGGAGTGGCTCACCACCGAGACCATCGCCGGCTTCGCGCCGCTGTTGTGCGGCGGTTTGGACCGGACCGCTGAGCGGCGGCTTCTCAATCTGCTCGAGTCCGAGCGATGGAGTGGGCACCCGTCCTTCATTGCCGCTGTGCCGCCGTCCACGTCGCCGCAATCAGCGGACTTCCGGCCCCGCGAGTACTGGCGGGGGCCGCAGTGGCCGGTCATGGCTTGGCTCTTCGGGTGGGCGTTCGGCTATCGCGGATGGCCCGAGCGGTCGGCGCTCATGCGCGAGGAGGGGTTGCGGCTGATCGGGGACGGGAGCTTCGCGGAGTACTACAACGCGTTCACCGGCGAGCCGCTCGGCAGTCTGCACCAGTCTTGGACCTCTGCCGTGGCGCTCGACTGGCTCTGCTGAACTCTAGCCGGCTGGGTCAGGCGGCCGCCGCGTGGAGCGGTCGTCCGCAATCCGTACCCCCGTCGCGAATAGAAAGGCGTACCTGGTGGAAGAAGGCGCGTCCATCGACGATCTGCGGGCGGAGGCGCGACAGCTGCTCGAGCGTCACTGGGACGAAGAACGTGGCTATTGCGTCCCTAATCCAACGGTATACCCGCACCTGTGGCTGTGGGATTCCTGCTTCCACGCGATCACTTGGGCTCGCCTCGGTGACGTGCGCGCGGCGCGGGAGTTTGACGCCGTCCTGCTCGGCCAGCTTCCCGGCGGGCTCGTTCCCCACATGCGGTACGGGGGGGCGCCGCCCGATGCCTGGTTGGGACCGCTCCCCGCGACGTCCTCACTGGCGCAACCTCCCATGTTCGGCCACGCGGCGAAGGTGCTCATCGAAGAGGGCCTGCACCCGTCCCCGGAGGCGCTCGCCCGAGCAAGGCGGGGTGTCAACTGGCTCTGGGACAACCGCCGGACCGACCTCGATCTCATCTACGTCGTTCATCCCTGGGAGGCCGGCAACGACCACTCTCCGCGGTGGGATGACTGGGGCGCGCCCGGCCGCACTGCGCAGGACTACGACCGGGGCCTCCGGTCAGCATGGAACAAGCAGCGCATGGACGAGGTCAGCTACCACCCAGACGGCGCTGCGGCCTGGTCGTCGAGCTTCGTTGCGTGTCCCGCGGGTTTCAACGCCTACGTCGCGTTCAACATGGCCGAGCTCGCAGAGGTGCTCGATGACCCGGTGCTGGCCGAGCGAGCTGGACGCGTCAGCACCGCGATGGACACTCACCTGTGGGATCCCACGCAGCGACTCTGGCGGGACCTCGCGGTTGTCGGCGGTGGCCCGTCGGTCACCGTTCCGATCAGCGACGGGGTGATGGGTGCTTTGGTCACCGCGGACCGTTCCCGCGCGATCCCGGCTTTGCAGCAACTTATCGACCCCGATCGCTTTGAGGCCATCTGGGGACCGACGAACGTCGCTCGCACCCATCCGGCATACGACCCTCAGATGTACTGGCGCGGAGCCGCGTGGCCGCACCTGAACTATCTCCTGTGGCTGGCCCTGAACAGGTGGGACCTCGCTGATGAGGCCGGGCAACTTGCGGCAAGATCGCAAGACGCGGCGAGGGCCAGCGGGTGGGCCGAGTACTGGAATCCCGAGACGGGCCAGGGCCTCGGCGCCATCCCGCAGTCGTGGACAACGTTGGTCGCGACGATGACAGCACGAGGAATGACCGAGGCCTAGCGCTCTCTGCAAATCCCCGGGCGTGATCGCTGGTGGTCTTAGCGACTGGGGAGCACGCCCGCGGCGTGGCAGACCGCGTCCGCTATCGCGCGGTGTCCCAGGTCGTTCGGATGGACGGTGTCGGCGGCAACCATCAGCGTCTTGTCCCATGCCCCAACCGGTGTCAGGGCAACACGTGGGTATTGTGCGGCGACCTCGCGGAGCCGCTGGTTATAGACGTCGACGAGCGCGTCGGAGCCCTTGTCGTAGGGAGCGTGCTGCGAGTAGTCGGAGAGGCTAGGTTGTTCAACAGCGATCACCCGGGCTAGGGGATTCGCTTCGCCGAAGGCGTCGAAGATGGTCTCCAGCGCGGAAGTGTATTGGGCCAGAGCCTCCATTCGCCAACCATGCAGCCTCGCGTCGTTGACCCCGGTCATGAGGACGTAGATGTCCGCCACCGCTGGTGGGTTCACGCGAACCAAAGCGGCGGTTTGGGTGCTGAAGGATCCGCCGACACCGTTGTTCTTGAGCACGCAGCCCAATTTTGCGGCGGCCAGATCGACGAACCGCCGGGACGCAGCAGATGCGCCGTCCCCCTGCACGTACGAATGGCCGTATGCGATGAGGGTCGACACGTGGACATCCTCTCGAGGATGGGCAGGGCGAAAGCGGACTGCCCCGTGAAGGGGCAGACTATCGCGCCAGGTTGTGTCGTCAATGCTGGTCCCGCTACCAGGACAGGAACTGCGCGAGCGCGCTGAGGTCGTGCTGGCCCAGGCCGGCGGCGATCGCCGCGTAGCACTCGGCGTTGGTGTAGGTCTGCCGGAGCCGGGCGCCCACCCGATCGCCCACCCAACACGGCGTCCGCCTCGGACCGAACGACGCCGCCCGCTTCTGCCGGCACTCACCAGGCGACAGGTGGCACGTTGATGAGACGTACATCAAGGTCAACGGGATGTGGCGGTACGTGTACCGGGCGGTCGACCAGTACGGGCAGGTCATCGACGTCCGTACGCCCGACCCGGCGGCTGGTCGATCCAGCGCCGGACCGTGGGGGCACGGCGTCTGGGACCGTGGGGCTCAGCCCCCCGACGGGTGGTCCGCGTCGACTGCCCGGCCCATGCGGGTGACGGCGTCGGTGAGGATCGCGGGTGAGGTGGCGAAGTTGAGTCGTACGAAGCCTGCACCGCCGGTGCCGAAGACGTGCCCGGAGCTGAGGGCGACCCGCGCGCGGTCCAGGAACATCTTCGCGGGACCGGCAACATCGCTGACCACGCCGGGTTCGCCGTCCGACTGTCCCGTGTCGATGCCCAGCGCCGTGCAGTCCAGCCAGGCGAGGTAGGTGCCCTCGGGCCGGCGGTACCGGACGGACGGCATGTGCTTCGCCAGCAGCGTTTCCAGCAGCGTGCGGTTGGTGTCGAGGCCGTCGAGGACGAGGTCGAGCCACGGTCCGCCGGCGCGGAACGCGGCGGTGTGCGCGATGACGCCCAGGTGGCTGGGCCCGTGGCTGACCTCTTCCGGCATGCGGTTGAGGTCGGCGGCGGCCTGCGGCCCGGCGACCGCGAGCGCCGCCTTGAGCCCGGCGAGGTTCCACGCCTTCGAGGCGGAGATCAGGGCGAACGCGTTCTCGGCGCCGGCCACCGTGAGGTACGGGGTGAAGTGCGTCCCGGGGAGCACCAGGGGGGCGTGGATCTCGTCGGAGATCACGCGCAGGCCGTGCCGGCCGGCCAGTTCGGCGACGGCCTCGAGCTCGTCGCGGCGGTGGACGACGCCGGTCGGGTTGTGCGGGTTGCAGATCAGGAACGCCGGCCGCCGGCCATACTCCCGCGCGCGGCGGAAGGCCTCGTCGAGAGCGGCGAGGTCAATGCGCTGGTCGGGTCCGAGCGGGGCCTCGATCACCTGCCGGTCGGCGTGGCTGACGAAGGCGTAGAAGGGCGGGTAGACGGGGGAGCAGACCACCACCGCGTCTCCGGGGTCGGTCACGAGCCGAAGCACCTCGACGATGCCCATCATCACGTCGGGTACGACCGTGGTGCGGTCGACGCGGAAGTCGTTCCAGCCCCAGCGCCGGGCGGCGAAGTCGCCGAGCGCCTCGGCGTACGCCGTCCCGTACGCGTATCCGGTGTCACCGAGGTCGATCGCGCTGCGGAGCGCGTCGGTCACGGCGGGAGCGAGGAATACGTCCATCTCCGCCACCCAGAGGGGAAGCACGTCCGGCGCGTACCTGCGCCACTTCACGCTGGTGCGCTGCCGGAGTTCGGGCAGAGTCAGCCGGGTGAGCGGATTCTGCGCCGTGAAGCCGTTGGCGGAGGGGACAGGGCCTGCCATGCCGCCCACCCTAGGCCGTACGTCGACGTCGTCGCCCGGTCGGGCGCCGACGAGCGAGAGGCCCGGTGCTGTTCCGCTATCGCTGCGACCGCCACTGACCCTCCGGTCAGCGGTGCCGGAACGGTAGGAGACGTAGCCGGCGCGCTGATCGTTAAGCTGCGTCCGTACCGGCGGCCGTCATGTTGACCGCGCTCCCGGCTGTAGGCCCGGACGAGGTGGCCAGCGCGCCAGGCAGCCATGACGACCTCCACGGCGAGGCGGGAAGGAACCGGGCGAGCGCGGCGGCGACCGGTCGCCGCGTTTGCTCCGAGGAGGGGTGCATTCGATGGCCGATGCGCCGATCTTGGTGTTGGGGCGATCGGCGGTCAGGGCGGCGCCGCCACCGAGGCGTGCGGCCATGAAAGCCTGCGATCAGCTCGGCGGGGTCGGGCAGGAGCGCGGTCGGAGCGGCAGGGCGGTTTGCACCTACCATGAACCGGCGGTAGAGCACCGCCATCTGCTGCTGTGCGTCGCGGTTGCCAGGCTCAGGCCGGCCGGTTGCGCGCCGGCGCACGTCCCGCTTGATCCGGGAGGCGACGTCGGCGCGCTGCAGGTACTTGTGGTTGCGCCGGTTGTACCGCTCGATCGCCGCGATCCCGCTCGGGCCGCCCGTCGTTCTCATTTTGCCAAGTTCGGTCCACCTCCGAGGCCGTGCTCCATCAGGAACATGGCGGGCGGGCAGTGCCCTGTCTGGCACCGCCCGCTCCTCAAGGCAAGGCCTTCTACAGGTCTTCGGGCACCGGCATTCCGCAAGCCGTGTACGCATCCGGAATCGCAGCGTCGAGCGCCTCGAAGTTCAGGTGAGAGATCGACGGGGTCCCGGCGTCCGCACCCTTCCGCAGAGTGCCTCCAGCCATCGTGCCGTGCGTGTTGATCAGCGTGTCGGTCGTGACCCCACCGGCCCTGGCGAGCAGCTGGATTCCCTCCTCGCAGAGACCGGGCAGGAACGACTCCGCCACGTCACCGAAAGACACCCAGTTGGCCGATCCGGCCATGCCCTTCGCCGCCATCTCGTTCAGATTGGTCTTGAAACAGAAGTGCGCGGAGGCCGGGCTGGCGGCGAAGACGAGACTTGCAGCCGTAGCGACGGCAACGATGGTCCCCCGTCGCAGTCCCTTTCTCATAAGATTCCCCCTCACATCGCAGGCGCGGACCGCCCGTACGCACGGACGGTACCAACGGCGGGACATCGTGGACCTTTCCAGAGTCGTTCTTCGGACAGTCGCCGTTTGTTTAGACGGAGCCCTTCGGTCAACAGCTAAGTGCTTGCTTATCGGGCAGAGCGTTGCGACTGAGGACTGGGTCGAGCCGGCACTTGTGCCAGAGAATGAGGTCGGAACATGCGTCGAAGATTGATCGACGTAGGCGTTTCGCGGACCGTGTTGCAGGGGTCGATTGATGGCATGGCCGGGGTGTGAAGGCTGTATACGTGCCTGTGTGCCCTTTCTGGCACCCACAACCCAGGACGAGGGCCGCCGAGTTCCCCGCGAAACGATGGCCATGGCCCGCCCGGTGCGTCCGGGCTCGGCGAGCGCCGCGGCGTATCCGGCAACGATCGACCAGAACACCCCGTGCGCGGTGCCGCACAGGAAACGTGCCACGACCAACATTGGGTAGTTCACCGCGAGCCCGGACAGCACCGCACCCAGGGTGAACACCGCGCACACCACGACGAAGAGCCGCTTGCGCGGCCACCCCGATGTCCGCGCCGTGAGCGGAGCCGCCGTCAGTCCCACGGTGAAGGCGCAGACCGTGACCAGCAGGCCGACCCGCGACTGCTCGACACGCAGGGCGTCGCTAATCAGGGTCAGCATCCCGACCGGCAGCATCGCCGTCGTCACGACGACGAACGTGGTGATCGCGAGCACCGCCAAGCCGGAGCGCCGCCGCGCGGAAGACGCGACAGGCGCGCCGGCCTGCTCGGTGTGGCGAAGAGCCGTCACGCCGGCTGTGGGGGGGATGGTGCTGAGGAACTTGCTTTCGAGCCGCAGCCAGACCGCCCGATCAGCCTCGCCCAGGATGTGTGCAGCGCCGGGAAGCTCGACGAGCTTGGCTCCCGCGATACCCGCGGCCAGGCCGTAGCGACCAGCGGCGATACCGTTCAGAAACCCTCTCCAGAAAATCAGCCATCGCGCCCGCTACCAGGGCACCGGGCCGTCCTCGCTGAAGAACCCGGCGGTCGGTCCGTCCGCGCCGAGCGTGGCCAGGCGCACCACGACCGCGGCGCCCTGCGCGACCGTAAGGAACCCGGTGTGGTTGTTGCTGTCGGTGTCGACGTAGCCGGGGGCGACGGCATTGATGAGGATGCCGTCCTTCCGCAGTTCATTGGCATACTGCACGGTCAGCGCGGTGAGCGCGGTCTTGGACGGCGAGTACGCTGCCGACGGCAGCAGTGTTGCGAAGGGGCCGTCCGGGTTGCTCATGAGGGTCTGCGACGCGGCGTGACTGCTGACGTTGACGATGCGCGGCGCCGGTGACCGCCGCAGCAGCGGCAGCATGGCGTTGGTCACCGCGATCACCCCGAAGACGTTGGTCTCGAACACCGCCCGGACCATGTCCAGGTCGACGGTGCTGGGGACCTGATCGTGGGCGTCTTCGGGCGAGACCTGTCCGGAACCGGTGATGCCGGCGTTGTTGATCAGCACGTCGAGGTGGCCGAAGCGCTCCTCGACCTGCTTCGCGGCCTCCTGGATGGTGGCCGGGTCGGTGACGTCCAGGGTGACCGCGTGCGCGTCGCCGCCTGCCGCGCGCAGCGCCGCAGCGGCCTCCTCGCCGCGCCGCGGGTCTCTGGCGCCGATCAGGACCGTCATGCCCAGCGCGGCGAGTTGCTCGGCAGCCCCACGGCCGATCCCCTTGTTCGCCCCGGTAATCAGCGCGATCTTCTGGTGTGTGGTGTGCTCGTTCATGACCAAGCTCCTGTCCAAGAAAGTCTGTCTCCCTTACGACGAGACAGCCGGGCCGTCTGTGAGATGGGAGTAAAGACAGTTGAGCCGGAGCCGGCCGGCGGCCACCTGACGGCGGCGATCGAGGAGCTGCGCTCCATCGATGCCGCGCTCGCCGCCGACCTGGAGGAGGCGCTGGCGGCCAGTCGGCGCCTGGAGGACCGGCTCGGCGTTCGGTCAGCTCCGTGCGAGGAGTTCGTCGACCTCGCCCGTGCCGACGCCGCCACCGCCACCAGCTGCTGCACCTCCTCACCCTTACCTGGCGGTGCCGCAGCGTGGCGGAGTTCGAGACCGAACGCCAGCTCCTGATCGACCTCGGCGTCCCCGCGGCACTACTGCCCGACGCGCGCGGGCTCAGGCGGTTCGACCTGCTGGCGCGGCCAGGCTGAACGGTCAGCCGCCGGGGTCTCGGCCCCGGCCAGGACGCGGTAGAGAGTGGACCGGCCCGACGACGATCAGACCCAAACCCCAGGTAGACCACAGGATCAACGCCTACTTTGCCCCTGGCCGTAGCTGTAGGAGTTCCAGGCCGCAATGAGTCCATCTGCACGAGAGGTACGGCAACTGGCGGGGCGTCTACAACCGGCGGCGGATGTGGGCCGTGGATGGCACCTGGGAGCGGTGTTCACCGCGCTGATGGCCCAGGCCGACGCCGGCGAAGACCTGAATTGGGCCGTCTCGGTGGACTCCACCATCGTACGGGCCCATCAGCACGCGGCCGGGGCCCGAAAAAGGGGGCCCCGGCCGACGAACGTTGCGACCACGCCCTCGGCGGGCCTGGGGATATGGGAAGCCGTCTCGATCTCGGGATCGCCGCCTAGGCGCGGAGAGCCGGCCGGTCCAATCCCTCCTCGGGGCCCGCCGAGGCTGGTCCGCAGGTGTCTGGGGTTGGGGTGGGGCGGACCGGGGGCGCGATGCTGTGATTGCTCACGGTGGGTTTCCTCGGCCCGCCCGCCGCACCCCAGGTCTGGAGCGCAGTCGGCTCTTCGGCCAATCCGTGGGCCGGCGAGCCTGGTTCGCCTCGCGGATGACCGCCCAGGCGTCCGCCACCGGACCCACATGCCCGAGCTTGTCGGGGTTGAGTACCGTGCGGATCGTCTGGATCCGTCCGTCGAGGATGTCGAGTGTCCAGGTGTCGAGGACCTTGCCGTCTCGGTCGCGGAAGACCGCGCCCGGCTGGCCGTTCACCTGGTGCGGCTCCACGATGCCGACGATCTGGGCGAACGGTGGGACGATCGCGGCGAGCACCCGGGCCACGTTCTCGGCGCCGAGGATGGGCTTCGAAGCGAGGACGTACGGCGTGGGGCCAGAATTCGTCGGAACTCCAGCCTCCGGAGATCGACAAGCGGCACCCAAACCTCGCCGACGGTGAGGCCGCTTCCCGCTGTGGAAACAACCATCAGCGGCCCGGTCTTGGGCCAGCGGGCGGCGAGCTCGTCTCGGGTTTGCCCCAGGTGGCGCCAACAATCTCTCCCGACTTCTTGCCCTCCGATCTCACAAACGGCTGGGCTGTCTCGTCTTGGGTGGCAGAGACAGGCTCTGATCGGGAGGGTGATGGTTGTGCGGGTGTTCGTGGCAGGCGGGGCCGGGGTTCTGGGGCGGCGGTTGGTGCCGCAGCTCGTGGCCCGCGGCCACCAGGTGACGGCGACGACGACGAGCGCGGCCAAGCTGGGTTTGCTGGCGCGGCTGGGCGCCGATGGCGTGGTGATGGACGGGCTGGATGCGGTGTCGGTCGGTGAGGCGGTGGCCAAGGTCCGGCCGGACGTGATCGTGCACCAGATGACCGGAATCAGTCTTACTCACGCCGGTAAGCCCGATCTGAAGCACTTTGACCGGTGGGCTGTCCCCACCATCCGGCTGCGCACCGAGGGGACGGATCACCTGCTGGCCGCGGCCGAGGCGACCGACGTGTCCCATTTCGTCGCGCAGGGCTACGCCAACTGGAACGGAGTCCGCCAGGGCGGATGGGTGAAGACCGAGGAAGACCCGCTGGACCTGCACGAGGGGACGGCGGCGCACACGTCGATGGCGGCGCTCCGCCACGTCGAGGACGTGGTCGGCAAGGCTGGTGGCGCGGTCATGCGGTACGGCGCGTTCTACGGGCCGAGCGCCACCGACGACCAGGTCGAGCTCGTGCGCAAGCGGCAATTCCCGCTCGTCGGGGGCGGCACCGGCTACGCCTCGTGGGTGCATCTCGACGACGCGGCGAGCGCTACCGTGCTGGCTGTGGAGCAGCAGGCGCGGGGTGTGTTCAACATCGTCGACGACGAACCGGCCCCGGCGAGTGAGTGGCTGCCGTATCTGGCTGCGTGCGCGGGGGCGAAGCGGCCGGTGCGGGTCCCCAAGTGGCTGGCCCGGCTGCTGGCCGGGGAGGTGGCGGTGACGATGATGACCGAGGGGCGCGGCTTCTCCAACGCCAAGGCCAAGCGGGAGCTCGGCTGGGAGCTGCGCTACCCGTCGTGGCGCCAGGGCTTCAAGGAAGGGTTGGCGTGAGGCGGGTCGAGGAGTTTCAGGAGCTGCGGCCGCTGCTGTTCGCGATCGCCTACCGGATCCTGGGCAGTGTGAGCGAGGCCGAGGACGCGGTCCAGGAGACCTGGCTGCGCTTGGAGGCCTCCCCGACACAACCCACCTCGACCAAGGCGTTCCTCTCGGCCGTGGTCACCCGGATCTCGATCGACGTGCTGCGCTCGGCCCGCGTCCGGCGCGAGGAGTACGTCGGGCAGTGGTTCCCCGAGCCGCTACTTACCGACCCCTACCAGGACCCGGAGCGGTCGGCGGAGCTGGCCGACTCGGTGTCGATGGCGGCGCTGCTGCTGCTGGAGCGGCTCTCCCCGCTCGAGCGCGCGGTCTTCGTGCTGCGGGAGGTGTTCGGGTTCAGCTTCCGGGAGGTCGCATCGGCGGTGGAAAGATCGGAGGCGGCGTGCCGCCAGCTCGCGATGCGGGCCCGCCGCCACATGGAGGCGGGCCGGCCCCGGTTCGAGGCCGACCGCAAAGAGCGCGACGAACTCGCTGGACGATTCTTCGACGCCTTCAAGGAAGGCGACGTCGACGCCCTGCGGGAGCTCCTGGCCGCCGACGTTCACATGGTCGGCGACGGCGGCGGCAAGGCCCCGCAATGGAAGCCCATCCTCGGCGCCGAGAACGTGGCCCGGGTGCTCGCCGGGATCGTCCCGCCGTTCGTCCGGATCGGCGGCGTCGTGGAGCCGCACGAGGTGAACGGCCAGCCGGGCGCGATCTTCCGCGACCGGGACGGCAAGGTCCTCAACACCTTGGCGCTCGACATCCTCGACGGGCGGATCCAGACGATCCGCTCGGTGATCAACCCCGACAAGCTCGGGCACGTGGGTCCGGTGGCGGACGCCTGGGCGGTCATCCGCGAGGCGAACCAGGCTCGCCGGCCCACAGATTGGCCGAAGAGCTGACCGCGCTCCAGACCTGGGGTGCCGGGTACGGCGGACGGGCTGGGGAAACCCACCGTGAGCAATCACGGCAGGGCGCCCCGGTCCGCCCCAGCCCGACACCCGCCGACGAGCCCTGCCGGTCTCGAGGAGGCCTACCCCGACCAGCCCCCGCGACCAGCAACTCGCCAACATTCGCCTGCGGCGACGTCGGCCGCGGCTGCGGGCGTGGTCGACATCGCGTTCGGCCTCGACTACGGCGACGCCTCTATCCCGAGGAGCCGGGACGTGGCCCTGGTCGGGCTTCGCTCTGAGCGGTTTCGGATCGCGATCGCTTCCAGCCGGAAGGCGAAGCACCAGACGGTGTCACTGGCGGACCTGGCGGATGAGGGCTGGGGCCTGCCGCCGGCGGCCACCCAGTACGGCCTGGCAATTCGGATGGCGTGCCGGCGGGTCGGCTTCGAACCAGCCAGGTGAAACACCGTTTGAGACCGATGCGCGGGCTACGAACGGAGAAGACAGCACAGGTGATCATCGCCGGACACGCGTTCATGCAGAACCTGCGCCGCGGACACTACGAACTCGCCGTCGATGCCCCGCCGACCACGCGGGTCGCCGCTGCGTTCACCGAACTCGCCCAGGCGATCTGACCGCGGACCCGACCCGGGTTCAACACGTCCGCCGATCCGACAACGCAACTGTGCCGTCTAGGGCGTGCCGCGCCGCGGTGGCGACCGGGCCGTCGAGAAAATCGCAATGTGGGGGACCAGCAACCCCGCGCGGCCCGCGTGCTACCGAGGACTAGGCTATGGACATGGTCGTCTGACCATACTCAGGGTGGCCAACCGACCAGGCAGCGCCTGTTGTCCACGTGTTCCGTCCGGCAGATCGCGCATGGCACGGACATCGAAGGCGCCGCCGGCCTGCGGCCGAACCACCATCCTGACGTTGCGAGGGAAGGGTAGCCATGTCGGACAAGTCTCACCAGAAGAGCAATGTGAAGAAGCAGGGCAAGACTTTGAAGGAGAAGCGGGCGGCGAAGAAGGCCAAGCACGCGGACAAACCTTCGTCGATCCCGCCGACTGGCCACTGAACGAACGGCACGGCCGTCGGGCGCGCGAACTGCATGGCAAGACAATTGTTGCTGTCTATCGCATTTGCGCCCCCGCCATGCAGGCTTGTTCACTGAAGGGCAAGTCGCCATCCAGTCGTCGTGGGGGAGGAGACGGTCGGCCCACCAGCGGATGACGCAGTGAGCCGACCGTCGCTTGAGGCGCCCCTACGCCGGCGGCGACGCGGGAGAGCGTTTGGCGGCGAGGCGCTGGGGGCTGGGCTCGCGCACGTCGCGTGCCCAGCGGAATTTCTCGAACAGCCAGATCAGTCAGGCGGTGTCGTCAGGTGCGGCTGCAGGAACCTGGGCAGCCGCCACCGCGGCCGGGAGCTGTCGAAGCTCCGGACGGCACCGAAACGAGCGGTCAGAGGACGCGCACCGCGGTCGCCTGCGGACCCTTGGCGCCCTGCGTGATGTCGAACTCGACGCGCTGATCCTCGTCAAGGCTACGGAAGCCGTCGTTGCGGATCTCGGAGAAGTGAACGAAGACGTCCTTACCGCCGCCGTCGAGGGCGATGAAGCCGAATCCCTTGTCGTCGTTGAACCACTTCACAGTTCCCTGTGCCATAACTACCAGTGCCAACAGCCACGCCAGCGTTATATTCCCGTCCCCCACCCCGCCGGTTCAGGACGGGCAACGTAGACGCCCGCGACAAGGCGATGCATATCGGCAGCGAACCCACATGGCCGCCCCGCTCGCGGCGACCGCCGTAGAAGCGGTGAGCGGCCCCCGTAAAGTGCGCCTCTTTGAGGGCGGAAGACGGAGATCGCCGAAGGGCCCGCACAGGCGCCCAGGTGACTCGCCGGCCGGCGCGGGTAGACTTCCGTACACGGCTCGCATCGTTCTGCCTCGGGCCGTGTTTGACGTCGACCACCACGCGCCGCGACCGCTCAGTCTGCGCCGGGCAGGACGACCCTTCCACGTTCGGAGATTTCATGGCGGCATGCCGCCCCCACATCACACCTTCGCCTACGTCCACCACGTTCACCGACCTCGGCGTACCCGCCGCGCTCACCGAGGCGCTTGCGGCCGGCGGTATCACCACGCCGTTCCCGATCCAGACGGCGACGCTGCCCGACACGCTCGCCGGACGCGACGTGCTCGGCCGGGGCCGAACAGGCTCGGGAAAGACCTACGCATTCGCGTTGCCCGTGCTGACCCGGCTGGCTGCCAGCACCTCGCCGCGGCGGCCGGGTCGTCCGCGTGCGCTGATCCTCGCTCCCACCCGCGAACTCGCTACCCAGATCGAGGCGACCATCGCCCCGCTGGCCAGGGCGCTGTCGCTACGTACCCTCACCGTCTTCGGCGGGGTGAGCCCGAACCCCCAGATCTCCGGCCTGCGCGCGGGCGTGGACATCCTTGTGGCCTGCCCGGGCCGGCTCGCCGACCATCTCAAGACGGGCCACGCACGTCTCGACGCGGTCGAGATCACCGTGCTCGACGAGGCCGACCACATGGCCGACCTCGGCTTCCTCCCCGTGGTTCGGCAACTACTGGACCAGACCCCGCGATCCGGCCAGCGGCTACTGTTCTCCGCGACGCTCGACGCCGGGGTCGAAGTCCTCGTGCGGCGGTTCCTCACCGACCCGGTCACCCACAGCGTCGATTCGTCGCTGTCACCGGTCGCGGCGATGTCGCACCACCTGTTGCATGTGAGCCATGACGACCGGCTTCCCGTCCTGGTCGATCTTGCGGCCGCGCCGGGTCGCACGCTGGTGTTCACCCGCACTAAACGCGGGGCGAAGACACTGACCCGCCGGCTCGTCGCCGCCGGGGTGCCGGCCGTGGAGCTACACGGCAACCTGGCCCAATCCGCGCGCGGCCGCAACCTGCTCGCCTTCTCAGATGGCAGCGCGAAGACGCTGGTCGCCACAGACATCGCGGCCCGCGGCATCCACGTCGACGGCGTCACCCTCGTCATCCACGCTGATCCGCCACTCGAGCACAAGGCGTATCTGCACCGTTCCGGCCGAACGGCCCGTGCCGGCGCGCACGGCACAGTGGTCACGCTCATGACCGACGACCAGGTCGGCGACGTGCGCGAGCTGGCCCGCAAGGCGGGCATCGCGCCGACGACCACCCGACTGCGGCCCGGCCATCCGCTGCTCACCCAACTTGCCCCCGGTCAACGTTCGTTCGTCACACCACCAGTCGACTATCCGGCCGTGACCGACACGTCACGGCACGACCGTTCACGTCGGAACGCGAAGCCACTTTCCTCCGCCATGCCTCACAGCGGATCCGTGTTACCGCATGGGACGTCATCGCCGCAGTCGGGTTCGGGACAAGGTGGCCGTACGGCGGCTGCGGCACCCGCCCGGTCCTCGGGCGCAGCAGCCTTTTCCGCTCGGACCCACGTGGGCGCGCACCGCAGCAGCCGCTGATGAGCAGGCCCGCTGTGACCACATCGAAGCGGAGGCGTTGTTGGCCCGGCCTCCAGCGTGCCATGACATGGCTACCGGCACAGCGCCTCCGCCTCTCGCATGTCGTACTTGCGGGGTCGGGCTCATCTGGGCATCGGCCGCGCTGCCCGGCGCTACCCACGACCTGAGCGCCGCCCGCGTTCACCGCATCATCGACGCGCTGCGCAGCGCCGACGTGATGACCTTCGTGGACAAGGGCTACCAGGGAGCCGGCGGAAGCGTGCGCACGCCGTTCAAGCGTCACCGGTACCGGCCGAAGCTGTCCCACCGCCAGAGGGCTG
>NZ_JBNCLC010000027.1:0-78076 GCF_049844475.1 Micromonospora sp. DT47 | reverse complement strand
ACGCCCGTACGGCCGCAATCATCAATCTCCACGAGGCCAGCCGACGCCCGGAACCCCTTATTTACCAGGCTCTAAGCAGTTGGGCCGGAGGAACACAATGTCCACCAAGCTTTCGCCCGTGACTGCGTTGGCGCAGCTACGCATCGCCACGACCCGCCCGTCGCCGACCACGGCCCGGGTCGCCGTGGTCGGAGAGGTCGACCTGGCAACCGCAACAGCCCTACGCGACAGGCTGCTCAGCGTGTTGCACGATCACACTCCCGCTGTACTCGACGTCGACCTCGCCGGGGTTACGTTCCTGGACTGCGCCGGACTCGGCGCGCTCGTCGCCGTGCGCAACGCCGCCGTCCAAGCCGGACGCCAGATGCGGGTCACCCACCCGCAACCCATCGTCCGTCGGGTATTGGAAGTGACCGGGCTGCTCGGCGTCCTCACCGCCCCGATCGACCAGCCGAAGCCCCTGCCCACAAGATCCGAATACCCGTCGCGGACTGGATCCACCCCCGCGACCGTCACGGAGCCGCCCGGCGTGATGGTTGCCGCCTGACGGAAGCCGGAAGTGGACGTCGCCGACCTGATCGCCGCCGCCCTGCGACCGGGAGTGGTCGCTCGCCCAGGCGATGGACTCGGCTGTCTCGGCGGGCCGCTAGTCGCGGGCGCGCCAGCCGGCGCAACTGTGATGCGAGCCGCGCCACCTTCACCGCGCCAGGACAGCCAGCGCCGTTCTTTGCGGAGTTTCGGCCATGGCGAAACGCACGCTCATCGGCTACTTGTTAACTGGCGCTACGACCGCAGCCCGGCCAGGCTTGGTCGAGGTGACCGGCGGGGTGGCTCTCTCATCGGCTGCCCACCGCGGTTTGGTGTGGCTCTCATCTGGCGTGCGTCCTGCCGGTCACCGTGGCGGGGAGAGGCTCAAGAGGGGTCTGCCCAGCTCGAAGTAGCGCTGCCCTCCTCGCTGACATCACCCGTGTCTGATCGAGGAGGACGAGCGTGGGACGCGTCATCATCGGCATGGATCCGCACAAGCGGTCCGCGACCATCGAGATCATCAACGACCGCGAGAAGGTCCTCGCGCAAGGCCGGTTCACCACCGACCGCGACGGATACCGGACGATGCTTAAGCTCGGTCGGCAGCACAAGGACCGGATCTGGGCGGTGGAGGGCTGCAACGGGATCGGGCGGCACATCGCTCAACGCCTCGTCGCCGACGGCGAGACCGTGGTGGACGTGCCGGCGAAACTGTCCGCGCGGGCCCGCGTGTTCGACACCGGCCAGGGCCGCAAGACCGACCCGGTCGACGCCCACAGCGTCGCCGTCGCAGCCCTACGCACCAAGGGCTTGCGGCAGGTCACCGTCGACGACGCCACCGTTGCACTGCGGCTGCTCGTCGACCGCCGCGACGGTCTCGGTCACGCCCGCACCGATCTGCTCAACCGCATCCACAAACTCCTGCTGGAACTGCTGCCCGGCGGAGCCAAGAAGTTCCTGTCCGCCCCGCAGGCCCGGACCCTGCTCAACACGGTTCGGCCGCGCGATCTTGTCGGGGCCACCCGCCGGCGGCTGGCGTCGGAACTGATCACCGAGCTGGTCCAGGTCGACAAGAAGATCAAGGCCGCGAACAAGGAACTGACCGAGCTCGTCGAGACCACCGGCAGCAGCCTGCAGGACCTCAACGGCATCGGCCCCTCCGGCGCCGCCCGCCTGATCGGCGACATCGGTGACATCAGCCGGTTCGCCACCCGTGGGCACTTCGCGTCCTGGAACGGCACCGCACCCCTGGATGCGTCCTCCGGTGACCAGCAACGCCACCGCTTGTCGCGGGCCGGGAACCGGCGCATCAACCGGGCCCTGCACATCATGGCCGTCGTCCAGCTACGCCACGACACCGAAGGCCGCGCCTACTACCGCCGCAAACTCGCCGCCGGCAAGACACCGATGGAAGCCATGCGCGCCCTCAAGCGACGGCTGTCCGACATCGTCTACAAGCAAATGATCAAAGACGCCAAGACGGCCGGGACGGGCCCGGGAGGACACGTGGGGGCGACTCTGCAATCCAGCGCGGCCGACCGAAACCCCATAGCCGGCACTTCGGAACAGTCACTTCCCGGACCCGCCGACACCCAGCCTAGAACACCACTCCTCGCCGCCTCTTGACACAGAGGGGTGCCATGGCCGGACGACGGTCTCTGAGGCGGAGCACGCGCGCCTCGCGGCAGATGAGGGCGCTTCGCCCACAGCGCCGTTGCGCAGCTTCCCTGAACATTGGGACTTCGGAAGGGCCGCGTTTTCGGCACAATTTCGTCGTGAACACAGTGCGGGAGTATGTCGATGCCGTCGCGAACGATGATGTCCGCGCCACGTTGCGGTGGCTTGAAGAGGCTGGCTACCGGGTCACCTCGAGCCGGGGTGGGCCGACTGAGTCGTTCGGCAATGCGCTTCTGGTCTTCACTGGTCGCCGAGAGGTTGAGACCACTCGCGACCGTGGCCAGTGGATGATCGGCATCTCCCTCGCTCCCGGCGGGGAGCGTCTTTGGCTCGACGTTCTCGCGGCAGCCCGCGGAGGCGTTGCTTGGGCGCCCCCACCGCATCGCCAGCCCTTCAGCAGCCCACTTCCTGAGCAGCTTCCTGTGGACGTCTCGTGGAGCGCCTCGCTGCCGGAGGTTTTGGGATGGCTTGATGAACCTGGCGCGGCGGAAGAGGCAAAGGCGGCGACTATGAAGGCTCGCGACCTCATGCAGCGATGGTGGCGAGACGTGGGGCAGGAGCGAAGCTGAGCTTTCGCGCGGCAGATCCGTGTACCCGATTGTGGACTCCACGAGGCAACCCGCGAACAAGGATCAGGGCTCCAGCGATGTTTTGCCTTCAGCTATCGTCGTCAGGTGCCCGCTGCCCGCACCGCCGTGACTGCCCTTGTCGCCCTCACGGTCGTCGCCGTCTTCCACACCATCGTCGCCCTCGCAGCGTACGAGCACCGGATCGGCGTAGTGACCCACGACGGGTCCGGCACGGTGGACATGCTCGACACCATCGTGCCGCTTCGCGAGCTGTCTTCGGCGATGTTCTGGCTGCTGCTTCTCACGCTGCTTGCCGCCGTCGCCGGCGTCGCCAACTGGGTCATCCGGACCCGGCGCACCGGGCCGCTGGTCGCACCCACAGCGCCAGTGGCCCGGTGGCGGATGAGCGCCATCGTCGCCGTACCCCTCAACCTCATCGCAGCCGTGCAGTACCTGTCCGCCACCGCGAACGGCGGCGAGTACATGCGCACCGTCCTGGCCGAGACCACCCTGCTGCTGGTCGCCGCATCCGTGGCACTCGTGATCACCACGACCGCCGGTATCCAGGTTGTCCGGCGCACCGCAGCAAACCAGCAGCACACCGCCAGTGCCGGAGCCACAACGGCGTAGTCGTCCCAGTCGTCCGAGCGGGACCGGTGCTGCCGGTGCGGCGGCACGCCATACATCCGCACATTGGCAGTTCCTGACCCGGACGGCTGTCCCGTGTGCCGTAACACCACGTGACGCGCGGTCGGCGGCATGAGCGCGTACCGGATCGGTGCGGGTCCAATTGGGCCGGCAGCGTTCAGCGTTGGCTACCGGGATGCGTCCTTGGTGAGGCAGATGGTTCCGTCGGGGCCGGCGAGTGGCGCCGACTGGTACCCCTCGCTGTGGTAGAGGTCGATGTTCCGCAGGCTTTTCGCGCCGGTGAACAGCAGGATGCGGCGGCAATCCGGTTGGGCGCCGGCTTCGGCGGTACGTAGCAGCCACCGGCCCAGCCCCTGACCTCGCAGGTCGGGCACGACGGCGAGCCGACCCACGTGCCAGTCGGTGTCGACGCGACGGGCCCGCACCATGCCCAGCAGTCGGCCGTCCAGCCAGATGCCCGTGGTGTGCCAGGTCGCCAGCCAGTCGCGTACCTCCTCCAGCGACTCGTGCAGGGCCGGTATGGCCATGGTGTCGTTGACGACGGCCTCGTCCACCCAGCAGCACCGCTGCAGTACGGTGACCTCGGGCGCGTCGTCGGGGGTCAGCCGTCTCGCGTAGGACCCTGGCAGCGGGCCGGACAGCGTCCCGGATTGTGCGCGTTCGCGCATCGGCCGTAGGGCTTGGGCGACCCGGACCAGTTCGTCCAACAGGCCGACACCCGCCGTGTCGCGGGTGGCGTCGGGCCGCAGTCGCCCATTCTCCGTTGCGTCACCGATGCGGATCGCGACCGTGGCGCCCAGCGGGACCAGGCGCAGCGTAGTCACCACCTGCTTGGCATGCTGAACCGACCGGGTGCCCGCCGACGTGTGGCCGTAGCTGACGAAACCGATCGGCTTCCACGCCCATTCGCGGCTGAGGTAGTCCAGCGCGTTCTTCAGCGTCGCTGGCATTCCGTAGTTGTACTCGGGCGTGACCGCGATGAACCCGTCCGCCGCGTCGACAATCGCGCTCCACCGACGTGTGTGCTCATGCCGGTAGACACCCGACGACGGATGCTCCTCCTCGTCCAGGAACGGCAGGTTCAGATCGCTGAGGGCCACCGGTACGAGCTCGACGCCGAGTTCCGGGGCACGAGGGGTGATCGTTTCGATCAGCCACTGTCCCACCAGGGGCCCGAGGGCGCCTGGGCGGGTGCTGCACATCAGTACAAGGACACGAACCGGTTTCGTTAACATGGAAACGAAGTCTAGATGGTAGATTGATTACATGTCAACGAAACCGCCAGCCGGGACTGTGCGCTGGTTGAACCCTGACGAGGAGCGGGCGTGGCGAGCGTTCCGGCGCGTAGTGGTCGCCGTCCAGACCGGCACGGCGCGCGATCTGGCCGCGATCGGACTCTCCGAGCCCGACTACGAGGTACTGAGCACCCTGTCGGAGCGGCCCGCCCACACCAGCACCCTGGGGGAACAGGCCGACAAGATGGGCTGGTCACGCAGCCGACTGTCCCGGCACGCCACCCGGATGGAAGCGCGCGGTCTCCTGAGGCGCACGCCCGACCCGACCGACGGCAGAGGCTGCTATCTCGTACTCACGGCGCAAGGTCTGGACGCACTCGACAACGCCGCACCGGCCCATGTCGAGTCGGTACGACGCCACTTTGTCGACCGGCTCGCCCCGGAAGACCTCATCGCCATCGAACAGATCGCCCGGAGGCTGGAAGAGCCCCAAGCCGGCGACGATCGACCACCCAAACGGCACCCATCGGCATGATCATGGATGGGTGACGCACTGAACTCGGCATGACCGCGCGCATCGCGGCAGATGAGTGAACCGATTATCTCGTTCGCAAGAACGGGCTCTGTCACAGGAAGTGTGGTCGCTCGGCGCCTTGGCTTTGGCGCGAAGCTGCTAGCCTCGGCGACGCCGTAACGCCAGGTCTGCGGCCGCGGCCTGCCACTGCGGATAGCCGAATGTGAATCCCGCATCTGAGAGCCGTCCCGGGGCGACTCGCCGGCTCTTCAGCAGCAGTTCGGTGTCCGACCGGATCGCGAACGCGCCGACCTCAGCCATCCACCTGGTGGCCGGCAGGCCAACCGGCATCCGCCAGGCCGAACGCAGCTCTCGCATGAATTCTCGCTGTGGCAACGGGCCGGGTGCGGCTAGGTTCACCGCCCCGGTGAGGTCCTCGCGTTCAATCAGAAATCGAATGGCGCGGGCGAAGTCCTGGTCGTGGATCCACGAGACATATTGCCTACCGCCCGCGACCGGTCCGCCGAGTCCGAGTCGCGCAAGCCAGCTCAGCACGTCGAACACGCCACCACGGTCGGGGCTCATCACCATGGCCGACCGCAGCGCAACCTTGCGCGTATCGGGAGTTGCCGCCCGTTCCTGCGCAGCTTCCCAATTTTGAGCGATCTTGACGCTGTACGTCCAGTACCCGGGCACACCGTGCTCGCCACCGCCGATCAGACCACCTTGCTCGTCGTTGGCCGCGTCGAAGCGGTGCGCATAAATCGTTGCGGTGCTCATCTGCATCCACACCTTGGGTGGCCGGGCCGCCTCGGCGATGGCCTCGCCGACAACCCGCGCCGACTCCACACGTGAGCTCATCATGGCTTCGAGGTTCTCCGCGGTGTACCGGCAGCTCACACTGCGCCCCGCCAGATTGATCACCACATCGCTGCCGTTGATCTGCTTGGCCCAATCGCCAAGCGTGGAGCCATCCCAGTGAACCTGACGCTCACCCTTCGGCGAGCGCGTCAACAGCACAACATCGTGACCCTCCGCAGTCAACGCCCGATCCAGAATCGTGCCGACCTGCCCAGTCCCACCGGGAATGACGACCTTCACAGTCCCTCCTCGCCCGGCGCCTCTCTTTGAACATGTTCAACTACGCTCTGAGCGTATGGCCGGATAGCCAGACCGTCAAGATCCACATACGCGCTTACCTCATGGCCCCCCTGACCCAGAGCCGCCCGGCCACCCAGCTCGTGTCTGCCGCTGAACCCAGGCATCTGACGACGTGCCTTCCACAGGACCGTCGCGCAGCCCACGCCCGCACTTCTTCTCGGCTATGACCGAATACCCTCAACTCGGCAGGTCCGGATGCCGGCCGCACCACCTGCTGTAACGCTGCGTAGCGAGCGCCTCGCGGCAGATGTGCTCATCCGACCTTGCCCTCGGATCGTCGGATGCGGGCACCGCGAGATTCGACGCGTCCCCGCGCCGGCCCCGGCCTGCTCTGCCAATCCGCGAGCCCATACAGTCGCGTGGTGGACATGGAGCAGGTCCGGCAGGCATATGCGTCCGTCGCGGAGCTCTACATCGGGCTGTTCGGTACAAGCCAGCAGGTACACGCCGACGACCTCGCCTTCATCGGGCGACATCTGGCGGGCCGGCCTGGCACGGTGCTCGATCTGGGCTGTGGGCCTGGCCATATCACCGGTTACCTTCGCTCGCTGGGCGTCAACGCAACGGGAATCGACATGGTCCCCGAGTTCATCGCCCATGCGCGGGCAGCCCACCCGGGCGGTAGCTACCAACTCGGGTCGATGGAAAATCTCGCCGTTGCCAACCACTCCATCGCCGGCATCCTGGCCTGGGGCTCGTTGATCCATCTGCCGCCGCAAGATCTCGACAGCGTGCTCGCTGAGTTCCGGCGAGTGATGGCCCCGGCCGGAACGTTAGTGCTTGGTCTCTTCGTAGGTGACGAGGTCGCCGCCTTCGACCACAAGGTCGTGACCGCCTATCGCTGGCCCGTTGACGAGTTCTCCGAGCGACTGACGCGAGCCGGCTTCACGGAAGTTGAGCGCCTGCAGCGGCCCAGCGAAGGCACTCATCGGCCACACGCCGCAATCGCGGCAATCGCGACCGAAGGGTGAGCTGAGTCGGCGGAGTCTCCGTGCACTCACATCGGCGTGTCCGCACGCCAAGCCGTTGGCGCGAACTGTTGCGCTGCGTAGCGACCGGATCGCGGCATGACAGTGCGTTCCGTTGTGGTCTGCGCGGCCGATGGGGCTTGCGTCTCGGGCCGGTGGTGCCGAGGTTGGGCGAGTTCCTACGTCGGTGTGGTGGGTCTTGGGGCGACGGTGGGGATCGATGGAAGTCGGCGCAGTGCCCGGATGGCTAGTACGGCGAGCGGTACGCCTACCGCTAGGACGGCGACAACCTCCACGGAAGCGATCGTGGCGAGTGTTGTGCGCTGTGCCTGGTCGCTGTAGTCGGGCAGGGTTGCGGTTCGCTGGGCGAGCGTGGTTACGGCGAGCAGGGTTAGCGCCAGTGACCATGGCAGTGTGCGAGACGGACGACGGGATACTCGAACGGTCAGGTGGATCACCATGGCGGAAGTGACCGCCGCGCAGGACAGGCCCGGCCAGTCCAGGAGCCTCAGCGCCGGTGTGGTCGCCTGAATGGTGAACAGCGGCACGGGGACGAGGAGGATGCCGATCGGCAGCGCGAGGAGCCAAGGGCGGTGCGGCACCGGTGGGGCTCCGTGGTGGAAGGCCGCCATCGCGAGTAGCAGGAAGACGTCGATGAGCAGCATCGCCCAGGGCGACACGGACAGCGGTACGTCACCGGTGGCTTGTTCCACGGCGGTGGTGATGGCCGGAGGCACGATGGCGAGCAGGGCGACCGCTTGGGCCACGCGCCGGTGTCCGAGGACAAGCGCGATGTAGGCCGGTAACCAGGCGTAGCCGGCGAGATTCCACGCGGTGTGCCAGATGTTCGATGGCGGGCTGAGTGGCCATTCCAGTGCAGGAGCCGGCAACCAGGCGATCTTCCCGGAGAGCCACAGTGTGACGGCGATGCTGGCGGTGACCATGACGGCGTGGGCCAGCATCGCCATCAGGGTCGCCAGTCGCACGGCTTGCCCCCAGGCGAACGAGCGGGGTGGCGCGTCAGCCCCGCCGAGACGCAAACGAACGGCGAGGGACACGATGCTGGCGACCTCGGACAGGCTCGGCCGGCCGTAGTCCGTGACATACGCGGTGGTCTCGGAGTCGCCGGTATCCATGCTGTCCAGGAAGGCGGCGACCATGTCGTCTTCCCATTCCTGCCGGTAGGCGGCGGGCAGCAGCCGAAGAAGGAACCGGTAGCGCTCCTCCAGCCGGCTCACGACGGCGTCCCCGTGATCGGGTTCCGCCGCTCGCGCAACCGGGTCGAGGCGAGGCGTGCGTTGGCGGCCAGCCGTTGAGCCTCTGCGTCGAGGGCATGGCGACCCCGCTCGGTCAACCGGTAGTACCGGCGTAACCGTCCTTGCCATGCCTCCTCGCGGTCCAGTTCGACCAGGCCATCACCGACGAGTCGGTCCAAGACCCCGTACAAGGAGCCGATCTTCAGCTGCACGCGGCCCCGCGACAGTTCCGCCACCTCCGCGACGATCCCGTAGCCGTGGCGCGAAGCGTCGAGCAGCGCGGTGAGGATGAAGAAGGCTGGTTCGGTCATCGCCCGAGAACTCATCCACCTAATATAGTGGAAGACAAGATATGCTGTGTGCCGGAAGCCGAGCTGGCGCCGGCGGGTTCACCGGGCCCCGGCACGCGCGGAGCCCACGACAAGAAGGAGTGATCATGGGCGACGGTGACGCGGCGGACGCCGGAGACCTGGGCGGGCCGGATTTCGCTCCTGCGATACCGGCGGTGGAGAGCAGCGTCGTCGGCGCCCCGCCCACAAACGGGGCGGCCATCGTCCTGGGTCCCGGATACAGCGGTCAGGTCCTACTGCCCCGGACCCCGCAACGGGTTCGGCCGCTGCCACCAGTCGCAAGCAGTGACCTTGGCGGCGGAGCTGGAGAGGATTCACGGGCAGCGCCGACGATCATCCGTAACGGGGCCGGAAGCTAGCGAACGACCGCGTCGGCACGTCCGGACGTCGCAGACCGGTGCCGACGTCACCTTCGGTGACGAGCGCTTCGCGGCAGAAGCGTGCATGGTCTGACCATGGCAGTCTTTCGCCTTTCCGTCAGCTGATCTCGATGAACTACGCTTCGGGTAGCGTCGCGTGCCGGTGGCAGACGGTGTCAGGCATGGAGGCGCCCGACCGAGGGAGACCGACGATGTTGACGTCGCATCCTTCGTCTTCGCGTGACTGAGCGCGAGACGACCAGGCTCATCGCCTGGAGCCGTGAGCTTCGCCAGGTGCACGCGCGCCTGCGCGAGGCGCTCGACCTCACCCGCAGTGCGGTTGCCGAAGGCCGGTCCGGCGAGGCGACCACCCGCGACATGCTGCTGTACTGCCACGGGTTCTGCGCTGCCCTTGACGGGCACCATCGGGGCGAGGACCATACCCTGTTCCCGGCGATCAAGGCGGTCCACCCGGAGCTGGAGCCCGTGCTCCGCTACCTCACCCAGGACCACTCGATGATCGCGCACCTGCTCGCAGGCCTGCAGGCCGCAGTCGATCGGGCCGCACCGGTCGCCGAGTTAGATCGTCACCTCGAGGGCGTCGCAGCCATTATGGAGAGCCATTTCCGGTACGAGGAGCGTCAGCTGCTCACTGTGCTCGAGACGCTCTCGCTGGATGCGCCACCCGAGGAGGTCCTGGGACCGCTGTGAGCAACCCGGGCCCGCGAACCGGCGGGCCCGGCCGCTCCATCCTCAGCTGCCGAACTCGGTCCACCTCCCCCGATTGCCGGGACGAGGACAGCACGATGGCGTCCGGACAGGGTTCACCGCATCCACAGCGCGCTCTTTGACATGTTTGGACCGTGGGCGTCTGGCAGGGTCCGCTACGACGCGTGACCTGTCCGCCGACTCGCGCGCACGGTCGGCGGCATGTCCACGCGCTGACGACGCCGACATGCCGCAACTGCATAGCGCGGATCGCGGCAGAATCGTACGCGCTGCCGCATGTTCAAACCGGATCGGCGAAGCGGGGCTGCGTTATGGATGGAACGCTGGTTACGCGTGGTGTTCAGGTCCGGCCGTGCAGACGCGCGGTGAGCCGCCAGAGCAGTGTTCCGGCGCCGGCAATCAGCAGGATCAGCCCGATCATGGACAGCGTGCGGCCGGCGGCGATCTTCTTGTCCAGGCCGTACTCCTTCATGAGCTCACCCTGTCTGCGGGCCATCCATGCGTCGACCTCCTCAGGGGTACCAGCGAAGGTCTCGACCGTGCCGTTGGCGTGGACCAGTCTGGCGCTGGAGCCGACGCCCACCTCATGGCCGACACTTGCGTGCCAGGGCCATCCGGTGTCTTCGAGCATCGTCAGCGGGTAGCTGGCTCCCACGGCGAGAATTCCCAACGCCACGGTCAGCAGGCCGATCCTCCGCCAGCGCGCGGAGGGAGGCCGCCTTGCCCGCCGATGTTCAATAGTCATGCGCTGATCGTGGCGGCCCGGCCCGGCCACCGTCCAGCCGCAACACAAACAATTCACAGAGTCACACATGACTGCTCCGGCAACTGGTGAACCGACCTACCAACGGCGACGCGGCGTATTCACCGTCGCGACCGTCACCCGGACCCCCGTTCCGCATGATCGATTACACGCTCATCGGCAAGTGAGTGTGCGAGGGAAGGCGGGCGTGAGCCGACGCATCGGCCCGCCGCCGTTATCTCTCGTCGGTTTCCCCCCATGCGCTAGCGACCAGGGCCGGGAGGACCTGTGCCGCGGTGCCGCGCAGGTTGATGGCGGAGACCCGGTCGAGTGGGGTCGGTTCCGGGTTGACCTGGATCACGGTGGCGCCTGAGCGTGCCGCGATCCGGGGGATCTCGGCGGCCGGGTACACGACGCCGGAGGTGCCGACCGTCAGCAGCACGTCGGAGGCGGCGGCGGCTTCGACCGCCGCGGTCAACGCGGCCTCCGGCAGTGCCTCACCGAACCACACCACTCCCGGGCGGACGAGCACTGCGCAGGACGCGCACTGCGGCGGCGGTATCCGGCGGCCTTCGTGCGGCTGCGCGGCCTCGCCGTCCTGTGTGTCTTGAAAGATTGCCGGGTGAGCGGCCGCCCCGATGCAGCGGGGCGCGAAGAGGCTGCCGTGCAGGTGGATCGGAGCCAGGGTTCCGGCCCGCTCGTGCAGGTCATCGACGTTCTGGGTGATGACGGTGCTGCCGGAGACCCGGGCCTCGATGGTGGCGATCGCCAGATGCCCGGGGTTGGGTTCGGCTCGGGCTACCCGCCTGCGCCGCCATTCGTACCAGCCCCAGACCAGGTCTGGATCGGCGTGGAACGCCTCCGCAGTGGCGAGCCGCTGGGCGTCGAAACGCGCCCACAGGCCGGTGAGATCGTCACGGAAGGTGGGCACGCCGCTCTCGGCGGAGATCCCGGCGCCGGTGAAGATGACGACACGGCGGGCGCTGCCGAGGAGTTGGGCAGCTCGACGCGGCACAACGCTCTCCATGTGTGGAGATCCTGCCATCACGCTGCGACGGCCGACGCGCAACCGCATCGCGGCATAGAAAGTGCGTTGGTGCGACGTCGAGTCCGGGCATAGCGGCGAGTGTCGACGTCGGCGGCGCCCGGGACCGGTCGGCTACCTCGCCGATCGGGTCCTGGCGCCCCCGGCCTGAGCTGCGGCGGCGTGATTGTCGGTCCCTGACAGTAACGTCTCACGCGGCCGGTCAGCCCGGCCTGGCCCGGTCTGAGTCGAAGGAGCGTGCGATGAGTTACGTCACCGCCAACCAGCCGGACGGTACTCCGACGTGGATTGATCTCGGCATCCCCGACCTTGACCGCGCGATGGGGTTCTACCGTGCGCTGTTCGGCTGGGAGTACGAGGTAGGTCCGGCGGAAACCGGGCATTACACGATGTGCCTGCTGAATGGCCGACCGGTCGCGGCGATCATGCCTAACCCCGACTCGGCCGCCACCGAGTTTTGGTGGAGCATGTACTTCGCAACCGCGGACTGCGATGGCACCGCCGAGCGCATCATTGACGCGGGCGGCACCGTCATCAACGGGCCTATGGACGTGATGGGCCAGGGCCGCATGGCAATCGCGCGGGATCCCGTCGGTGCGCAATTCGGGCTCTGGCAGGGCCGCGCGCACGTCGGCGCCCAGATCGTGAACGAGCCTGGATCGTTGGTCCGCAACGATCTGGTCACTGCGACCCCCGATCCCGCCGGCGCCTTCTACGCGGCGGTATTCGACTTCACGCTTGACCGCAACGAGGATCTTCCGGGATTCGACTTCACCTTCCTCCGCCGGCCGGACGGCCACGAGATTGGCGGCATCTTCGGCCTCCCGGAGGCCCCATCCTCTAGATGGGCGACGACGTTCGAGGTCGCCGACACCGACGCCGTGGTTGCGCGCGCCAGGGCAGCCGGAGGTACTTCCGGTGACGTCGAGGACATGCTCTATGGGCGGATAGCAACCATTACCGACCCCTTCGGCGCCGAGTTCTCGGTGATCGCGAGACCAGCCAGCACGCCCGGCTGAACGAATGCTCTATCAGCGGCTGAGAGTGCACGGCGACCGAGGGTGCCCGGTGGCTGCCGGCGTCGCCCTCAGGGGCGTGATTGAGCCTCTGCCATCCGACGTAGGGTCACCCGGTGACCGTGTACGACATCGCCGCCGAACTGCCTCCCATCGACCGGCTGCAGGAGCGCTGCCAGGCACTCGCCGTGCTGGAACGCATCATCGACGGTGGGGAGCCGTACTACGCCTACACCTCTGAGTGGGGCAAGGACGAGGCGGCGCTGATGAGCAATGGCAGCGGCGACGAGTGGGCCATCGTATTCGCCACCAATGGCGCGTTCATCCGGGTGTTCGATCATGAGTCAGTGATGTCGCCCTACCGCGACCCAGACCGCGAGTTGTGGCCGGGTTTGCTTGACGGCGTCCCCGTGGTACTGCGTCCGCACGCGGCCGAACCTGCGTTCTGCGATGAGATGGGGCAGCTTATAGCTACCGCAGTGCTGTGGCGGCTCGCCGACGACGACCGCTGGCACGCCGGCGAAGGCACCTTCCCGCCGCCGTGCGGACCGTACAACGACACCGGGCCGGACGGTGCCGGCATGCTCGAGATCCTGCTCGACGACATCGTCGCCCGGTATGTTGAGTTCGCCACGGACTACTACGAGATCGAGGTGGACCGGACGGTGGTCGAGCACGTCGTCGCGCACCGGCCGCTCACCGACGCAGTGATACAGGCCCTGAACCCTCAACTGACTGTCGCCGAGTTACGCGAGGACATCGCCGCGATCGGATACCCGATCGCCGCGACGTAGCAGCAGGCCCACTGGGCCGCCCCTGCAGCAGGTCGCTCGTGCGGCTTCCATTGCCAAGGAGTGCACCGCGACGCGCAGCCGTCACGTGAGGGGACAGGCGCGCATATCGGCAAGACAGCCCGTCGAGCGTCACCGCAGTGTCTGACGGACGCGCGGTCGGCGGCAGATGAGTGCGCCTGATCAGAGGCGGGTGCGGGCACGGCGTGACGGCTCAGGGCTCGCGCTTCTCGACCCGAGTCCACCCGGTCCACCCACGCTCAGCGATCAGCTCCCGCAGCCGCGCGACGGCGGGGTGGGCACCATCGGCGAACGCGTCCATCAGGCGGATGAACTCCGCGTCGGGCACGTGCTCGTCCCGCCAGTCCAGCTGCCCATTGGCCGCCGCCTGCTCGAACAGCTCGCTCATCAGGTCGGCCGTCTCGCGCAACAGCTCCTCGTCCTCCCAGTCCTCCGCGATCCGACCGATGAGCTGGTAGAGCCGGACCATCTTCGGGTCGGCCAGCTCGGCCACCTTCTGGGCCATGAACGCCGGGATCGCCTCCGGCCAGCGCGCCGCTATCAGGATCCAGGCGTCGCGCTCGGCCACGATCATCGCCTCCGGCGCTCCGGTGGCACGCAGGCGGTCCAGGTAGTCGACCACCTCCTCTGGGAGAGCCAACGAATCGCCGGAGCCCAGCCTCGCGATCCGCCGCCGGTGCTCCTGCAGCGCGCGGATCTGCGCCCGCAGCTGCCGGTCGATCTCGGTGGTTGCGGCGGCGAACGTCTCCGGGTCGGCGCCGAGCAGCTCGCGGATCCGGGCCAGCGGGACGCCGGCCTCGGCCAGGGTCCGGATCCGGATGAGTCGCACAACCGCGACGGCGCCATAGGTCCGGTAGCCGGAGGCGTCGCGCTCCGGCTCCGGGAGCAGTCCGATCTGGTGGTAGTGCCGCACCGCGCGGATGGTTACCCCGGCGTAGGACGCCAGCCGTCCGATCGTCAGCATGGCTTCAGCCTGCACGAAGGAGACACATCGTCAACTGATCTTGCGGTGGTAGATGGCCATGGCGACGCCATACGCGACGATGAGGAGGCCGGCACACCAGGCAATGGCGATCCAGATGTCGCCACCGACCTGCTGCTGAGCGAACAAGTCGCGGATCGCGTTGACGATGGACGTCACCGGCTGGTTCTCGGCGAAGGCGCGCACCGGGCCGGGCATGCTCTCCGTAGGTACGAAGGCCGAGCTGATGAATGGCAGGAAGATGAGCGGATAGGAGAAGGCGCTCGCGCCGTCCACGGACTTCGCGGTCAGGCCCGGGATGACGGCGAGCCAAGTCAGGGCCAGCGTGAACAGCATCATGATGCCAGTGACCGCGAACCAGTCCAGCGCGCCGGCCCCCGAGCGGAAGCCCATGACGAGGGCGACCAGCACCACCACCACGAGCGAGATCAGATTGGCGACCAGCGAGGTCAGCACGTGCGCCCACAGTACGGACGAGCGTGCGATCGGCATGGACTGGAACCGCTCGAAGATGCCGCCCTTCATGTCCAGGAAGAGCCGGTATGCGGTGTAGGAGATGCCCGAGGCCACCGTGATGAGCAGGATGCCTGGCAGCAGGTAGTTCACGTACTTGTCCGACCCGGTCTGGATCGCGCCGCCGAATACGTAGACGAACAGCAGCATGAATCCGATCGGCATGACCACGGTCGTGATGATGGTGTCCGGGCTGCGGCCGATGTGGCGCAGGGACCGGCCCAGCAGGACGGTGGTGTCACCGAAGAAGTGCTTGGTCATCGAGGGTCCTTAGTTGTTCGTGCCGTCGGGGCTGGCGGCGCCTACTTTGCTGTCAGTGCCGTCGTCACCGACGATGGCGAGGAAGACGTCCTCGAGGGTCGGCTGCTTCTCGACGTACTCGACCTTGGCGGGCGGGAGCAGCTGCTTGAGCTCGGGGAGAGTGCCGTTGGCGATGATGCGCCCCCGGTGGAGGACCGCGATCCGGTCGGCGAGCTGTTCGGCCTCGTCAAGGTACTGCGTGGTGAGCAGCACCGTCGTGCCCTGCCCGGCGAGCTCCCTGACGGCCTGCCACACCTCGAGACGCGCCTGTGGATCGAGCCCGGTCGTCGGTTCATCGAGGAAGATCACCGGCGGGTTCCCGATGAGGCTCATCGCGATGTCGAGGCGGCGGCGCATGCCACCCGAGTACGTCGACACCTTCCGTGTCGCCGCGTCAGTCAGGGAGAAGCGGGCCAGCAGTTCATCCGCGATCCGGCCCGGATCCCTCAGATGCCGCAACCGGGCGACCAGCACCAGGTTCTCCCGCCCGCTGAGGATCTCATCGACGGCCGCGAACTGTCCCGTCAGGCTGATGGACTCCCGCACGTTCGTCGCTTGCGTGCCGACGTCGAAGCCGTTGACGCTGGCCGTCCCCGCGTCCGGCTTGAGCAGCGTGGACAGAATCCTCACGACCGTGGTCTTACCCGCCCCGTTGGAGCCGAGCAGGGCGAAGATGCTGCCCCGCGCCACGTCGAAGTCCACGCCACGCAGCACGTGCAGATCCTTGTATGACTTCTCCAGGCCCTGGACCTGGATCACAGGCCCGCGGACCTGCTCGGTTGACATCTGAAAATCTATGGACATGGTGCCAGCATGCAGGGTTGACGCTGCGTCAAGGTCAAGCCCGGGAGCAAGGCAGCGTTATCTGCTCAGATTGCGGGAGTGGGGTCAGGGCTCCATCCACCGCTCGCTCATCGGCCAGAGCCGGGTCGTCGGTGCCCGACCGCTCGTGACGCGCCGTGACGCCCGGCCGGCGGCAGATCCGGACGATCCCTCAGTGAAGAGCGCCTACTCAAACGCCTCGGCTGGCCCCCAATCCGATCAGGAATCGAGAAGCGCCAGGGTGTCGTCGGGCCTAGCCTTCAGATGGCCGGCATCTCGCCGAGTCTTGAGCGTCGAAAGGCAGCCCGGAAATGCCTGCGAAGAATTCCAAGACCGAGTCCGACGGCTTCAGCGCCGAGGAGCGTGCCGCGATGAAGGAGCGCGCCGCCGAGCTGCGGGCCGAGGGCAAGAAGGGCGCCAAGAAGGCCGACGAGCTGCAGGCGGTCCTCGACAGGATCGCGCAGATGGCGCCGGAGGATCGTGCGCTCGCCGAGCGCGTGCATATGACGGTGACCGCTACCGCCCCGGAGCTGTTGCCAAAGACCTGGTACGGAATGCCCGCCTACGCGAACGCGGACGGCAAGGTCGTCGTCTTCTTCCAGGACTCGGGCAAGTTCAACTACCGGTACTCGACCCTGGGCTTCCAGGACGCGGCCAACCTCGACGACGGGGACCTGTGGCCGGTGTCGTACGCGCTCCAGAAGTGGAGCCCCGTGGTAGAGAAGAAGGTCGTCGAGCTGGTGAAGGCTGCGGTCTCCTGACCGTTGCCGCGATCGCCGCGCGTGGCGCTCGGTTAGCGGTGCGGACGGCTCCGTCTCAGCACCCGCCGTCACGACCCTCCGTGCCACATCTCTGAGCGCTTTCTCGCATGCAGTCGCGCGTGAAGGACGGGCACCGACAGCGGCTACTTAGAGACTTTCCGCAGGATCGATGTCCGGCCAGACTCGGTCCAGGTGCTCGGCGAGACGCTCCCACATTGCGGCTGCCCACCGGTGTCATTGGTGTGGCTCTCTCATGGCCTGCGGTCTCGCCGGGCACCGCGCGAGGAGAGGCTGGAAAGGGGTTTGTTCTGCTCGAAGTAGCGGTGCCCTCCTTGCTGACAACTCACCCAGCTCAGTCAAGGGAGGCGCCGATGTCGGTGATCATCGGGATGGACCCGCACAAGCGTTCAGCAACCATCGAGGTCGTCAACGAACGCGCCCGGGTGCTCGCGGTGGGCAGGTACGGCACGGACAAGACCGGCTACGCGGAGATGCTCGCCGCCGGCCGCGAGTACGCCGATCGGGTGTGGGCGGTCGAGGGTTGCAACGGCATCGGCAAGCACATCGCCCACCGCCTGCTGCATGACGGTGAGACGGTGCTCGATGTGCCCGCGAAGCTGTCTGCGCAGGTGCGGGTGTTCGCCACCGGCAACGGCCGCAAGACCGACCCGGTCGATGCGCACTCGGTCGCGATGGTCGCACTGCGCACCCCGAACCTCGTGCAGGTCCAGCTCGACCCGGACCTGCAGGTGATGGGGATGCTGGTCGACCGCCGCGACGAGCTGGGCCGCGCCAGGACGCAGACCATCAACCGGCTGCACCGGCTGCTGCTGGAACTTTTCCCAGGCCTGGCAAAGCAATTCCTGTCCGCACGGCAGGCACGTGCGCTGATCGCGACCATCAAAACCCGCGACATCGTCGGCAAGACCCGGCGCCGCCTCGCCGTCGAGCTCATCGGTGAACTCGAGGGCATCGACAAGAAGATCAAGGCCGCGGAAAAGGACCTCAAGGAGCTGGTGGTCGCCCGCGGCTCCACCCTGATGGACCTGCACGGGATCGGCCCCTCAGGCGCAGCCCGGCTGCTGGCAGACGACATCCGCCGCTTCGCCGACCGCGACCGGTTCGCGTCCTGGAACGGCACCGCCCCGCTGGACGTCTCCTCCGGCGACCAGAAGCGTCACCGGCTCTCCCGCGCCGGCAACCGGCGGATCAACCGGACGCTGCACATCATGGCCGTGGTCCAGCTGCGCAACCGCACCGAGGGCCGCGCCTACTTCGACGCGAAGAAAAACCTCCGGGAAGACCTCCATGGAAGCCATGCGCGCACTGAAACGACGACTGTCCAACGTCGTCTACGCCCGCATGGCCGCCGACCAGAAACGCAGGCAGGCGGCGGATCCGGGAGGGCACTCGGGGACGACTCTGCAATCCAGCGTGACCGACCTGACCCCGGACATCGGCCCTTCGGACAAGCCACTTCCCGGACCCGCCACCAGCCAGCCTAAACCCGCCCTCCGAGCGGTGTCTTGACATAAAGGGGTGCCATGAGCGGATAGGCCCGACCGCATCCGACCGCTCCACGTTCACAGCGGGTAGCCAACGAGCCGGGGCATCGTGTCACGCATCAAGCGCTACATCGTCCGCGACGTCTACACCGTCCTGCTCGCCGACTTCACCGCCCTGACCACTTGACCTCCATAGGAGTGAGCATCGGAATGGCAGCTCAGTCAGTGGTGTCAACGTCGACCGCTGCGGCAGCCTTCAAGCACGCCATCCTCTCTCCGGGCGGTGCCCTGGCACTCAGATCTGGGGGATGACGTGCTGGGCGAGTTCGGTGAACTTGCTTTGCGGCACGATCGTTGGGCCGGTGAACACGAGCAGTCGCAACTCCTTCTCGTAGGGCACGGCGACGGCCAGCACCCGAGCGCCGTCGCTTTCATAGGTAACGGCGTCCGTACCCAGATCTTCGATCCTGGTCGTCTTCCCGCCGCTCCCGTTGGCGATGGCGTCGATCGACTCGCGGGCGGTGTCGGCCCGATCCGGGCTGACCTGCACGATAAAGGAAAATGCTTCCTGGCCGTCCCGGCCGTAGGCACAGGAATACCTGCGCCTTGTCTCGGTTTCGTCGACCGGCTCCTCCTCGGCGCTCAGCTTCGTACCGGCAGACCCGCCGAGCACCTTCACGGTCACTCCGGCGGGCAGCAGCTTGCAAGCCGAGGTGATCTTCGCGAGCCGTGCCGGTGCGCTGGCCTGCGGCGCGCTCGAGGTTGGCGCTTCCCAGGCAGCCGCAGAGTCCGGCTGCTGCCCGTCACCGCTGCCGCAGGCCGAGCCGGCGAGCAGCGCCGCTGCCATCGCCGCAGCCATCTCGGCCGAACGACGGGTCTTGCCTCGCCTCATCAACATCGTGCGTCCCCTGATCTTCACGGGCTGACCCTAACGAGTCCGGTCTGTGGGGACAGAAGATGGTTGTGGCAATGCTCACAAAATTTCCAACGGCTTCTGAGAATTCACGATCGCCGCCGGCGGGTCGCACGTGCGCCCTTCGGCGGAATCCCCATGGTGTGATCATGCGAGCAGTGCTCAGCCCTTGGCCCTCTTCCGTGCCCGTTGCGTGCCCGCTGAACGGGTCACCAGGGGGCAACAAGGGGCCACCCCCCAACCCCCGTCCCGATGCAAAGCCGCCAGTCTGCCTGCCAGCCCAGCCACGACGGACTCCGCCGCGCCTCAAGGCACCTTCCAAACTGACGGTACCCAGAGCTCGTGGGGGACCAGGGCCTGCGAGTGCTGGATGACCAACTGGGTGACGATCGGGTTGCCCGCGGCCGGACATCGGTGGATGACGACGGACGCGAGCGCCAGTGAGCTACCGGGATCAGGGCAGGCGGGGGGGGGCATGTTCGTTGCCCGGGGCCGAGTGCTGGCTTGACGGTCCATAGGAGTGAGCATCGGGATGGCGGGTCGAGGAGTGTTGCCGCACGTCGGGCTAGGGTGTTCCAACCACCGATCTGATGGCCTCGACGTAGTCGTAGAAGCGCTGCGTCCGTTGCCCCGACTCTCTCATCGCTCGGGATAAATCCCCCTTGGGGAAGAACGACTTGCGTAGGGCATGAGATAGCTCTAGCTGCACCCCGACGCCTCGCCGGTTTTTGTTGCAGATGTTGCGGGGGTCGGTTCCGGATATCTCCATCGAACCGGACGTGAGCCTGAACCCGCTGTTGGTCAGCGCGGTCGAGATTTTTCGTTCAAGGTCGCTGTCCATTCCGCCAAGGGCGGTTTCGGCTTCGCCGGTCGGGCCGGTGTAGCCGTGGAAGGAAATGGTTCTGTCCGCTCCTCCTACCATGGCTAGGCATTGCGGCTCGTCGAAATCGATGGAGGTGATGTGCAGATCGGAGTTGTGGTGGGATTTGATGCCGGCGAACACGTAGGTGTCCATGAGTCCGTCGCCTACGGCCAGCGCCAACTCTCCGCTGCCCGCTTCAATGCCGCCACCGTGGATTGCGATGGCTGCCCACGACGTCGTCGGCACGTTGAGCACCGTCCGGCTGTAGTCAACGCCCTCCTCTTCGACGGCGGCCAGCTCGGCGTAGGTGTCGTACCGGTCGCCCACCACTACCTCCCGTTCAAGATGCCGGCCGACGTCGCGACACTGCCGCCCGATCCGATTAGCGTCGGGCCGGAGCTGCCGACCGTGGCGCTCTCAACTGTCCGCTCACAGTTCGCAGCCTAATCGGAGGCCAACCAGTCAGGCCTCGACACGCCCCCATTCGTCCGAGCGCGCTCGCGATGGCCCGCGTGACATGGGTGCGGACCGGTTAACCGTCGTCGGCACGCTCCCGCCCAAGCTGGCATCGTCCGTTGCCTTCGAGCGAGAGCGCTTGGCGATGGTCGTAGAACCGGTGCGTGCCAGCCGAGTAGCCACGCAAGTAGCCAGCGTGATCAATCCGATTCCCAAGCTGACCGTCTGGGGGTCCCAACAGGGGCAAGGAGGCTGTACGGTCCACCGCCATGAGTTACGACTTGATCTTCGTACCCCGATCCGATGACCAGTCCTGGGAGGAAGCGCTGGAGGCTGCGGAGGAGGCCGCAGAGGAGGATGACGACGACCTCCCAAGCGGCGAAGTCTGGGCGCGCCTCCTGGCGGCGGCTCGACACGTGCTCGGTGAGGTGTCCGTGTTCGAGGGTGCCTACAACTACGAGCTCACCCACGAGTCGACTGGCATCCAACTGAGCTACTACTCGCGAGAGGCTGGGATCACGGTGCCCTACTGGTACCGCGCTGAGGGTGCAAAGGCGATCGTCAAGTCGATCTACCAGCTTGGCGAAGCCGTCGAGGAGGTGACAGGGCTACCCGGATTCGACCCTCAACTTGATCTGCCGCTGTCAGATGCCGTCGCCCAGTCGGAGCTTGCCGCCAGGGTCTTCGACGAGGTCGCAGCGTCCTTCGCCAAACAAGGGATAAACAGCCCGAGTAACAGCTGAGTGACTATCTGAGTGACGACGGGTGCGAGCCATGCTGGACGGCCATGGACGATGGTGGACCGTTTCGGCAGCTAAGCCCTACTGCTCGCTCAGCTCAGCGACGGCCGGTCGTTCCTTTGGGACGAAGGATTAAGGGTCGACGAGACGGCGGCCGGCGGGGCTTGACTTCCAGAGGAGTATCGGGGATGGCGAGGAATGCGACGGACCCCACATCGACCGTCTGACGTCGCACGGGACTGTATGCGCCCGCCCCGCCACGAGCTGGAGGTCAAGGGGTCGTCGGTTCGAATCCGGCCGTCCCGCCAGCACTAAACAGCATGTCAAAGGCCATCTCAGGGACTCCGGAGATGGCCTTTTTCGTGCCCGTACAGCAGCAAAGTACAGCAGCGCTCATCCGTCGAGGCTTTCACCCAACCGTCGGAGGGCGTCGCGGGTCGCCTTGGGTGACGCCTGGCTGTAGACCTCCATCGTGATCGAGAAATCGGCGTGCCGAGGAATCGCCAGCGCGATCCGGGGATGCACGTCGAGGTCCACGAGCAGGGATGCACAGGTACGGCGGGCGTCATGCACGGTGATCTTCTTGACCCCAGCCCGCAGGCAGCCGGCATCCAGGAACGCGAGAAGTTGCGCGGCTCGACCGGCAGACCGTAGCGGGTGGTGAAAACCATGTCGGTGGTGTGCCATCGCTCGCCGGCCGCCGTGGCGGCGGCTTCCTGCCGAAGCCGTCGGTGCCGAAGCACGCCGACGCAGATGCCGGGCAGGGGCAAGGGGCCAGGCGCAACCTGCCTCGTTCGGTCAGGGGTGCGTTAGCGTTGGGCAGGAGGGCAACCTGATCCCCGGCATCCATCCTCCCGGCGCACAGCACGGCGACGACCGGTCCGTGCTGTGCGCGACGGTCAAGCCGTTCATGGCAGCGGGCCGTCGGTTTCCGGAGTCGCGCTGAGGCGATCCCGGATCAGCGCGATCACGGTGTCGGCGGTCCGGTCGAGGTGACTGCGGCCATCGGGTAGCCGGGCCTCCGGGCTGATGTAGCTGCCCGGACCGACGTGGGTGGCCGGGTCGAGCCGGTGCACGGTGATCTTCCCTTCGCGGTCGGCCCGGTTCCATCCGCTCCGGCGGAACAGCCGCCACCGCTGCGGGAAGATCCAGGTGCCGACTCGCTCAATCTGGTCGCCGGCACTGGTGAGCCAGTAGAGGTGCTGGGCGTGGGTGATGTCGTTGGCGCCGTTGTGGAACCCGCCGAGAGCGATCAGCCAGAGCGGGGAGCGCAGCTGGGACCACAGTTCGTCCACCGCGCCGGTGGCGACCTGGGCGCCGCCGCTGTAACTGAGCAGTACCACGGGGATACCGCTGTCACGCCGGTAACCGGCGAGCCGGAGCTGAGTGGCGATCTGCGAGCCGACGGCGCGGTTGTACAGGGGACGGTACCGGTGGTCGGCGGCGACGAAGATCTGCATCACGTTGTGCAGGAACAGCACCAGCCCGATGTGGCGGCGCAGCCATGTCCACACCGGCCGGTCGGCGAGCGGAACGGCCAGCGGAGAGTAGGGCTGCACCTGGCCCAGCACCCTGAGCTCCGGCGCTCCGTCGATCAGGGACTTGACCAGTCGGCCGCCGTCACGGGTGTCGTGGAAGCGGCGTTTCCCGATGCCGTCCAGATAGACCAGGTAGGCGTCCGGAGGGCGGTCCGGGTCCGCGCCCCGGGCGTGGGGCATGCCCGTGGGGAGCGCGATGGTGGGAGTCCGCCAGCCTGCGGCATAGACCAGCACCTCGTAGCGGGCGAGCAGAGCTTCGGCGATCAGGACCAGTCCGAGCCCGCCGAGCAGCAGCAGGAGCGCAAGCTGGATCATGTGAGTGGCTCCGGTGCTCTTGGCTTGTTGAGCCTCGCGACCAGGCGGCGGACGCCCTCGACGGCGACGCCAAGCCCGACTCCCGCGACGGCTACGCAGCCGGCGGCAGGCCACCAGCCGAGCCCGGCCCCCGTGGCGAGCGCAGCGGCGAGGCCGGCCCCCACTCCCACCATGAGCACAAAGTGCAGCACCGGCCCGAGCAGCGGGAACGCGAGGACTGCGGCAAGCAGCAGCGGGGCGGCCAGGCCTGGTGTCCAGACCAGCGCGGCCTCGTCGGACGGTGAGGTGGGCAGCACCAGCTCGGCAAGGGTCCACGCGGACAGCGGCCAGAGCGCGAATACCGCGCCCTCGACCACGGCGCCGGCCAGCATCAACCCGACCACCCTGGTGTGCGACACGCCGGACAGGCGTGCCACCACGGGCAGGAGACGCCCGGCGGCCTCGGACAGCCCGGCGAACAGCAGCAGGATGACGACGGCGGGGGACATCGGTCAGCCCTGCGGTGGCAGACCGGCAGAGCCCGGCTGAGTGACGGGGCCGGTCTGCTGCACATAGCGCTCGAGTTCGTCGGCGGCGCGCGAATAGCCGCCTGCCTCACGCTGGGCGACCTGCAGGGTGCTCGCGGCGGCCTGGAATCGGGGCTCGTCGAGCAGGCGCTGGGCGAGGGCGCGCACGGCCTCCACGTTGACGTCCTCGGTGCGGATCGAGAGGCCGGCACCGAGTTCGACGATGCGGGCAGCCACCAACGGCTGGTCAGCGCCCTGCGGGACCACCAGCATCGGGACGCCGGCGTACAGGGCCTCGTTGACGCTGTTCACCCCGCCGTGGGTGATGAACAGCGCTGCGCGGGCCAGCACCTCCGGCTGCGGTACGGAGCGGTGGGCGATCACGTTGGCCGGCAGCGGACCGAGCGCGGCGGGATCGGTGTGTCCGGTGGAGACGATCACGGTGCCACCCAGCGGGGCGAGCGCGCCGGCGAAGCTGCGCAGCAGCCGCGGGCCGACGTCGAACAACGTGCCCATTGAGGCGTACAGCACCGGGTCCCGCAGCCGATCGACCGGGAACGACGAGTCGGCTGGGCGGGCACCGATGCTCGGTCCGACGAACCGGTAGGACTGGTCGAAACTGTCGGCCTCGGGGTGGAACGCCCGCGAGGTGTAGACCAGGTTGAGCGGCTGACGGATGTTCGCCAGGTCGATCAGGGGCACCGCACGCGTGTCGTACCGGCGGCGCAGCTCCCAGCGCGACCTCAGGTACCCCCCGGCGTGGCGGGGCCGGGCCGCCGCCGCGGCGAGCAGCTCCCAGGAGCCGTGGGTGGGGCTGGGCAGGTGCCGGTTGAACGCGAACGTGGTGAACGACGACGCTGCCGGCACGTCGAGTTCCCGGGCGGCCACCGGCCCCCACGGGCAGAGGGAGTCGTGCACGATCAGATCGGGCCGGGCGCCGCGCAGATCGGTGAGGACAGCGGGCAGCACGCGTACGGCGGTGCGCGCAAGCTGCTCCATCAGCGTGACCGGCGTGCCGGCGAGCGGTTGGTCATCCCCGGGGTAGAGGAGCACTCGCGCGCCGGTGGCCGCGATCTCCTCGGTGTAGGCGGGCGACGTGTGGTAGGTGACGGAGTGGCCACGACGAACAAGCTCGGCCACGACCGGCAGCGTCGGGTTGACGTGCCCGTGCATGGCGATGTTGAGGAATGCGACTGCGCTCATCGGCCGACCCCGGACAGGGAAGGAGTCAGTGCCCGGCAACATGTAGCGATCATGATCCGCCTTTCTCGCCCCGACGCAGAATCGCGTCCGTTTTCGGCAAGCGCAGCGCGGCCACCGCATGATGGCCTGTATGTTGTGGACAAACAGTCGAATGTTGCGGTAGCCGCTGGTCACAGCGTAGACGTTGCCGGATGGCAGCGCGTCGTGGACCCGGTACTCGCCTCGTTCGCGGGCAGGTTCGGGCGGGTCGAGCCGCGCCGCGACCGCGACCGGGTTCGTGACCGGCCTGCTCGCCGATCTTGAGGTCAAGACGTGCTGGCAGCTCGCCGAACAGGCCGGACATGCCCGCCCGGACGCGATGCAACGTCTGCTGTATCGGGCGGTGTGGGACGCCGACGCGGTCCGCGACGACCTGCGAACCCTGGTGGCCGAGCGGCTCGGCGACCCCGCTTCCTGCTGGTTCTCTGCCTTCCCTGCCGGTTGGTGGGGACGCATCCGCGCAGCGCTGCTGGTTCCACAAGATCGGCAACGTGTTGTCGGCGCTGCCGAAGTCCGCCCACCCGGGAGCGAAGAAGGCCCTGGCCGAGATCTGGAACGCCGAAGACCGTGACCACGCCCGCCGCGGTCGCGGCGTTTCAAGCTCGCCTACGGCGCGAACCCCCGCCGCCTGACACACCATCCCACTGCTGCCCGCCGCCCCTGGGAGGCTGAGGGGGTGGAACAGTCTGCGTGGTCCGAGATTTCGGCGGTGGTGGCAGCAGCTCCGTATCCGGTGGAGGTGCTGCCGGCCGACCCTGATCGGGCGGGAGCCTGCCTGACAGCCCTGGGGATCACGACCAGGTCGTGGCTGGGTGCGGTGGTCGCCAACAGTGGCGGGCTGGTGATCGACCGCGGTTGGCTTCGGGTGCTCGGCGGTGGGCACGAGGGGCTGCCGGATGTGGCTGCCGAGATGGATCCCAAGGCCGGTCGTCTAGTCGTCGCCTTCGACGTGATGGGCGGACAGTTTGCCTGGTTGCCAGCTCAGTCGGGCGCGAGGCCGACGGTGCATTATTTCGGCCCGGAGGACCTGGCTTGGCAGGATCTTGAGCTTGGGTATGGCGACTGGCTGGAGGCGATGCTCGCTGGTGCAGTGACTCAGTTTTATGAGGCGTTGCGCTGGCCGGGGTGGGAAGCCGAGGTGGCCAGCGTTGCCCTCGATCAGGGGATCAGCGCATTGCCACCGCCGTGGACCAGGGAGGCCAAGAATCTCTCGGCGGTGTCCCGGAAGCCGATCCGGCTTGCTGAGCTCGTTTCGGTTCATCAGGATGCGGCGCGTCAGCTCGGCTTCCTCTAGAAGGTCTGCTGCCTCTCCGGTCCTCAGGCGGTCGACCGCCCGGACACGCTGTCGTCGTTGCGCCCTTCGGGGAGGCTCGGGTTTACGGACTTCGAACCGCGCGATGTCCTTGGTGGTGGTGCGAGCGACCTCGGTGAGGAGCTGGTCGCCGTCGTGGATGCGGAAGGTGCTCCCGACGGCTTCGACGGTGAGGGTTGCTCCGGCGTGGGCGATGCCGACGTGGATGCGTTGACCGGCGATGACGAGGGCTCCTCGGCTGCTGACGCGACGTTCGACCCGCGCCGGTTCGGGCACCGGGGTGGGTGGTGGTCCGGCGGGGCGGGCGCCACGGATGCGGGCGATCTCAGCCGGTGTCAGGGGGTTGGGAGGGCTGCGCAGCAGGACGCCGTCGGCGGTGATCTGCATGAGGCCGCGGTCGAGGCGGACGGTGACCCGTTGTCCGGCGAATTGGTAGCCGACGGGGTGTTGCCGGCCGGCGAGGCTGATCAGACCGGTGGCGTTGACGAGGCGCTCGACCTCGATCGGGGCGCCGGCCTGGACGGGTCCGGTGGCGACTCGGCCGCCGCTACCCGGCCGCGGTCGCGACGTGGACCAACGCCTGGCAACGGTTCGTGCCGTTCCCAGCCTTCCCACCCGAACTCCGCAAGATCATCTACACGACCAACGCGATCGAGCCGCTGAACTTCCAACTCCGCAAAATCATCAAAAACCGGGGACACTTCCCGACCGACGACGCCGTGATCAAGCTGCTCTGGCTGGCCATCCGCGACATCGAAGACAGACGCGCCCGCGACCGGGCCAAGGAGAAAGGCCTACCCGCCGACCAACGCCGCGCCCCCGCCCGCCTCGTCGATGGCGCCGCCGTCCAAGGCTGGCGCCAAGCCCTCGGCGCCCTCGCCGTGGCCTACCCCGACCGCCTCGGCCCCTACCTGACCTGACAACCCATAGATCAACTTACACAGAAATCTCGACAGGCCCGACTTTGGCGGACCGCCTGGGCAGCTCAGGTCCGCTACTCGCCCAGCTCATCGAGTAGCGATCGTTCCATCACACGGAAGAGATCAACGTTTGGGCTTCGAGATTTGGCCGGCTTGTTGTAGGGGCGCCCAAGGTAGCGTGTCCCGCCAGCCAGGCAGATCGAAGGCCCAACACGTGATCACGGAGTGGACGAGCCGCTTGTCCTCGCTGAATGCCTGAAAATGATGGTCCGCGCCACCCTCGCGGTACTCGACCTGGTATTCACCAGCATGGGTGCGGGCAACCTGTGCGAACGTCTGCCCGGTGGCGTCGGCGAGACGATCCACGACGAGGAACTGTTCCTCGCCGCGCTCCATGTCCGACAGCAGCTCGAACAGCAGATCCTCTGAGGGGTCGTCCCAGGTCTCGCCGGACTCCATCGTGACGCGAAGCAGCGGAAGAGTCATGCCTCAATGATCCAGGAACCGAGGTCGCCGGGGCATGCCCGGTCCGTGCCCGTTGCGGCGGTCAACACCAGCCAACACCGTGCAGCCGACCGCCGAAATCTGGACGTTCGGTGCTTCTCTGTCAGCCCGGACAGCTACCCAGGGTGCGGATCAACACGATTCCCAAGCTGAGGTTAGGCACCGTCAGCCCTTGGGCTTCCACCAGGCCGCGAGGAGCTCTACGACGGCAATGAGGAAGAGGCAGCTAAGTCCCGCACAGATCAGCAGGCCGAAGCCGGCGAAGGTCCCGAGTTCCACCAGCCGACAGTAGGTGAACCAACCTCGATCCATAACGTCGGGAGACGGCCCGGCGGTGTGGGGCACACAGGGGGCACAAGACACCGTGAAGCGTCGTCAACCAGCGACCAACCATGGCAGCCCGAGACGCAGGGTGAGCACGGACGTCCGTGGACGGCGGTGGACCCTTGGGGCAGTTGAACGTGCTGCTCTGAATAACATGACCGATGGCGACCGGCAGCGCCCGGAGAAACAGCAGGCCAGCCGCTGTGACAGCGGCTGGCCTGGTTGGCGACGGACGGGTCGACCTGTACGCCGGATTCTGCGAGCATAAGGTGATGTCTCGACCGCGCCTCGCCCTGACGGCCGGCGCCCTGGCGCTCGTCTCGGCGACTCTGGCGGGGTGCTGCGCCCCCGTCTTCCTGGAGCCCCAACCGCCATTGGACGATCCAGTCGCCGACAGGGCGGCTTGGGATCGGACCATGCTGTGGCTCGTTGCGGTCGGCGGCGGCCTCCTCCTGGTCGCGTTTCCCCTCTTGGCCTACGGCTTCGTCGGGTGGCGGATGGAGCGGCGTAAGCGAGTTGCGGCGGGTCGTAGCTCTCGACAGCAACCGTGACAGCAACGGAGCCGGACGGAAGCGGCCAACGCGACGATGACCAGACCTCAGCAACAGGGATGGACACCACCGGACGGAGCGCCCAGAACTTACAAACGAGGGGTCAAGCCCGGCTCTACCATGCTCCTGCCGGCGTGGCGCCTATATTGTGCACCTCCGTCGACAGGTGACTCATGTTGGCGCGCTGTCGCGTCGGCTTGGAGGATCGAGCCGCTCAGCAATAGACACGACAACGGCCCTCTGTTCGTGTCTGATGCCGCGATAGTGAGTGCGCCCCGCATCCAGTCCCGGCGGAGACGATGAGCGCGACGCGACCCCTGGCGCTTGCCTCCGGTCCTGCTGAACCATCTCATGTGGGAGAACCCTGAGCGTTGAAGTGGACTTTAAGTCAAGACCGCGACGCGGTGCTCTGGGGGGCTGGAACGAGGCTGGGTGACCAATTGAGTGACGATCGGGGTGTACGCGGACGGACAACGGTGGACAGTGGGGGATCGCCTCCGCAGGTGAAGGCGGCGCTTGCCCCAGGTCAACGCCCCGACTTGGTTGCCTTGGGGTCAAGGGGTCGTCGGTTCGAATCCGGCCGTTCCGACAGCGAGAGGGTTTCCGCAGGTCAGAGCCTGTGGAGACGCTCTTTTCTTGATTGAGTTGGTCAAGGCGTTTGTGCGCTTGGTGCCGTAACGCTTCGACCATCGTCAACGCGCTGGTCAGGCTCGAGCTGCCCCAGTCAGCCCGTGACATGATTGCGCCCATGGGGAAGCAGCAGGACGTCGGCGGGCCCGACCGTCACAGCGGGTCAGGTACCACCGCTCACCGTGCGACCGGTGGCAGCGCCGACGCGCGGCTCGCCCTCGCGCGGGACCCCGCAACGCCACAGATGACCCTCTTCGACTTGGCGTCCGACCCTTCGGCCGTGGTCCGTAAGGCGGTCGCGGCCCGGACCGACGCACCCGCCCAGGCACTGCGACCGCTGACCCGGGACCATGATCGTGAGGTCCGGGAGGCTGTGGCGAGAAACCCTTCGGCCTCGGTCGCCAATCTCTTGCGTCTCGTCAAAGACGCCGACCGGTGGGTCCGCTGGGCGGTCGCTGGCAACCCGGCTTGCGACGAGTCGGTTCGCCGGGTGATGTCAGAGGCACCCGACAAGGAGCTTCGTGGTCTCCTCGCGGAGATGCGGGAGTTGGAGCCCGATCTGGCCGCCAGGCTGATCGACGACGTCTCACCCGAGGTACGGGAACGACTCGCCACCCACACCCACGACCCCGACGTGATCACCGCCCTGATGGCCGATCGCACCGTACGCGTACGCAAGGGGGTCGCCCGCAACCCGCGGACCACCGCCGAGCAGCGCAGGGCGCTTGCCCAGGACCCCGTGGTCGACGTCCGTGCCGCGCTGGTCCGCGCGGTCGAGCTGGACGAGGCGGATCTGGAACGCCTGGTTGACGACCGTTCGGTGCAGGTCCGACTGGCGATGGCAACATCCGAGGTCATCCCGCCGCACATCCGGCGGGCCCTCGGCCGCGATCCCGACGATATGGTGGCCGGCGCGGCGCGGGATTTCCGCCCGGCGTCTGGCAACTCCCCGGTGATAAGGGCTCCACGCGTCGGTCACCGGCGCTCCGGGACCGGCCCAGATCGACCGGGCGGCGCCGCGCGCTAAGGCCGGCGGCATGTCTGCCACGGCCCATACGGGGCGGGCACGTCCCGCCACGGCGAACCTACCCTGGTCCACCACCAGATTCCGTCGATCAACTGCCGTCGTCGACTTCGGCAGACGACCTGTCGACGCTCGTGGTTGGGCCACGGTTCAGGTGTGGTGGTCGGTGATCCGGATGACGCCAGCATGGCTGCGGCCCGCGACGCACAGGTTAAAGATCAAGCTATGCGCCCCATCGCTACACACCGAAGATGATCTCGGGTTCGTTCGGATCCGCATGTGGGGTTACGGTATCGATCGCCCCACCGACACAAACCCTCACGGCGGCGGGATGGTCCTGGCTGAAGGGGTGGGGGGCAAGCCCGATCCGCCGAGCAACGCCGACGTGCACACCGCGCCGCGGTTCACTGCCGCGGGACGGGGCCGGTCGAGTCGCGTACCACCAGCGCGTGCCCGGTCGAACGGCGCCGGGGACGCGTCGACCGGGGCTTGAGCGCGAGAGTGAGCGCCATGCGACCCATGTCGGTCATCGGCAGTCGTATGGTCGTGAGGCTGGGCGCGAGGTCGGCGGCCACGGACACGTCGTCGAAGCCGACGATCGACATCCGCTCGGGCACCGGGATGTGGTGCGCGCGCAGCGTCGACAGCACCCCGATCGCCATCGCGTCGTTGAGCGCGACGATCGCGGTGGTCTTCGGATGGTCGCGCAGGATCTGCTCGGCCGCCACCCGACCGCCGTCGCGGGTGAAGTCGCAGTGGACGACGGGGAGGCTGTCGAGGGAGAGCCCGCGCTGCTGCAGGGCCGACGACACGCCGGCGAGCCGGTCGGCGACCGTGGTGAGACCGGCGGTGCCCGCGGCGACCGCGATGTGCCGGTGCCCGAGCTCCAACAGGTGCTCGGCGAGCGCCCGGCCGCCGGCCTCGTTGTCGGGCAGGACCGCGTCGACGCCGAGCGCGTGCCGCCCGATGGCGGCTACCCGGCCGCCCTGGCTCTGGAACGCCGACAGCTCAGCCCGCGCCTCGGCCTCCACGCGCGGGTCGTTGTACCCCGACCCGGCGATCAGGATTATCCCGACCCGCTGCGCGATGAGGTTCCGGAGCTGGCGCAGCTCGTGGTCGGGGTCGCGGCCGGAGTGGCAGATCTGCACGAGGAGCCCCTCCTCGGCGGCGACCTGGATGACACCGCCGGCGATCTCCGAGAAGTAGGGGTCGTCGACCTGGTGGACGATCAGCCCGACGGTGGAGCTGGGGCCGCCGGCGAGAGTGCGGGCGTACGGGTTGGCGACGTACCCGAGTTCCTGCGACACCTGCCGGACGCGCCGGGCCACCTCTTCGCTGACGCCGTCGCGGCCGGCGAGGGCGCGGGAGGCGGTCGCCAGCGAGACGCCGGCGCGTTCCGCCACGTCGACGAGGCGCAGCCTCTGGCCAGGCTTGGGCATCCTCAACTCCCCGGAAACATCGATGTCATCTGGCTATTGCCAGTGACGTTGGGCACAGCTTAGAGTACGTAAGCGCTTTCGTAAGCGCTTCCGTTCCGACAAAGGAGCGTCACGGGATGACAACCCGTTTCAGGCGAATGCAGTGGATGACAGCCCTCGGCGCGACGATGACGCTTGCGCTGGGTGCCTGCAGTGGTGACGGCGGCGGATCGGCCGCCAGCGATGACCCGATTGTGATCGGGATCTCCCTCCCGCTGACCGGAGACTTCTCCGAACCGGGCAAGGGTGTCCAGCGCGGATACGAGGCCTGGGCCAAGATCACCAACGACAAGGGCGGCCTGCTAGGCCGGAAGGTCGAGCTGAAGATTCTCGACGACCAGTCCAACGCGGACCGTGTGGTCGCCGACTATGAGCAGCTCATCGGCAAGGACCAGGTCGACCTGGTGGTGGGTCCGTTCTCGACCCGCCTCGTCGTGCCGGCGGCCCGCGTCGCCGAGGAGTACGGCATGCTCTTCGTCGAGCCCGCGGGCGCGGCGAAGCAGGTCTTCGAGCAGGGCTTCAAGAACCTGTTCTACGCCGCTCCCGCTGTGGCGAACGACCACTACAACCACCTGGCCGAGTACCTGCTGGCGTTGCCGGCGGACCAGCGGCCGAAGACGGCGGCGTACGCGGCCATGGACGACCCGTTCGCGCAGGGCACGGCGTACGGGCTCAAGGAGAAGCTGGAGGCGGCCGGCATCCGCACGGTCGTCGACGAGGTCTACCCGCCGAACACCACCGACTTCGGCAGCATCGCCGCGAAGATCGCGGCCTCGAAGGCAGACCTCCTGGTGGGCGGCTCGCAGTACCAGGACGGCGTGAACCTGATCGTCGCCCTCCAGCAGCTCAAGTACCAGCCGAAGCTCGCCGCGTTCTCCACGGCGCCGACGAACCCGGAGTTCGCCGCGGCCATCGGCAACAAGACCGAGGGGATCATCGCGCCGACCGGCTACACGCAGAAGGCGCCTTACCCCAGCAACAAGGAGTTCGTCGAGAAGTACACGGCGCATGTCGGCTCGCCGCCCGAGGAGGACGAGGCCAACGCGTACACGACCGGCCAGGTCGTCGCCGCGGCGGTCAGCGCGGTGGGCTGTGCCGAGCAGGGCGAGTGCCAGCAGAAGCTGGTCGACTGGGTCCGCAAGAACACGGTGGAGACCGTCGTCGGCCCGCTGTCCTGGGACGAGACGGGCAAGCCGAAGGGCGCCCACATGATCCAGCAGTGGGTGGGCGGTGAGATCCAGATCGTGCTGCCCGCCGACGCCAAGGAGGCCGACCTGGTCTTCCCGAAGCCGGCCTGGTAGGTAGCGATGCCATCCGGTGCGCTGCTCTTCCAGAGCGTCATCCTGGGTCTGCTGCTGGGAGGGCTCTACGCCCTCCTGGCGGCCGGCCTGACCCTCTACTTCGGCATCATGCGGGTCGTGATGATCGCCCACTCGGCGTTCCTCATCCTCGCCGCCTATCTCGCCTGGTGGTTCCACTCCCGGCTGGGCGTCGACCCGCTGCTGTCGATGATCGTCACGGTGCCACTGTTCTTCGGCTGCGGTGTGGTGCTGCAACGGCTGCTCCTGGCCCGGCTGCGCCCGGTGACCCTCACGATGATGTCGGTGCTGCTGACGTTCGCGATCGCGGTCGGCATCGAGGGGTTGCTGGCCTACGCGTTCACCGGCACCCAGCGGCGCATCCAGCTCGGCTACAGCTCGGCGAGCTTCGGCCTCTTCGGGGCCCGCATCGCGGTCGTCAAGCTGATCGCGTTCGGCCTCGCCGCGGTCGCGCTGCTGACCCTCTACCTGCTGATGAAGAAGACGACTTTCGGCTGGGCCCTGCGCGCGACGATCCAGCACCGCGACGCCGCGCGGCTCATCGGCATCGAGACCGAACGGGTGGCCGGGTACGGCTTCGGGATCGGTCTGGCGACCGCCGCGGTCGGCGGCACCGCGCTGGCCCTCGACACCACCATCTACCCGTCGCTGCACTGGCACTGGATCGGCCCGCTGATGGCCATCATCGTGGTGGGCGGTCTCGGCAGCGTACCCGGGGCCGCCATGGCCGCGATGGTGCTCGGCCTGATGCAGAGCCTGCTCCAGATCCCGCTGGGTACGACCTGGGCGCAGACGATCTTCTACCTCGCCTTGTTCGCGACGCTGGCGTTCCGGCCACAGGGATTCTTCGGAGGTCGCCTTGCCCAGCGCTTCTGAGCCGGCGACGGTGACGGCGACCCCGGCGCCGCGGCGACCAGTCGGCCGGATCGTCCAGGCGATCGCGGTCCTCGTGCTCGCGGGTGCGGTGCTGCTGTCGTTCCCGTCCCTGGCGCCCAACCCCTACATCCTGTCGGCGGGCATCGTCGTGCTGAACTACGCGGTGCTCTCCACGTCGTGGAACTTCGTCGGCGGGTTCACCGGCTACATCTCGCTCGGCCACGGCGCCCTCGCCGGGCTGGGCGGCTACGGCACCGCCCTGCTCGTGACGAAGGCGGGCCTGCCCAGCTTCGTGGCCCTGGTGGTCGCGGCGCTTCTGGTGGCCGCGCTGGCCGTGCCGATCGGCTTCGCGGCGCTGCGGGTGCGCGGTGCCTCGTTCGTCATCGTCTCGATCGCGCTGGTGCTGATCCTGCTGCTGGTCTTCCAGAGCTGGGCCTCGGTCACCGGCGGATCGCGGGGGCTGGTCGTGCCGCGACCGTTCCCCGGGCTGCTGCGCCCGGAGCACCACCGCGTCTTCTACTTCCTCTTCGCCGGCCTGCTCGGGCTCGCGCTGCTGGCCTGGTGGCTCATCGACCGCTCGCGGTTCGGCCTCGGGCTCAAGGCGATCCGGGAGGATGAGGACAAGGCGGAGGCGCTGGGGACACCGACGTTCGCGTACAAGCTCGTGGCTTTCGTGGTCTCGGCGGGGTTCACCGCCCTGGCCGGCGGGCTCTACGCGCTCTGGTTCGGCGACCTCGACCCGGTCTTCCAGTTCTCGATCCTGACCGGCTCCTACATGGTGCTGATGGCGCTGCTCGGCGGCGTCCGGCACCTCTTCGGCCCGCTGGTCGGCGCCCTCGTGGTCGGCATCGCGCTCGAGTACTTCAAGGTGGAGTTCGGCAACACGCCGCTGCACCTGGTCGCTACCGCCCTGCTGCTCGCCCTCGTCGTGCTGTTCATGCCCGACGGCGTCCTGCCGGCGATCGGCGCGCTGCTCAACCGGGTGTTCCGGCCGGCGCAGAGCTCCATCCGCGAGGTCACGGCCGCGCAACTTCGCGACGAGCGCGCGGCGGCCGGGGGCGCGGCGGGGGCGCGGGAGCCGGTCGACGCCGCGGCGGCCACCACCGGTGGTCATCCACAGTCCACCGAGGAGCGGGCATGAGCGAGGTACGCAGCCTGGCGACCGCGGGCCTGACCAAGGCGTTCGGCGGCGTGGTGGCGCTCGACGGCGCCACCGTGACGTTCCGGCACGGCCAGGTCAACGCGCTGATCGGGCCCAACGGGTCGGGCAAGACGACCTTCTTCAACTGTGTCACCGGGATGATCCGGCCGGACAGCGGGCAGACGACCTACCGGGGGCAGGACATCACCCGCAAGGCGCCGCACGCCATCGTCCGCGCCGGCATCGGCCGCACCTTCCAGCTCTGCCGGGTGTTCCCCCGGATGTCGGCACTCGACAACCTGCTCGCGGCCGTCCGCCCCGCCGGCCTGACCGGCCAGCTGCGCGGGGCGCGCGCCCGTGCGCAGGTCGACCGGGCCCGGGGTTGGCTCACCCGCCTCGGCATCGAGCACCTCGCCGACGTGGAGGCTCGCAACATGTCGTGGGGCCAGCAGAAGCTGCTGGAACTCGCCGGCGTGCTGATGAGCGACCCGGAGACCGTGCTGCTCGACGAGCCGGCCGGCGGCGTCAACCCGGCGCTGCTGGATCGGATCGGCGCGCTGGTCCGTGAGCTCAACGCCGAGGGGAGGACGTTCGTGATCGTCGAGCACAACATGGACCTGGTGATGAGCGTCAGCGACCACATCGTGGTGTTCGACCGCGGCCGCCCGATCGCCGAGGGGCCGCCGTCGCTCATCCGTACCGACGAACGCGTGCTGGGGGCTTACCTTGGCGTCTGAAATCGAACTCGTCGACGTCCAGGCCGGGTACGGGCGCGCCGCCCCGGTGCTGCGTGGCCTCACCGTCTCCGTGCCCGCCGGCACGATCGTCTGTCTCGTCGGTCCCAACGGCGCCGGCAAGTCGACCGTCCTGAAGGTCGCCAGCGGGCTGCTCAAGCCGCGCTCCGGGCGGATCCTCGTCGGGGGTGTGGACGTGACCGGCCAGGGCCCGCAGCGGATGCTCGCCTCGGGCGTGGCGCACGTCCTGCAGGGCCACAGCGTCTTCCGCGAGATGACCGTGGCGGAGAACGTGCTCCTCGGCGGGTACACGCTCAAGGACAAGGCGGTCATCGCCGAGCGGATGGCGTTCGTCAAGGACGTCTTCCCGGTGGTCGCGCAGCGCTGGACCTCGCTCGCGGGTCTGCTCTCCGGCGGCCAGCAGAAGCAGGTGGAGTTCGCTCGATCGCTCATGGTCCACCCCAAGGTCGTGCTGCTCGACGAGCCGTCCATGGGCCTGGACCCGAAGGCGACCAGCACGGTGTTCGAACAGGTCGTGCGGATGCGCGACGCCGGCACGGCGGTGCTGCTGGTGGAGCAGAACGCCCGACGGGCGCTCGAGACCGCCGACCTCGGGTGCGTGCTCGACCTCGGGCGCGTGCACATCTCCGGGCCGGCGGCGCAGTTGCTGGCCGACCCCCAACTCGGCGAGCTCTACCTGGGCGGCCGGCCCGCCGAACCGTCGGTCTCGCCCAAGCGGTAGCAAACCCTCGATACAGCGGCACGACGAAATAGTTCAGGCGTAGGACGTAAGCGCTTGCGAAAGCGGTTACGCGTTACTCGGACGCGAAATGAGGTGTACGCGATGACCAGAGCCAGACGGGCCGCCGTCGCCACCGCCGCACTGCTGGCGGCCGGCGTCATGGCCGGCGCCGGAGCGCCCCCGGCACAGGCAGACCCGGACCACCCGCGCGATGTCCACCCCCACCTGCGATCGCACCTGGTCGCCCACTACGACTTCGACCACCCGGTGCAGGGCGACGTCGCGCTCGAGCGCGACCAGGGCCGATCCGGCACCGAGATCGAACTCGTCAACGGCGGCGCCGCCATGCGCGTGGCCGACCACGCCTACAAGGGCAGCGGCAACTCGCTGCAGACCCGGCAGGTCAACCCCGCCGAGGCCGGCAACGACGACTGGAAGGCCGGTATCTGGTCGGCCAGCGGCGTACGGACCCTGCGCGCGTTCAGCGGCGTCGAGGGCACCACGGTGATGGGCTGGTTCAAGCTGGAGATGGACAGCCCGGCGCTCAACTCCACCACTGCCAACCCGACTGACCGGTTCAACGCGATCGGGTTGGCCGGCGTGCTGACCGGCGACTCCGACGGCCACGGCGTCCGGGCCCTGCTCGAGCTCATCGACGTCAACGGGGAGCTGCGACTGGTCGCGCTCGGCCGGCGCCTCGACGGCGGCAACTCGCAGACGTTCGCCGCGAGCGAGGACTGGCGCACCCTGCTGCCGATGGGGGAGTGGGTGCACCTCGCCGCCACCTACGACTTCAGCACCGGCGCCATGGCGCTCTACCGCAACGGCGAGCCGCTGGACGGCTTCTACACCCGCACCGACGACCCGTGGCGCGTGTCGGGGCCCGGCCCGCACGTGACCACCGCCTCCGACCCCCGGGGCATCAAGATCGGCGGGAGCTTCCCGCAGGACACCCTGGAGCGGAACCCGTGCGACTGCCGCATGGACGGCCTGATGTTCCTCGACAGCGTGGTCTCGGCGAGCGACGTCGAGAAGCAGTACCGCTACATGGCTCGCTGAACACCCTCGGCACCGTCCCACCGAGAAGGAGACACGCGTGCTCATCTCCCATGGCAGTACCGGCAGCATCCGTAGATCCATGCTGACGGCCGGGCTCACCGCTGCCGCCGTCGTCCTGTCCACCCTGGTTGCGACGCCCGCCCAGGCCGCCGACCCGGTCTACGACCCCGTCCCCGAGATGCCGACCCAGTCCCGGCTCGGGCTGGTCCTCGAGGAGTACACCAGCTTCCCCCAGTCGTTCCCCAAGCCCGCACCCGTCGACCAGCGGCTCATGCGGACCGCCCGGATCAACACGATCATGGAGCTGCCCGACGGCTCCGGCCGCCGCGCCGTACCCGACCTCAACGGCAACCTCTACCTCGTCGAGGACGGCGTGCCGCACGTCTACCTCGACGTGGCCACGACGTTCGCGCCACAGTTCTTCTCCGGCCGCGGGCTCGGTCAGGGCTTCGGGTACGTCACGTTTCACCCGGAGTTCGGCACCAACGGCCGGTTCTACACCATCCACACCGAACAGGCGTCGGCGACGGCCAAGGTGCCGGACTACGCCCAGGCGGGCACCGTCTACCACGGCGTCATCACCGAGTGGACGGCGACCGATCCCGCCGCCGACACGTTCGCCGGCTCCCGGCGCGAGGTCCTGCGCATCGGCTTCGGCGGTCAGGTCCACGGCATCCAGGAGATCAACTTCAACCCGACGGCAAAGCGCCACGACAGCGACTACGGGCTGCTGTACCTCGCCGTCGGCGACGGTGGCCTCGGCGTCCGCAACACCGACCCGCAGAACCTGGGCATGCCGCACGGCAAGCTGCTGCGGATCGACCCTCGCGGCACCAACTCCGCCAACGGGCAGTACGGCATCCCGCCGTCGAACCCGTTCGTCGGGCAGGCCGGCGCGCTGGGCGAGGTCTACGCCGTGGGTTTCCGCGACCCGCACCGCTTCAGCTGGGACCGGGCCACCGGTCGGATGTACCTCGGGCACATTGGCGAGCACGCCATCGAGGCGATCTACGAGGTCCGCGCCGGCGACAACTTCGGCTGGAGTGAGCGGGAGGGGGCCTTCGCCTTCGACAAGGCGGCCACGAACCCCTGTAACCGCCTCTTCCCCCTGCCCGCCGCCGACGAGCGGTACGGCTACACGTACCCCGTGGCCGCGTACGACCACGACCCCGCTCCCGGGTGGAACTGCACCTCGGACGTCGGTGTCGCGGTGGCCGGCGGGTTCGTCTACCGTGGCCGCGACCTGCCCGCGCTGCGCGGCAAGTACGTCTTCGGTGACCTCGTCGACGGTCGCGTCCTCTACACCGAGGCGAACGAGATGCGTCGGGGTGAGGGCCTGGCCCCGATCCACCGGCTTGCCCTGTTCAACGCGGCGGGCAACCCGGTGCGGATGCAGGACCTCTCCGGCCCCGGCGCGCCCGGCAACCCGGAGCGGGTGGACCTGCGCTTCGGCACCGACGCCGCGGGCGAGCTCTACATCATCGCCAAGGCCAACGGGAAGATCTGGAAGGTCATCGACACCCGGGTCTTCGCCAGCGGCGAGGTCGGCGACACCCGATTCCACAAGACTGCGGGCGCCGAGAACTGGGCGCCGGTGACCCCGTCGAAGTGGCAGTTCACCAAGGACGAGGTCATCCTCGCCGAGGCCGGCGTCAGCCGGCCGGGTCCGCGCCGCCCGTTCGAGTACGCCGTCCTGACGGCGGGCCCGGCGTGGTCGTCGGCGGAGATCGAGGCGCGGGTGCGGCTGGACACGCCGGTGGAGGTCAGCAACCGGGACGTGATCATCGTCTTCGGCTGGCGCTCGGACACGGAGTTCTACTACGCGCACCTGTCCACCGACAACACGATCTACCCGCACAACGGCATCTTCAAGGTCAACAACGCCGACCGGCAACGCATCGACTACCAGTGGAACGGGCGGTCCCGCGGCGCCAACCCGGCCATCACCGACGCCGACTGGCACAAGGTGCGGGTGGTGCACCTGCCGGCCACCGGCGAGATCGCGGTCTACGTCGACGGCAGCAAGGACCCGCTGATGACCGCGAAGGACACCACGTTCGGCTCCGGGCGGGTCGGCTTCGGCTCGTTCGACAACATCGGCCGGCTGCGTCACCTGACGGTGACCGGAACGCCGGCCTGAACCGGCCCGGCGGGGACGCTGGCAACGCTGCTGCCGTCCCCGCCGGGAGCACCGGCACCCGGGGCGACCGGGATGAGATGTGCGGCACCCAGGGGAGGGTGCCCGTAGGAAGCGCTTACCTGGAGGATGGGGCGATGACGGCACGTATCCCGATCGGGATCGTCATGAACGGCGTGACCGGGCGGATGGGCTACCGGCAGCATCTGGTCCGGTCCCTGCTGGCGATCCGCGAGCAGGGCGGCGTCCCGCTGCGCGGCGGCGGCCGGCTGTGGCCGGAGCCCGTCCTGGTGGGGCGCAACGAGGCCAAGCTGCGCGACGTCGCGGCCCGGCACGGGCTGACCGAGTGGACCACCGACCTCGGCGCCGCGCTGGCCCGCCCGGACGTCTCGATCTACTTCGACGCCCAGGTGACCAGCGAGCGGGAGAAGGCGATCGGCCTCGCGATCGAGGCGGGCAAGCACGTCTACACCGAGAAGCCGACCGCCACCACCCTGTCCGGCGCGGTCGATCTGGCCCGCGCCGCCGACGCGGCCGGCGTGCGGCACGGCGTCGTGCAGGACAAGCTCTTCCTGCCCGGCCTGCGCAAGCTCGACCGGCTGGTGCGGAGCGGGTTCTTCGGCCGGATCCTGTCGGTGCGTGGTGAGTTCGGCTACTGGGTCTTCGAGGGTGACTGGCAGGAGGCCCAGCGCCCGAGCTGGAACTACCGAGCGGCCGACGGCGGCGGCATCGTGGTCGACATGTTCCCGCACTGGCACTACGTGCTGGAGCAGATCTTCGCGCCGGTGCGGGCGGTCACCGCACACGTCACGACCCACATCCCGCGGCGCTGGGACGAGGACGGCCAGCCCTACGAGGCGACCGCCGACGACGCCGCGTACGGCATCTTCGAGCTCGACGGCGGCATCGTCGCGCAGATCAACTCGTCCTGGGCCGTCCGGGTCAACCGCGACGAACTGGTCGAGTTCCAGGTCGACGGCACCGAGGGCAGCGCCGTCGCCGGCCTGCGCGGCTGCCGCATTCAGCACCGCGCCACGACCCCGAAGCCGGTCTGGAACCCCGACCTTTCGTCCACCGACGACTTCCGCGCCCAATGGCAGGAGGTGCCGGACAACGAGGTGTACGACAACGGCTTCAAGGCGCAGTGGGAGATGTTCCTGCGGCACGTCGCCGAGGACGCCCCGTACACCTGGGATCTGTGGTCCGGCGCGCGCGGCGTGCAACTGGCCGAGCTCGGCCTGCAGTCGGCGCGCGAGGGTCGGCGGGTTGAGGTCACGGAGTTGGCGCCGTGACCACCACCGTCACGCTGCCCGACGGGCCGTTCACCCCTTCCGGCCGGGGACGCGAGCACGCCGTGCCCGGCGCGCGCTTCACCAGCCGGATCGCCTACGCCGCCGCGCACGTGGTCGCCGACCCACGGGCGGAGAACGTCCCGGGCGCGCCGGCTGCCGTCGACTGGGACGCGACGCTCGCGTTCCGCCGGCACCTCTGGTCGCACGGGTTCGGCGTCGCCGAGGCGATGGACACCGCCCAGCGGGGCATGGGCCTCGATTACCCGACGGCCCGCGAGCTGGTGCGACGCTCGGCGCGGGCGGCCCGGGCCGAGGGCGGCGCGCTCTGCGCGGGTGTCGCGACCGATCATCTGCCGGCGGGTCCGGCCACGCTCGACGAGATCCGCAAGGCGTACGCCGAGCAGCTCGCCGACGTGCAGGACGCCGGCGCCCGGCCGGTGCTCATGTGCAGCCGCCACCTCGCCGCGACGGCCCGCTCGACCGAGGACTACCTCGACGTCTACGGCCGCTTGATCGATGAGGCGGACGAGCCCGTCGTGCTGCACTGGCTGGGCCCGGCGTTCGACCCGACACTCGCCGGCTACTGGGGCGATCCCGATCCGGCGCGAGCCGCGGACACGGTGGTCGCGCTGATCGGCGCGCACACCGGCAAGGTCGACGGCATCAAGCTGTCGCTGCTCGACGAGGACCTCGAGGTCGCGCTGCGCCGGCGCCTGCCGGCCGGGGTGCGGCTCTACACCGGCGACGACTTCAACTACCCGGCGTTGATCCGCGGCGACGGCGAGGGTCACTCCGACGCGCTGCTCGGCGTCCTGGCCGCCATCGCGCCGCCGGCCGCAGCCGCGCTACGCGCGCTCGACGTCGGCGACGTGACGACGTACGACCGGATCCTCGCGCCGACGCTGCCGTTGGCCCGGCACCTGTTCGGCAGGCCCACGTTCTACTACAAGACCGGCATCGTGTTCCTGGCGTGGCTCGCTGGCCACCAGGACCACTTCACCATGGTCGGCGGCCTCCAGTCCGGACGGTCGCCGGTCCACCTGGCACGGCTGCTCCGGCTCGCCGACGCGGCCGGGCTGCTGCCCGACGCCGAGCTGGCCGCCCGCCGGGCGCGGGCGTTCATGACGACCGTGGGGGTGGCGCAGTGAAGCGGTTCGCGCTCAATTCGGCCACCACCAAGCGGTGGCCGCTGCCGGACCTCGTCGCGGGCTGCGTCGACGCCGGGGTCTCCGGGGTGGGGCTGTGGCGCGAGGACCTGGCCGCGAACGGCATGAACGGCATCGAGGGGGCGGCGGCGCTCGTGCGCGACGCCGGCCTCACCGTCACGTCCCTGTGCAGGGGCGGGTTCTTCGACGCCCCAGGCTGGTTGGACGAGAACCGGCGGGCGATCGACGAGGCGGCAGCGGTCGGCGCACCGGTGCTGGTGCTCGTGTCCGGTGGGCTGCCGGCCGGCCGCCGCGACCTCGACGCCGCCCGCGCCCACGTCGGCGAGGCGCTCGGGAAGCTCGTGCCGCACGCGCTCGCCACAGGGGTGCGGCTTGCTGTCGAGCCGCTGCATCCGATGTTCTGCTCCGACCGGTGCGTGGTCGCGAGCCTCCGCCAAGCGCTGGACCTGGCCGGCCCGTACCCGCCGGAGGCGGTGGGCGTCGTCGTCGACACCTACCACCTCTGGTGGGACGACCAGGTGTGGGCGCAGATCGAGCGGGCTGGGCGGGAGAATCGGATCGCCTGCTTCCAGGTCGCCGACTGGGTGACGCCGCTGCCGGCCGGGGTGCTGCTGGGCCGGGGGCTGCCCGGTACCGGCTGCGTCGACCTGCGTCGCTTCCGGGAGGCCGTTGACGCCGCCGGGTACGTCGGCCCGATCGAGGTCGAGGTCTTCGCCGAGGAGGTGTGGTCACGCCCGGGCCGTGCGGTGCTCGACGAGGCGATCGCCGGCTACCTCGCACACGTGGCCTGATCGAGCAGGCGTGGTATCAGGGGTACGGTGAGGATGGCAGGAAGGGGTTGCCGGGCCACGCTTGCCCCTTCGGCCACCCCGCATAGACATGGATCCCGATTGTTGCTGTGTTGCGGTCGACCGCATCGACAGTGACGCAGTGTCCGCCCCAGTCGACGAAGCGGAGGACTCGCAGGAGACCGCCGACTGGCTCGCATTCCTTCGACCAGCCGTGGTCGTGGAGGTGTCGGCGTAGCTCGCCGACCGGATCGGCGCCAGCCCGATCAGGTGTCAGGGTCAGCGTCAGCCCATAGCAGCCGCCGCTTCCGCAACTCTGCTGCTCGTCGAGGACACTCCACCCGGCGGGCAGTGGCAGTACCTCACCACGGTAGGGCTCGACCTTCGCCTCGGGCTCGGCGCCGTCGCCGAGAGCGAGCTGGTAGGCCGCCCACGCGGAGAAGGCCGCTGTCGCCAGCACGGCGGCGGCACCAGGACGCGCAGCCCAGCGCCGGCTCCCCGCTTCTTCGTCAGCGGGCGCCGACCGGCTGTGTGCCGGCCGTAACGCACGCTCCTGCCACGCGCCGGCCACCAGGCACGTGGCGGCAGCGAGCGCCACGAACGGGATTCCCCAGTCGGCGATCGGCGGCCGGACCGGACCGGCGAGGAAGACCTGCGATGTCAGGTGCACCGCAGCCAGCATCCCGAGCAGCGCGGCTCCGACCGGTAGGCCCCACCGCCGTGTCTGTGCCAACAGCAGCCAGGCGAACAGCGGCCCACACAGCAGGGCCGCCGCTGCCAAGAGGCCGAAACAGGCTCCGGACCAACCCGTTCGATGCCAGGGTGCGACCGAGACGACCGCAGTGCAATCAGCGAGCAGTAGCCAGCCGCGCCACCGCAGCCGGGCGATCCCGCTCCCCATGCGCTCCTGGCCATCCCCTCCGCCGCCGGCGGACGAGTCGACCGGTACGCCGGATGGTAGTTGCCCTACCCGCGGCTCGATGACCGCACGTGCCGTCAGTCCCGCTCAAGACGGTGGCCCAGAGACTCTCCGAGTGCCTCGCCCAAGGCCTCGTGCGCGGGACCGACCGTCAGCCACAGCAGCTTGCGGGCTGTCGTCACGCATCGTCAGCGCCAGCCGGTCGTTTAGGAATCCGCGGTGCAGCCGGGCCTTGGCCCACGTCGTCCAGCGCCAGGACCCGTTGGCATGGATCTCCTGGAGACCCGGTCGACGTCGCACCAGCAGGTTCGGCAGCAACCACAGCTCGCCATGCTTTCATCCCGTACCGCAGCGAGGTGCCGCAGTCACTCGGGATCCTCTCCGACAACCCCGTCGACCGACTCCCGGATGAGGTCGGCATGACCGACGTGGCGTGCGTACTCCTCGATCATGTCCATGAGGAGCCTTCGCAGGCTCGGGGTCCGACCGTCGGGCCAGGTGTAGGAGGCGAGCCGGTCCAGGCCGCCGTCGGCGACCGCCTCGGCCACCCGGGTGCGGGAGCGGGCAACCGCCTCCCACCACAGCGACATGAGCTGCTCGGGGTCGTCCTCGGCAGCCGAGTGCCACTCCCAGTACCGGTCGGCGTCCCAGTCGACGGTGTTCCAGGTTGGGTGGGGAGCTCGGCCGTGCAGCTTGACGGAGAACATGTCGTCCTCGACGGCGGCCAGATGTTTGAGTAGACCACCCAAGGTCATGGTGGACGGTCCGAGGGTCGCCCGTAGCCCGGCCCGGTCCAGGTTCCCGCACTTCCATGCCACATACCTGCGCTGCCGTTCCAGGGCGCCCAGGAGCGTGTCAAGCTCACCTCCGGCCACCGGCGGTTCGCGCAGGATGGCATCGCTGTCGCTGTGCATGGGCGGCACGCTAACGTCGGTTCCGGACGATCTGGCTCCGGGTTGGGAGAGGGCGTGGCGCACGACGTGAGCCCCACCGCGAGGGCGTTGCTGGCCCTGGAGGTGATCCAGAACTGCCCCGGCATCACGGCGCACCGGCTGGGGGAGAGGCTCGGGGTGACGGAACGGGCAGCCCGTCGCTACGTCGCGATCCTGCGCGGGGCGGACCTGCCGATCGAGTCGGTCAGCGGCCCCCACGGGGGCTACCGGGTGGGACGCGGCCTGCGGCTCCCGCCATTGATGTTCACTGCCGCTCAGGCGATGGGTCTGGTCATGGCCGTACTGGAAGGCCACCGGGACGCGGCTGACCCCACGGACCTGGTGGGCAGCGCGCTGGCCAAGATCGTCAGGGTCCTGCCGGAGCGGGTCGCAGGCCCGGTCCGGGCCTTCCGTGAGGTCTCCGCTCCTCGTCCGACCCAGGAGATCTGGGCCAGCCCGGAGTTGACGACTCGGCTGATCGAGGCCTGCAACGCGGCGCGGCGAGTGCGCCTCGGGTATCGGAGGGGCAAGGCCGCGGACCGGGTGATGGAGGTCGACCCGTGGGCCGTTGTGCTGCGACACAGCCGGTGGTACCTGCTGGGCTGGTCCCACACCAGGCAGGCGCGGCGCGTGCTGCGCGTGGATCGGATCGTCACGATCGAGGCCTTGCTGGACAGGTTCACGCCCCCAGGGGAGCTCGACGCGCTGCGCACCCTTGAGGAGCACCTGTCCCAGGGCTGGACCCACCCGGTCGATGTCCTCGTCGACGCCACCATCGAACAGACATCACGATGGGTGCCGAGAAGTCTGGGAAGCCTGGAACCGGACGACGAGGGTCGAACACGCCTTCGGGCGACGACTGACGACCCGGACTGGTACGCCCGACAGCTCGCCGCCATCACGGCGCCCTTCCGCGTCATCGGGTCACCCGAACTCCAACGCGCCACCGTGGCCCTCGGTCAGCGGTTGGTGCAGGCCGGCCGGGCCGAGGTTTCCACGTGATGGTGATCCCTCGCCGCCCTGACCGGCGTCGGGCCCCGCGGTGCTCTCGATAGGATCGCTGCCCATAGACGTGGGTGCGGGAAACGAGATGACGGCGATCCCGCCAGGGCGGGTGACGCTGTCGGACCGGCGGACGCAGCGCAGCTGGTCGGTCGAGGTCGCGCCGTACCAGCTTGCGACGTTTCCGACCACCCAGGCGCGGTACGCACAGGTCGCCGGGCGACGGCCGGGCACCGCGCACGGCGACCAGGTGCCCGTCGAGGGTGTTTCCTGGTGGGACGCGGTCGGGTTCTGCAACGCCTTGTCCCGCCGCGAGGGGTTGACGCCCGCATATCGCCTCCGGGCCGAACTCGAGGATGTCGAGTGGGACGTGTCCGCTGACGGGTACCGGCTACCGACCGAGGCCGAGTGGGAGCACGCGTGTCGCGCCGGTACGACGGGCCCACGATACGGGCGGCTCGACGAGATCGCGTGGTACCGCGGCAACTCGCACGGGCGGACTCATGACGTGGGCGGCAAGCGGCCCAACGCGTGGGGCCTGTACGACATGCTGGGCAACGTCTGGGAGTGGTGCTGGGACGTCTACGACGCCGAGGTCTACGGCACCTACCGGGTGCTGCGCGGGGGTGGGTGGTTCGATGAGCACTGGAGCTGCCGGGCCTCGGTGCGGCGTCGCAGCCACCCGACCTTCCAGATCGACGACGTGGGATTCCGCGTGGCGCGGTCCATCGTGCACTGACCCACGTCCCGTCGGGCACCCGGGCGGGAGAACCGATGATCAGGATCGGCGTCGGCGGTCAGAGCGCGGCGATCGTCCGTGGTGCGCGTTCCTGGCGGGCGAGTGCCCGCACCACGGCCAGCGGCCCGTGCCGCCAGGCGGCCACCCGGGCGAGGAGCGCGATGGTGGCCTCGGTGGCCGCCGGCGGCACGTCAGGTGTCGGCACACCCAGGCTGACCGCCAGGTCGTCGCCGTGCACGACGAGCTCCATCACCCGGGTGTGCAGGAAGTCCTCCAGGGTGAGCCCCCAGTCGCCGAGGTCGATGACGCGGTCCGCCGGTGCGCCGGGCAGCACCTGCCGCAGGGTCTCGATCGCGGCGTCCACCTCGTCAGCCAGGGTGCCCGGGGTGAGTTCAGCCGCTGCGGCCTCGCCGCGTGAACGGATCCCCACGTTCGCGTCGCTGTCGATGCCCGAGGCCACCCACGTGCTCCGCGTGTAGTGCTGCAGGACGGGAACGGCCGCCGCGCCCGGGGCGCCGGCGAGGTGGGCGGGGGTGACGGTGACCTGGTTGGCGAGGTGGCGCGCCAGGCCGCCGATGGAGAAGCCGGGCAGCGCACTGGGTTCGCGCCACCGGGCGGCCAACGCGGGTTGGCGCAGCAGAGCGGCGGCCGTCAGCGCGGTGTCGAGGTAGGTCTCACGGATCATGCCGGTCACGCTAACCGGATCCCCCACGTGGAAGCGAGCAACGGACCGGTGGTCCGGGCGTCCGCGGCTGTTCTTCACGGGTTGCAACCGGTACCCGGGTACAGGCTTACCGTCGTGGCATGAGCATCGACCAGGGATGGGTGCCGCAGGCGTGCACCCTGCCCACCAGAGAACAGCCGCTGCGACTCGCCGAGTTCGACGAGCTGTTCACCACCGCCCTGCGCGAACAGCGGCGGCGGGGACCCACCCGGCTGCGCTGGCGCCTGGACCCGGCGGCCGAGGACACCGTGCGGGACCTGACCGCCCGGGAGAGTGAATGCTGCTCCTTCTTCACCTTCGCGGTGACCCGAACCGGCAGCGCGGTGGAGGTCGACGTCCGGGTCCCGGACGCCCACGTCGAGGTCCTCGACGCGCTCGTCGCCCGCGCCGCCGCACGGATGCCGGCATGAGCGGCCTGCGCAGCAGCCAGGTCGCCGCAGCGGCCGGGCTGAACCCGCAGACCCTGCGCTACTACGAGCGGCGGGGGCTGCTCGCCGAACCGCGCCGTAGCCTCGGCGGACATCGCCTCTACCCGGCCGAGACGGTCACCGTGCTGCGGGTGATCAAGGCCGCCCAGCGGCTCGGCTTCACCCTCGACGAGGTCGCCGACCTGCTGGACACCGCCCGGCATCGGCACCGTCGTCCCGCCGACGCCGGCCTGCAGGCCCGCGCGCAGGCCAAGCTCGCCGAGGTCGAGGCGAAGATCGCCGACCTGCGGGTCATCGCCGGGACGCTGCGCGCGGCGGTCGACGCCGGCTGTGACGACCTAATGGCCTGCGCCGGCAGCGCGTGCTGCCCGATCCCGTTCGCCACCCTCGGCCAGGGAGTCCCCGATGCCGAAGCTGACTGACCTGGCGCGCCGTCTTCTCCCGCCCGGTCTGACCGGCCTGGCCGGGGCGGCATGCCTGGGCTGCTGCGCCATTCCGCTGCTGCTGGCCGCGGGCGTCCTGTCCGGCACCGGTTGGGCCGTGCTCGGCCGGTGGATGCCCGGCCTCACCGTCGCCCTCGCCGCTGCGGCCGGCGCCGCCTGGTGGTGGTGGGCCCGCAGCCGACCCGGCCACGGCTGCGCCGAGGGCGCCGACTGCGCGTGTGGCGCCGGCTGATCGCCGGCCCGGGCCTCGCTCCGGTACGGTCCGGCGGACCGCGCCGGGCGGGGCGGCGGGTTGCGCGTTGTCGCTGATCGTCAACGACGCTTCCGCATGGCCGGGCTATGGTCAGGTCGGGACGTGGCCAGCCGCGAATCGAGCCAGGGGATCTGGATGGTCGGCATCGCGTACGTGATCGGCGCCCCAGCCGGCCGGTCGGCCGCGCCGGCCGCGAGCGCCCGCCCTCGACGGGTCGTCGCCAAATGAGCGCGGCCGAGGTGCTGGTGGTCGGGGCGGGGCCGACCGGGCTCGCCATGGCCGGGCAACTGGCCGCCTTCGGTGTGCGGGTCCGGCTGGTCGATCGGGCGATGGACCGGGTCCACGAGTCCCGGGCCCTGGCGATCCAGCCCCGCACCTTGGAGGTCCTCGCCGGTCTCGGGGTCACGGACGAGCTGGTGGCCTGCGGCAACCGCGCGGTCCGGCTGTGCCTGCACGTACGCGGGCGGGAGCGGGCCGTGCCGTTGTTCGACCTGGGTCTGCCGGACACCGCGTACCCGTATCTGTTGTTCCTGTCGCAGGCGGAGACCGAACGCATCCTGGGCGCGCACCTGGCGTCGGTCGGGCTCGACGTCGAGCGTGGTGTCGAGCTGGTCGGGTTGCACCGTACCGCCGACGGCGCGGAGGCGACGCTGCGGCACCGCGACGGCCGCGAGGAACAGGTGTCGGCCCGGTACGTGGTGGGCTGCGACGGCGCGCACAGCACCGTGCGCCACCTCGCCGGGATCGGGTTCGAGGGCGGCGCGTACCCGCAGACGTTCGTCCTGGCCGATCTCGAGGCCGACGGCGTCGCGCCCGGGGCGGCGCACGCGTTCCTGTCCGGGCGGGGGATGCTGTTCCTCTTCCCGCTCGGCCACCCGGCCAGCTGGCGACTGCTGGCCATGCGCCCACCCGCCGAGACGCCGTCGCCGGACGCCCCGGTCACCCTCGACGAGGTGCAGGCCCTCGCCGACGTCTACACCGGTGCCGCCGTGCGGCTGCGCGACCCGGTGTGGATGACCAACTTCCGGCTGCACCACCGCGCCGCCGCCCACTACCGGTCCGGTCCGATGTTCCTGGCCGGCGACGCCGCGCACATCCACAGCCCGGCCGGGGCACAGGGGATGAACACCGGCATCCAGGACGCCGTCAACCTCGGCTGGAAGCTCGGCCGGGCGGTGCGGGGCGACGCCGACCCGACGCTGCTGGACACCTACGAGTCGGAGCGGGCGCCGGTCGGCCGGCTGGTGCTGCGCTTCACCGACCGCGCGTTCACCGTCGCCACCTCCACCAACCCGGTCGTCCGGTTCGCCCGTGCCCGGCTCGCCCCCGCCCTCATCCCGGTCGTGCTCGCACCCCGGTTCGTGCGGGCCGCCGCCTTCCGCACGGTGTCCGAGCTGGGCATCGGCTACCGGCGCAGCCCGTTGTCCAGGGAGGGGCCGCATCCGCCGCGCACCGGACCCCGAGCCGGCGACCGGCTGCCCGACGCCCCACTGCCCGGCAGCGGGAACGCCGGCACGCTGCACCGGCTGACGGCCACACCCGGGTGGCACCTGCTGCTCTGCGGGCCACCCGCCGCGTGGCAGGACGTTGCCACCGCGCCGCTGGGTCGCTACCCGCTCACCGCGCACCGGCTGACCGAACCCGACGCCACCGGCTCGTCGCCCACGTCCGCCGCCCCCGCGCTGCACCGGCTCGGCCTCACCCCCGGCGCCAGCGGCCTGTATCTGGTCCGCCCCGACGGGTACATCGGCTACCGGGCCGGCGGCACCGACCTGACCGGGCTGCTGGCCTACCTGGACCGCTGGCTCCGCCCCGGCGCGCGCCGTGGGGCCGGCACCTGATCGACGGAGCTCACCGTCGTCGGCTCAGACCTGGCGGGCCGTCTCGGCGGCGTGGTGGCCGCGGTCGACCACCACGAGGTAGCCCGCGCCGAAGACGACGCCGGAGCCGGCGAAGGCCCGCGGCACCCCCACCGCCGCGATGAGGAATCCCGCCATCCCCACGAACAGCAGCAGCTTCTGCGCGGGCAGCCGCGGCGGCACGTGGTTGGCCAGCCAGACGTACCCGTCGAACATCCACCACAGGATCCCGAACAGCAGCAGGACGCGGCCGAATCCGGCCAGGGACAGGTCCGCTTCGAGGATCCGGGTGAGCTGGGTGAGGGTGAAGACGAAGACGACGTCGAAGAAGACCTCGACCGGGGTCACCCGGTCGGCCGGAGCCCCGCTCGCGTCGCGCCACCGCGGGGATCTCATGAGCGCCGGCCCGGGTCGCGCAGCCGGTCGGCCAGGTCGCGGACCGCGGTGGCGAACCGTTCGTCCGACTCGCAGGGCCAGTGCCCTCTGATGGGCGGCGGGACGCTGTCGCCCGCGGATGCCACCACGTCCTCCGGGTCGCGCAGGCGCCGGTCGACGGCTGCGGTCGGGTCGTCGCGCGCCGGCGGGTCGCCGGGCCGGTGCGCGGCGAACATCCATCCGCCGATCTGGTCGGTGTCCCGCCACAGGTTCAGCCAGCGCCAGCCGATCCGGTCGCCCACCTCGTGCAGCACATCGCGACCGAGGTACGCCGGAAAGAGCCGGGCGTACAGGCGGTCCAGCGGGGACCCGTACGTCAGCAGTGCGACCCGCCGCCGCACCTGCGGTGGCAGTTGCAGCACGGTCGCGGCCAGCAGGACCGAGCCGTGACTGTGGCCGGTGAGCAGGACGCCGGCATGCCGGTCGGCCAGGTAGCAGATCCGCTTCGCCAGCTCCGGTACCGCCCGCTCGGCGTAGCAGGGCGGCGCGAACGGGTGGGCCGCCCGGGGCCAGAACGTGCCCAGGTCCCACAGCACGCCGACGTACCGGCGGAACTCCGCCGTCCGGTAGGCGAACAGTCCCCCCATGATTAGCGCGACGACGACGCCGGCGATGAGGTAGCTGCCCATGGTGAGCACGAAGCTCACGAACCCGCTCGGCACGCCGAGGAAGCGCTCCGCCAACGGGCCGGGCTGCAGACCGGACAGCCCCAGCACGCTCGCCGCCAGACCGAGCGCGGCCAGGCAGGCGTACCCGATGGCCATCGGGCCGAGCTGTTCGGTGAACCGCGCCCGGGCGATGGTCCGCTCCACGCGCTCCATCCGGGCCGCCGCGCCCGCCGGGGCGGCCGGAAAGTCCTTGGCGACGATCGCCGCGGCGGCCCGTCGGCGGCCTCGCCGGGAGAGCAGGGTCATCGCGCCGACGACCAGAATCGCCGCGATCGTGGTGAAGAAGAAGATGAAGATCGCCCACTTGTAGGCCAGCGGCGGAGGCGCCAGATCACCCGGGCGGCCCGTGATCGCGCGCCGGTTCAGGAAGTACGCCGTGCGGTAGACCAGCTCGGCCGAGAGCGCGCCCGCCAGGCCCACCGCGCCGGCCGAGAGAACCGGCGCGCCGAGGCCGCGCAGCAGCGCCGGTCGGGGGGCCCGGCCGGCCAGCGCCAGCACGGCCAGCACGACCAGCAGCACCATCTGGGTGAAGTACACCAATCCGACGACGCGGCCGTACCCGGGCAACCCGTCCGACGCCGGCCATCGGGTCCGGTCCAGGGCCACCATGGCGAGGGTCGCCACGGTCAGCCCGCACGCGACGGCGCACAACGCCGAGGTCACCCCGTCCGTCCTCCGGGCGGTCCCCGGCCGCTCCACCAGGGTGGGGGGGACGAGCAGGGCCGCACAGGCCAGCAGCACCGCCGCGGCGAGCGCGGCCAACGCGACCGTACCGACGGACGGATCGGTGGCGCCGCGCGCGGCGAGGAGGGTGAGGTCCAGCATCGCGAAGGCGGCGGCGACGTGGATCGCCCGCAACCGGCTCACCATCGGCATCGCGTCCCAGTGGCTGACGGCGCTGAGCCGGTCGCCCTCGGGATCGCCGCCGGGCACCTGGAAGGCGTCGTACGAGCGGCCGGGGCGGGCGCCCAGCAGCCAGACCAGTGCGACCGCGGCGACCGGCAGCAGGGCCAGCACCGCCAGGCGCAGCCCGACGGGGCGGCCGCCCAGCCAGGACAGCCAGGCGCGGCCGGCGAGGCACTGGGACGAGGCCATGCACTTCCAGGCGATCAGGTCCAGGGCGACGCCGGCCGCGGAGAGTACGTACAGCAGGGTGAGGTTGAGGGCGACGAGCCGGCACAGCACCTTGACGCCGGAACCGGACCGCCGCCCCGCCGGCCGCATCCAGATCGCCACGTTGCTCAGCATGAACGGCAGCAGGAACACCAGAGACAGCGTCCGGGCGGCGGCCCGAGGGCAGATCGCTCCACCGGTACGCCTCCAGCACCACCCCGCCCGGGCCGGTGGAGTCCGGGTAGCCCGGTCGAGGGCGGTAGAAGCCGCCGCTGCGGTCACCGGCCACCTGGTGGACGTGCGGCCGGTCGAGCACCTGCCCGGCCGAGGCGCCCGAGACTCCGTGGACCCGCAGCTCCACCACGTCGCTCGGCACTTCCTTGTCTCCGGACGGTGCTGACACATCCGACATCGGCCCGTGACCCCCGGAAGCGCGGCCAGCATTCGTGACGGGTCGCGGACCGACGGCGAGCGCCCGCCACCCGGCTGGCGCGGGTGACTACCCGCGCAGTCGCCCGTCAACCACCGCCCGGCGCGCCACGGCCCGGCGCTCCCGCTCGACGCGGGGCCTTCCCGGTGTGGAACCCGGGAAATTGGGAAGGCCGGGTCGTTGCACGACCGGATCGCGTGCGCCGACGGCTGGAGGGACATGGGCGCCAGGACCTTCGTGGTGGTCGGCGGGACCAGCGGACTCGGGCTGGCGGTGGCCCGCCTGCTGGTGGAGGAACACCGGGTGGCCGTCGTCGGCGACGTGCCGGACGAGGTGGCCGCGGTGACCGACGAGCTGCGCTGTGCCGGCGTCGTCTGCGACATCTCCTCCGACGACCAGGTCCGGGATGCCTTCGCTGGAGTGGTGGAGGCGTACGGGGTGATCGACGGGGTGGCGGACTGCGCGTCGATGTGGGCCGGCGGGGACCTGGCGGACCTCAGCCCGGAGCGGATCCGGCGGGCCGTCGAGGTCAACGTCCTCGGCACCACCTACGTGCTGAAGGAGGCGCTGTACCACCTGCACCGGCAGGGCTACGGCAACGTGGTGTACGTCGGCGCGATGGCGGTGACGAAGTCCCGACCCGGCATCCCGGTCTACCGGGCCACCAAGAGCTACGGCAGCAGCCTGGTCGAGTCGGTGGCCGAGGCGCAGCACAGCAACCGGATCAAGGTGATGCAGCTGCATCCCGGACCGATGCCGACCCGGTTGCAGGAGCGGGTCGGCGACCATTTCCTGGACGAGGTGTACGCCCAGCCCGACCAGGTCGCCGCGGAGGTCATCCGGCTGCTCCTGCTCGCCCCCGACGACCTCTACGTCTCCGGCGAGCGTGTGCTGCGCGCGGACGGGCGGTGGTGACGCCCGAAGGCGTCACCGCCGAGCGTCCCGTCTCGGCGTTCGCGCCGTTGAAGACGGCGGTCTACCGCAACCTATGGCTGGCCCTGCTCACCGCCAACATCGGCACCTGGATGCAGACCGTCGGCGCCCAGTGGCTGCTGATCGACGAGCCGAACGCCTCGACGCTGGTCGCCCTGGTCCAGACCGCGACCCTGTTGCCGGTGCTGCTGCTGGCGCTGCCGGCGGGAGCGCTGGCCGACACCTTCGACCGCCGGCACCTGCTCATCTCGGTGCAGCTCTTCCTGGTCACGGTGGCGGTGGCGTTGACCCTGCTCACCGCGACCGGCCGGATGCCGCCCGCGTTGCTGCTCACCCTCACCTTCGCGTTCGGCGTCGGGCAGGCACTCACCCTGCCGGCCTGGGCGGCGGTGATCCCCGAGCTGGTGCCGCGGGCCCAGCTGCGGTCGGCCTCCGCGCTCGGCTCGATCAGCGTCAACGTCGCCCGGGCCGTCGGGCCGGCCGTGGCCGGTCTGCTGATCGCCCGGGTGGGTGTCGCCCCGGTCTTCGCCCTCAACGCCGTGGCCTTCCTGGTCTTCGCGCTGGCGCTGGTCCGGTGGCGGCCGGAAAACGCGCGCGCGGTCGAGGTGCCCGAGCGGTTCACCGCCGCGCTGCGCGCTGGTGGCCGGTACGTGCGGCACTCGCCGATCGTGCGCCGGCTGCTGCGCCGCGCACTGGTCTTCGTGATACCGGCCAGCGCGCTGTGGGCACTGCTGCCGCTGGTGGCCAGCCGCCGCCTCGGCATGAACTCCAGCGGGTACGGCCTGCTTCTGGCCGCCCTCGGGGTAGGCGCCATCCTGGGCGGCCTGCTGCTGCCCTGGATCCGGACCCGGATCACGGCCAACCAGTTCCTGCTGGTGGCCGGGGCGCTCTACGGCGCGACGCTGATCGTGGTGGGATCGGTCAGGTCCGTCCCGGTGGTGCTGATCGCCCTGCTGCCGGCCGGGGTGGCCTGGGTGACCGTCCTCGCCAATGTCAACGCCGAGATCCAGCTGTTCCTGCCCGGCTGGGTACGCGCCCGCGGCCTGGCCGTCTACCAGGTGGTCCAGGGGGGTGGGCAGGCCGTCGGTGCGCTCGTCTGGGGTGTGGTCGCCGACAACACCGGGTTGGTCACCGCGTTCCTCGCCGCGGGTGCGCTGATGCTGCTCGGCGCGGTGACGTCCCAGATCTGGCCGCTGCCTGACATGCGCGGGGTGAACAAGGACCCCGCCACCTACCGGCCCCCCCTTCTCGCACTCGAGCCGGATCCCCGGGTCGGCCCGGTGCTGGTGCTGGTGACCTACACCGTCCGCCCCGACCGGGAGCAGGAGTTCCTCAACGCGATGGACCTGGTCCGTGGCTCGCGGCAGCGCACCGGAGCGATGCGCTGGGGACTGTTCCGCGTAGGCGAGACCACGAACCGCCTCGTCGAGGTCTTCCTGGTGCCCTCCTGGGACGAACACCTACGCCAACACGGCGGCCGGCTCACCGGAGCCGACCACGAGGCCGAAGAACGAGCCAAACAGTTGGCTGACGGTGAACCGGAGGTGCGTCACCTGCTGCCGGCGGCTGCCGGCCGGTCGATGGACGACGACCGGGAGAATTCCTGATCGCTCCTGCTCAGGCCGGAGTTGTCCGATCACGCACCGGCCGGCACGGTGGCGGGCCTGACGGAGAGGGAGAGTTCGCCGTCGACGACGTTGACCTTGATGGCGTCGCCCGGATTCGCGCGGTCCTCGAGCAGGTTCGACAGCCGGTCCTCCAGTTCTGGATGCTGCGTCGCAGCGGCCGAGCACCGTACCGGGCTGGTAGCCCTGGTTGGCCAGCCATTCCACGGCCTCATGGCTGACGTCCAGGTCGATGTCCTGGGCGCGCACGCGGCGGCTGGGACCACCCGACCGCCGGCCGAACCGGTAGTGGGGGGAGAGGGCGGGCCCGGGAAACCTGAGCGCCCGGGGCTCCCCACCCGCGTCGGTCGCACGTGACGACCAGTCGGGAGTGGATGTCGCCGCCCGCCTGTCGCCGGGCCCACGGGCAGCACGGACGTGGGCCCGGCGGGAACCTCCCGCGTTACTCGTACGGGTGCTCGGGAGCCGGCACCAGCGACCCTTGGCGGATCACCCGTCGGCGTTGTCGATGGCGGCCCAGACGGTCTTGCCGTCGCCGAAGGCGAAGAATCCCCAGTCGGCCGCCAGCGCGGCGACGATCGGCAGGCCGCGACCGCCCTCCGAGACCGGACCGGGGTCGCTCGCGACGGCGGGCCGTGGGGCCTCGGCGCCCCGGTCCCGGACGCTGATCCGCACCGAGCCCGCAGCGGCGGCGACGGCGATGTCGACATCGGTCCCGGCGTGCTGGACGGCGTTGCTGATCAGCTCGGAGGCGACGACCATTGCCCGGTCGACCGCCGCGTGCATGCCCCAGGCTCGGCAGTGTCCGGCGACGAGCCGACGGGCTGCGGCGGGTGACTGCCGGTCGGCGGGCAGGCACAGGTGCGCCCGCCGGGGATCGGCTGGGGTGGGCCCGGTGAGGTCGTCGACCACACCGAGGACCGCGTGCCGGCTGAGGGTGGCGCGGAGCAACCGGCCGGTGGGGGTCAGGGGGTTCGCCGAGATCATCAGTTCCGGTCCGTCGCCCCGGGCGGTGGCCCACCTGGCCAGGAACGCGGCGACGGGCGCGGCGTCCGATGTCGTCAGAGCGTCGAGGTCGACCGTGAGGGTCAGCGGAGCGTCGAGGCTGGCGCCGGTCAGCAGGGTGGCGAGGTGCGGCTCCGCCTCCGCGGTGAGGCCGCCCCCGATCGTGATCCGGGTGCTGCCGCTGCGGAAGTCGCGAAGGACCGTCCAGGTCGCTGCCACCGGGCGTCAGCCGCCGTTCAACGAGCCGTAGATCGTGCCGGTCGGTCTGGTGCCGGGACGGCCGAGTGTGGTCGCCACCCCGGTGATCCGGAGCACGTCGGCGACGATCCCGCGGGCGTTGCGCAGGATCAGCACCCGCCCCTGCCGGGCGGCGGACCGATGGACGTCGACCAGCTCCTTGACCGCGCTCGAATCGATCAGGGTGGTGTCCCGCAGGTCAACGATCACCCACTCGGTGGTGGTCGCCGCGAGAGTAGCCTCCACGACCTCGTGCAGGTGACCGGAGAAGGACATGTCCAGTTCCCCGGAGAGGAAGAGCGTCCGGGGAGCGGGCCCCTCACCGGAGGACCGGATGTCGAACATGAGGCCCTCCTTCCGACCTGGGCCTGACGGATACCTGCACTCTTGCAGGTACCTTTTGTCGGGCAACGGTACCCGCCCCGGCGATTCCGACGAGCAGAGGGATTCGTCACCCTGGCGCAGGGATTGGCCCAGCTGAGGATCGGGTATCAGGTGGGGTTTGCCGTGCACTGCTCCCAGCGCTGCCACCACTCCCGTTCGGTCGGCTCCCCGGCGGCGACCACGACGGCGTTGATCAGTTCGGTGGGGGAGTGCGGGCGGTCCGAGTCGGCGGTGCGGAGCAGGCGGCGGAGCTCCTCGGTGCGGCGTCGCATGACGTCGCCGACCAGGGCCCTGCCAGCCTCGGTGAGCATCAGCCAGGCGACCCGCCGGTCGGTGGGTCGATGGTGTCGGGCCACCAGTCCCCGTCGCACCAGGCGGTCGCAGGTCCGGGTGGCCGTGGACGGATGCACGCGCAGGGCGGCTGCCAGGTCCACCGTGCGCAGGGGTGCGCGATCGGCCAGAATGACCAGCGTCCGGAGCTGCGGCAGAGTGATCTCGACGTCCAGCGACATCAGCGTCCGGGCGGTGATCGCCACCACCGCGCGGCTGAGCGCCGAGAGGCCGTCCACCAGGTCGTCGTCACCGAGGGGCGACGGCTCGCCGTGCAGTTCCACCACGCAATGATTGCATGGATGCAAGCTAAATCTCGGCAGTGGCTGGCCCGGCTGCCCAAGCGGGCCGCGTGGCGCTCTGCTCCGCGATGAGCGCTGGCCGGGGAGCCGGGGAGCGCCCGGCCGGGCACCACGCGGGTGTGATCCGGCGCACCGCCCAGTACCCTGACGCCCGGCCGTCTCGTTGCACGGGTGCAGGTTCCGGCGGCGGGTCGCATGACGGACGGAGGGCGGGCGTGGAGTTGACGATCGACACGGCTCATGCTGGTTCCGCTGTGCGGATCCGGGTGCACGGGGAGATGGACGTCGCCACGGCCGGGCTCGTGCATGACGCCGTCATCGCGGCGTTGACCTCCGACTCGGTACGACGGGTCGTCCTCGACGTCGCCGACCTGACCTTCATCGACTCCTCCGGCATGGGCACCCTGGTGGCCTGCCAACGGGCCGTCGAGGTGCGCGGCGGCGCGCTGCGGTTGGAGAATCTCACCCCGCCGGTGCGGCGGCAGCTCTTCGCCGCGGGCCTGCTCGGCCTGCTCGGCGGCATCGACGCCGGTCCGGACGGCGCGCCCGGCTGACCGCTCTGCCGCTCGGGGCCGGGCCGACCCGACCGCCAGGCTTCGGTCAGCCCGGCGCGCGGTGGGCGCTCACGGCGTCGCCGACGGTTCGGCGGCCGGGGCGTCCCCGGTGGAGCTGGTCGGGGCGGGTTCGCCGCCGGTCTCCGTCGACTCGACGGGACCCGGGGTGTCCGGCGGTGCGGTGGTCCCGGTCGGCGAGGGCTCCCCGGCGGTCCGCGAACGCTGCGGCGCGGCCGTCGCGGCGCTCTGGGAGGACGCCGGGCCCGCCGTCGGTGCGGAGGGGACGTCGACGGGCCGGGACGGGTCGCCGGCGTAGGGGCCGTCCGCGTCCCGGCCGTCGGCCCCGGGAGCGGTGCCCCCTGATCCGCCGCCCGACACCCCGCCCGGGCCGTTCACGCCGCCCTGGTCGTCGGCCGGCAGGGAGCCCGTGGTGGTCGAGGTGATCGACGTGGACGCCCGCCCGCAGGGCAGGCCGTTGAGCGCGAAGCCCGTGGGTTCGCCCCCGGCGGCGGTGGTGTCGTAGGTGCCGCGCAGGCCGATCGTCGCGGTGCCCGCGGGAGCCGCCCGGCCGACGTCGACCGTGACGGTGCCGGCCCGCTGCCGAAGCCGGACGTCCCCGCTGCTGCCGGTCAGCCGCTGCCCGGCGGGGAGCGCGAACGAGAGGATCCACGCCTGGGGGGCCTGCGGTCCCGTGCTGGTGACGGTGAGGTCCGCCCGGAACGTGGCGTCCGGGGCCCGGTCCGCGGTGTAGCGCGCGGTGCAGCCCGCGGCCGGCGAGGCGACTCCCGTGCCCGCGCCCTCGGCGGCGTCGTTCGCGGAGGTCAGTCCGGGCAGCTGGGCCGCGAGCACCGCGGTCAGCGCGGTCAGCGCGGTGGCCGGCGCGGCCGCCAGCAGCAGTCCCCGGCGTACGCTCCGTCGCGGCGGTCCGTCGCCCGCCGCCGGTCCAATGGCGGGAACCCGGACCGGCTGGGTGGAGCGGCTCGCCGGCGCAGCGAGCCGGGTGGTGAGGACCTGCTCGGGCGCGGCGGCCCGCGGGACGGCCGGCCCGACGATTGTCGCCGGCCGCCTCCCCACCGTCTCGGCCAGGAGCGCGGCAACCTCGGCGCTGGTGGGCCGATCCACGGGCTCCGGCGCCAGGCACCGTCGGCGCAGCCGGCTGACCGGCTCCGGCAGGCCCGGCACGTCGGGCTCCGACGCGGCGTGGGCCAGGTGGTCCCGGGCGACCAGTTCCGCGACGGTGGCGCCCCTGTGCAGCGGCGCGCCCGTGAGACATTCGTGCAGCAGCAGGCCGAGGGCGTACACGTCGCTGGCGGGCACCGCCGGGTCCCCGTTCACCTGCTCGGGCGCCATGTAGCGCGGGGTGCCCAGCACCTCGCCCTGCTCGCCGACGGACCGCTGGCCGACGGCCAGGGCGATGCCGAGGTCGACCAGCTTGACGCCGGTCGGGGAGAGCAGCACGTTGTCGGGCTTCACGTCCCGGTGCACCAGGCCCTCGGCGTGCGCGGCGGCGAGTGCCGCCGCCACGTCCGCGCAGACCCGCACCGCCTCCGGCCAGTCCAGCGCACCGCCGGCGCGCAGCCGGGCGGCGAGGGTGTCGCCCCGGACGAACTCCATCACCAGGTACGGGACCCGCCGGAATCCGCGCTGGCGCGCCTCGCCGTAGTCGTAGACGTTGGCGATGTGGGGGTGGTTGAGCTGGGCCGCGGCGTACGCCTCGGCGCGGATCAGCTCCCGGGAGCGGCGATCGCTGGCCAGCTGCGGGGCGAGCAGCTTCACCGCGACGGTACGGTGCAGCAGCTCGTCGTCGGCGCGCCAGACGACCGCCATGCCACCCTGGCCGACCGGCTCGACCAGCCGGTAGCGTCCGCCCAGCAGCGGCATGTGCCCACCCCCCTCGGCGCCTCGTCGCGACGGCCCCTCGTCCCCGGGCTCAGGTACCCCGCACCTCATCAGCGGAAACGACCACCGGCCGACCACCGGCCGGGACGTTCCTGGGCCACCAGGAGGCGCCTGGGACGCCCTGACCGTGACGTTCGCCGACACCGCGGTCGTCGACACCGCCATGAGCGGGCGGGGAACCGGAGACCCTCACCGGCCGCGAGCAGGTGCAGCGGTGGCAGCGGGAGCTCGGCATGCTGGACGGGACGCACACGTGGTCACCGGCGTGCTCGTGCGGGCATCGTCGACCTGCGTCCGATGTGTCTGCCCTGTTCAGGTGCCCTACCCGCCGGTGGGCAACACCCCCGGCCTCACCAGGCGTCCGGGTCCGGCCGGGCCCGGCGCCAGGCCTGTTCGAACTCCTCCGCGTCGATCTCCCTGGCGGCCTGGTCGGGGTCGAGCAGGTCGACCGGCGGGTTGAACGGCCAGTCGTCAGTCCGCAGCGCGTCGCCGTCCGGCAGCAACTCCACCTGCCGCAGGCGTCGGCCGTCCGGACCGTGCTCGGCGAGGAAGACCACCCCCTCGTTCTCCGGCTCGTCGTCGCGCAGGTAGACGCGCTGCCGGCCGGCCAGCGCGCCGAAACCCGGCCGGTCCCGGTGTGCCGCCCGCCGGTCGCGCAACGCCACCAGGACGTCGTCGGTCAGGGCGTCCAGATCGGCCTCGTCCAGGGACCATCCCTCCGCCTGGCGGACCGTCGACCCGTCGGTCACCACCTCGACCTCGGCGAGGGTCTGGACGATCTCCTCGGGCGAGGTGGCCCGGACCCACCACCAGACGCCGCCCATCCCGTAGTCGTTCACCACCAGGTACAGGTTCCGGGACGCGGAGGTCATGCGCGACAGTATCGCCGCCGCCGCCGGGTCCCACCTCGCCGGAACCCGGGCGGTGGCCGCCCGGCAGCCCCGACGGGACGCGCGCCGGCGCGTCGCGGTCAGCGCGAGGCCAGGGTCTTCTCGGCGTACGCCCAGAGCCGGTCCGCGACGGCCGGGTCGACGGCGTGGGCCACCCCGCCGGTGGCCTCCGGGCCTCCCGGCACGACCTCCGCCTCCTGGTTGTCGTCGAAGTAGCGGCCACTCACCCCCTCGACCCAGTGATCCCTCCTCCGCCCACCGCCGGGTGATGCCGACCACGAGGAGCGCGTCCGCGGTCTTCGACTGGCCGTGGGCCGCCCACGGGTCGTACGGGCGGCGCGCGAACTGCGGGTCGTCGACGTCGAACGGCCAGGCCAGGTAGGCCCGGGCTGACCACGACGACCCGTGCCGACCCGGACGCCCGGAGGATGTCGTGCAGGCCGGTGGCGAGGGCGAAGTGGCCGGTGGTTGGTGGCGCGCTGGAGTTCCCAGCCCTCCCGGGTGAGGATCGTCATGATGTCGGCGTTGACGACGAGCGCGTCGAGCGGGCCGTGCCACGCCGCGACGAACGCGTCCACCGACGGCAGGTCGGCCAGGTCGAGCGCGGCCGCCCGGACGGTGCCCCGGCCGGCAGCGCACCTCGGGGTGGCTGCATCGCCCACGCCGTCGGCTACGGCTCGGAGAGCGCGCTGAGCGTCGCCTTCAGCCGCACCGCCGGCGTCTCACCCCGCGTCTACCGCGCGCAGGCGCCCCGCGCCGACCTGGCCGGACGCCTACCCTCCGGCTGATGACCATGCGGTCGACCGCGAGTGGCTCGAGTGCTACGGGTCCCGCGGCGCCGCTGCGGCGCTGACCGGCCGGCATCCGGTCGATGTCCGGCCGGTCCGGGCGAGGTGGCCGGCCACGCTGTGAGACAGTAGCCCGACCATGAGCCGCTACGGACTGCTGATCCTGCCCGCCACCAACCGGGTGTACGCCCAGTCCGCCGTCGACCTCACCCGGGCCGAGTTGGAGATCTTCAGCCGGTCGGTGCTCGGCGGTCGGATCGGTGGCCTCGGGACCGCCACCGTCGGCGGCGCCCGCTACGTGACGTTCGAGGCGGACGGGCTGGACGCCCGGGACGCGGCGCTGCTGGGCAACCTCTCCGCGGCCTACGCCCTCTTCGAGTTCGCCGGCGAGCTGATGCGCCCGGTGGACCTGCGCCGGCTGGACCGCTACGACGACGACCTGATCACCATCCAGAAGTACGTGGGCAAGACCAACGAGCAGTTCACCAAGCTGCTGCTCAACGTGACCCTGCTCGGCTCGGCATGGGCCGGCGAGCTGCTGGAGCGGCGATTCCGGGTGCTCGACCCGTTGTGCGGTCGCGGCACCACCCTCAACCAGGCGTTGATGTACGGCTTCGACGCGGCCGGTGTGGACCGCGACCAGAAGGACTTCGAGGCGTACCGGGCGTTCATCACGACCTGGCTCAAGCAGAAGCGGATCAAGCACCGGGTGCTGGAGTCGGGGCCGGTGCGGCGGGAGCGGAAGGTGGTCGGTCGCCGGCTGCGGGCCGAGCTCGCGCCGTCGAAGGACGCGCACAAGGCCGGCGACGTGCAGCTGCTGGACGTGGTGAACGCCGACACCACCCGGACCGGCGACTTCTTCCGGCCCGGCAGCGTCGACCTGGTGGTGGCCGACGCGCCGTACGGCGTGCAGCACGGCAGCCGGACCGCCGACGCCGGGCTGACCCGCGATCCGCTGGCGCTGCTGGAGGCCGCCGCACCGGTCTGGGCGACGGTGCTGCGACCCGGAGGCGCGCTGGGCATCTCGTGGAACACCAACGTGGCCCGCCGGGAGGACGCGGCGACGGTCCTGGCCGACACCGGCCTGACGGTCCTCGACGCCGAGCCGTACCTGGCGCTGCGGCACCGGGTGGACCAGGCGATCGTCCGCGACATCCTGGTCGCCCGCAAGCCCGACTGACCACTCAGGGCCGCGCGTCGCGGTGCCGCACCCCAGCGGGCGCCGGGTGCGCGGGTTCTGTCATAGGCCGGTGTCAGGCTCTGCGGTGTGCAGCTTCGTTACCGCTACCGCGTTTATCCGACCCGGGAGCAGCAGGTGTCGTTGGCGCAGGCGTTCGGGTGTGCCCGGGTGGTGTGGTGCGTGCTGATACTGGCCCGGTGGAACGTGTCCCGAAGGGCCAGCGACCTGCTCCCCCAGAACGGGGCCCGGCGAAGCCATAGCAGCCGGAACTGACCGGAGAGGGCGAAAGCCAGCAATAGAGGGGCGTGAGTGCGCTGCGGTCACGAGTTCGCCCTGAATCCGGCCTTCTCGGCTTTAGGCCTTCGCATACCGTCGAGGAATGACGGAAGACGCAGAGTCGTCAGATGAGGAGTTCAGAGGGTCCAAGATCGACGAGTATCTCGCGGACCTCCGGGAGCAACTGCTGGCGAACAGCTACGTGGAACCCGAAAAATACGGACTCCGCCATGCTCCATGAGAATTGCGGCGCTCTCGACGACGTTCGAGCCGGCCTTGCTGAAGAGGGTGAAGAACTTCTCGTTCCGCGGCTGCATCCGTAGGCCCATGAGAGATCCTCCTAGGCCGACGGTACGCCGTACGCGGCGCGCCGTCGCTTCGCGGGGAGGTTGTCCGTCAAGCCGACGATCAAGGGAAAGGGAAGTACCCACTCCCTTCCACTCTCAACATATACCGCACCGGGGGACTTGCGGCAAGACCCGGGTCGTGCCGCAGAATTGCCGGCCGAGGCCAGAACCTGCAGAAATGGAAGTCACGAAATGCGTGTGTTGTTGTCGACGTATGACTCGCGCGGGGGCGTCGAACCGCTGGTGGGACTCGCGGTGCGGTTGCGGGCACTCGGCGCGGAGGTGCGGGTGTGCGCGCCGCCGGACGAGGAGTTCGCGGAGCGGCTGGCCGGTGTCGGCGTGCCGCTGGTGCCATTCGGCCAATCGGTGCGCGCGATGGTGACCGGGGCGACGCCGCCGTCGGCGGCGGACGTGCCCCGGCGCGCGGCCGAGTTGATCGCCGCGCAGTTCGACGCGGTCGCCGCGGCGGCCGAGGGGTGTGATGCGCTGGTGGCGACCGGCCTGTTGCCGGCCGCGGCCGGCGCGCGGTCGGTGACCGAGAAACTGGGCATCCGCTACGTGTACGCGAGCTACCAGCCGACCACCCTGCCGTCGCCGCACCACCCGCCGCACCCGCGGCCGGGCCGGCCGTTCCCACCGGACGTGACCGACAACCGGGTGCTGTGGGACCTGGACGCCCAGAGCGCGAACGCGCTGTTCGGCGAGGCGCTCAACACCCACCGGGCGGCGATCGGCCTGCCACCGGTGGACAACGTCCGCGACTACGCCTTCACCGACCAGCCGTGGCTGGCGGCGGACTCGACCCTAGGCCCGTGGCAGGAGCCGGCGGACCTCAACGTCGTGCAGACCGGCGCGTGGATCCTGCCGGACGAACGCCCACTCCCGGCCGAGTTGGTGGCGTTCCTGGACGCCGGCACACCACCGGTGTACGTGGGCTTCGGCAGCATGCCCATGGGCGCCTCGACGGACGCCGCCCAGGTGGCCATCGAGGCGATCCGCGCGCAGGGCCGCCGCGCACTCGTCGCCCACGGCTGGGCCGACCTGGCCCTGATCGACGACCGGGACGACTGCTTTGTCGTCGGCGAGGTCAACCAGCAGGCACTGTTCGGGCGGATCGCCGCCGTCGTGCACCACGGCGGCGCGGGTACCACGACGACCGCCGCCCGGGCCGGCGCTCCGCAGGTGGTGGTACCCCAGCAGGCAGTGGACCAGACATACTGGGCCGGCCGGGTCGCCGACCTGGGCATCGGCACGGCACACGATGGTCCGACTCCGACCACCGAGTCCCTGTCAGCCGCGCTCAGGACGACCCTGACCCCCGAGACCCGCGCACGAGCGACCGCCGTGGCCGGCACGATCCGCACCGACGGGGCGACGGTGGCCGCGACGCTGCTGCTCGACGCGGTCAGCCGGGAAAGGCCGCCAGTGTCCGCGTGAACCACGCGGGATCGTCGAGCCAGGACCCGGAACGCGAGACCCTGCAAACCCTGGTGACCTGAATCGACAGCGGCAACGGGGTCCACGTCAGGCGGAGCGTTGCTCGTCATGGCCACCAGGTTCGTCACGCCGCGGTGCAGACGCCTTGCTGCGCGCAATGGTTGCAAGCGACCTCAGATCGGAACTGATGAATTGAATCCCCTTACTACCAGCGCGTTTGACCTTCCCGGCCACCTCTCTCCCAAGGCCGACCCGATGCTGATCGCCGGCGACGGGCGGCACTTCGCGGCCATCGCGGCAAGCCTGGAGCAACAGCTCGCCGACCTGTCCGACCGCCTCGACGCCGCCCGCAAGGCGCCCGGCGGCAAGGGCCGGCAGGCGGTGGACCGCGACCAGGAGGTCCGCCGGCTGGCCGCTCGCCTGCGACAACTGCGTCGCTTCGGCTTGGACCTGTGCCTGGGACGCATGGTCAGCGCGGACAACCCCGAGCCGGTGTACGTCGGACGACAGGGCCTCACGGACAGCGCTGGTCGTCGGCTGCTGGTCGACTGGCGCTCCCCGGCGGCTGAGCCGTTCTTCGGAGCGACCCACGCCAACCCGATGGGTCTGGCCAGCCGCCGCCGCTATCGCTGGACCCGCGGCCGGATCAGCGACTACTGGGACGAGGTGTTCACCGCGGACGGGTTCGAAGGGCACGCCGCCGCGCTCGACGACCAGTCGGCCTTCATCGCCAGTCTGGGCGGCAACCGGTCGAACCGCATGCGGGACGTGCTCGGCACGATCCAGGCCGACCAGGACGCCATCATCCGAGCGGGATCCCGCGGCGCTCTCGTCGTCGACGGCGGTCCGGGTACGGGGAAGACGGTCGTCGCGCTGCACCGCACCGCCTACCTCCTCTATTCCGACCCTCGCCTCGGTCACCGCCGGGGCGGCGTGCTGTTCGTCGGTCCGCACCAGCCGTACCTGGCCTACGTCGGCGACGTCCTGCCCAGCCTCGGAGAGGAGGACGTGCAGATCTGCACCCTGCGGGACCTCGTCGCCGAGGGAGCCGCCGCCGCGATCGAGACCGACCCGGAGGTGGCCCGCCTGAAGTCGTCCGCGGACCTGGTGAAGGCGATCGAGACGGCCGTCCGGTTCTACGAGGAGCCGCCGACCAAGGGGATGACGGTCACGACCGACTCGTCCGACATCCGGTTGAGCGCCGACGATTGGGCCGAGGCGTTCGAAGCACGAGAACCCGGAACCCCGCACAACGAGGCACGCGACCAGATCTGGGAGGAACTGCTCACGATCCTGGTGGACAAGCACGACGGCGAGGAACCGGCCGACCTGGTCCGCATGTCGCTGCTGCGGAACAAGGAGCTGCGCACGGCCTTCAACCGCGCGTGGCCGCTGCTCGAAGCGGCCGACCTTGTCGGAGACCTGTGGTCGGTACCCGCCTATCTGCGCAAGTGCGCTCCCTGGCTCAGCCCCGACGACGTTCGGACGTTGCAGCGCGCCGACGCCCAGGCCTGGACGGTGCCCGACCTGCCGCTCCTGGACGCGGCCCGGCAGCGGCTCGGCGACCCGGAGGCCTCCCGACGTCAGCGTCGGCACGACGCCGCGGTCGCCGCCGAACGCGAGCGCATGGCCAGGGTCGTCGACGACCTGATCGAGGCCGATGTCTATGACGACGGCGAAGGCCTGCTGACGATGCTGCGCCAGCAGGATCTGCGGGACGCCCTGGTCGACGAGTCCGGACTATCGGGCGCCGACCCGGACCTGCTCGCCGGCCCGTTCGCGCACATCGTCGTGGACGAGGCTCAGGAACTGACCGACGCGGAGTGGCAGATGTTGTTGCTCCGCTGCCCGTCGCGGAGCTTCACCATCGTCGGGGACCGCGCCCAGGCCCGGCACGGGTTCACGGAGTCGTGGTCGGAACGGCTCGAGCGGATCGGGCTCGGCCGGATCAACCTGGCCTCCCTGAGCATCAACTACCGGACGCCGGAAGAGGTCATGGCGGAAGCCGAGCCGGTCATCCGGGCCGTGCTCCCGGACGCCAACGTGCCGACCTCCATCCGCAGCGGCGGCGTCCCCGTCGTACACGGATCTGCTTCTGATCTGAGCTCGATCCTCGACACCTGGCGCGCCGCGCACGCCGACGGGATCGCCTGCGTCATCGGCGATCCCACATTCCGGACGACGTCCCGCGTCCGGTCGCTGACCCCGGAGCTGTCGAAGGGGCTCGAGTTCGACCTGGTCGTCCTCATCGACCCAGAGGCATTCGGCAAAGGCATCGAAGGAGCGGTCGACCGCTATGTCGCGATGACCCGAGCGACCCAGCAACTCGTCATCCTCACGAGCTCCTGATCCCGGCGTACTACGCGTACATGGGGGTGGCCAACGCCGCCGGTCCCGCACCGGTCGACCTCCCCCCGGTGACCCGGGCCGACGCGACGCAGCTGCGGCAGCGGATCGCCGCCGGCCAGTGGGTGGTCGACCTTCGCAACCGCAAGGCGTACGCCGCGTCCCACCTCGCCGGCACGGTCAGCCTGCCGTCTGGGTGCACTGCGGCTCCGGCTACCGCGCCACAGCGGCCGCGTCGCTGCTGGTCAACGCCGGGCGTGAGGTGGTCGTCATCGACGACATGTTCGCCCACGCCGCGGCCGCCGGGGTCGCCATGACCGGCGCCTCCTGACCCGTACGTACCCTTCCGGGCGGGCCGCCTCCGGCCGCGCCCCGATGCCTCCAGGCCCCGTGCCCAGTACAGGAATGAGAAGAGATGACCACCATCGACGCCACCAGCCTCCGCGCGCTGATCGACTCCGGCCGGGGGCCGCGCCTGCTCGACGTGCGCACCCCCGGTGAGTTCGAGACCGCGCACATCCCCGGCGCGTACAACGTCCCGCTGGACCTGCTCCGCGAGCACCGCGAGGAGCTGCGCCACCACCTCGACGAGGATGTCGTGCTGATCTGCCACTCCGGCGGACGCGCCGCCCAGGCCGGGCAGGCACTCGCCGGGGTCGGCCTGCCCCGGCTGAAGGTGCTCGACGGCGGGATGACGGCCTGGCGGGCCGTCGGGGCGCCGGTCAGGCTGGGCCGGCCGCGCTGGGACCTGGAGCGACAGGTCCGGCTGGTCGCCGGTTCCATCGTGCTGGCCAGCGTCCTCGGCTCGGTGTTCGTCCCCGGTCTGAAGTGGGTCGCCGGCGTCATCGGCGCCGGGCTCACGTTCGCCGCCGTCACCAACACCTGCGCGATGGGGATGCTCCTCGGCCGGCTGCCCTACAACCGGGGCGTCCGCTGCGACCTCGACACGATCGTCGGCCAGCTGCGCGAGGCGCCGACAAGGGGAACCCGGTCATGAGCGCGAGCCTCGTCCTCACCCTCGGGCTCGCCGTGCTGATCGGCGTCACCCGGTGGTCCCGGCCCGTCCCGACGGGGAATGATCGTGGTCATGAGCCGGCGACCGGCGGTGGACCGGCCGGCCCGCGGGTGGCGGGCCGGACGGTCCACCGGTCAGTACGCGTAGGTGACCGAGATGGTGCTGTTCGGGCAGGAGTTGGCCCAGCTGCTCAGGGCGCTCTTCTCGGCGCTGTCCACGGTGAGCCGCCAGCGGATCTTGGTGGCGACCCACTCGTTGACGTAGCGGCAGCGGGCGGAGCTGTACGACGGCATCCAGGTGGCCGGGTCCTGGTCGCCCTTGGCCTGGTTGACGTTGTCGGTGACGGCGACCAGCGGGCGGTGGTCGCCGAGGTCGTTGGCGTACGCCTGGCGTCGGCTGGTGGTCCAGTTGCGCGCGCCGGAGTCCCAGGCCTCGGCGAGCGGGACCATGTGGTCGATGTCGAGGTCGCTGGTGATGGTCCAGTAGGCATTGTCGTAGTAGGAGTACCAGCGTCCGCCGGAGAGCGTGCAGGTGCCGCTGACGGTGGGGGATGAGACGGCCTCGGCGAGCAGCACCTCGTTGCGGGTGTGGCAGCCGTCGCCGTCGGCGTCGATCCAGTGCGGGAAGAGGTCCCGGTTGTAGCCGGTGCGGACCTCCGTGGCGACCGGCAGGCCGGCGACCGCGGTCTGCAGGGAGGCCGAGTAGCTGGCGGCCCAGGCGGGCTGGACCAGGCCGAGGGTGGCGGACAGGGTCGCGGCGAGGGTGATCGCCGTCGCGCGCAGCGTACGGGTCATGGTGCTCCGTCCAGGTGAGGAGGGCTGGGCGACTGCCCGCTCCCATATAGACAGAGTTGAAACTCGTTCACAAGGTCGGATTTGTGAACGACGGGGGACGGAGTGTCTCCGAAATTCCGAACGGGGGATCAGCCCAGGTCGAGGCGAGGCGCCGGGTCGACGGCCTTCGCCAGGGCGAACGCCCGGCGCAGGCCGTTGCGGAGTTCCTCGTGCGCCGGCTGGTCCAGGCGCAGCCGGACGACCAGCCCGGTCGCCCGCAGCCCCAGGTCGGCGGCCGCCGCCGGGGTCAGCCGCAGGCGCAGCGCCCGGTCGGTCAGGCGCAGGGCGACGACTCCGCCGTAGCTCGGCGCGTGCCGCTCGGTGACCAGGCAGAGCCCCTCGTCGTCGTCCGGGTCGTAGTAGTCGTGCCCCGGGTCGACGGCCTGGAACTCCAGGCTCCGCGGCGCGTCGTCGAGCTCCCGGCCGGCCAGCGTCACGCAGAACACGCCGTTCTCCTCGACGGTGCGTACCTCGGTCGCGGTGAAGGCGGTGCGGACCCGGCGCACCAGCCCGGCGGCCGCCCGGCGCACCGGGCCCGGCGCCTCGCCGGGACCGTACAACGGGCCGGCCTCGGCCAGGATCGTGTGCCGGACCAGGTCGACGGCCAGGTCGGGGCGGCAGTAGGTGATCTCGTTGACGCCGTGCAGCCCGACGAACCGCAGGACGACCTGGCCGCCGTCCGCCGCCGTCCCGTGCCCCTGCCACCAGGCGGTGAGCGGTTCCGCCAGCACGGCGAGCGCGGCCGGGTCCTCGGCCTTGAAGAAGAGCAGCCGACCGTTGCGGTCCACCTCGATGCCGTGCGGGCCGAGCAGCGGAGCGGCCGACGCCAACATCCCGGCCGGGTCGGCCTGACCGTCGCCGACCCGCACGCTCACCAGGAAGCCCACCGGCATGTGCGTACCCTCCCCGTCGCGCCGTCGACCGCTCCGACCCGGTCGGCGGTTCCGCGCAGGATACGGGGTGGCGGACGGGTCACTCCTGCGGGAGGAAGGCCAGCGCCAGGGTCAGGTCGAGCACCGTCCCCGGGTCGTTGAGCCGGTCGCCGTACAGCTCCCGCAGCCGGCCCATCCGGTAACGGACCGTCTGCGGGTGTACGAAGAGGTCCGCGGCGACGTCGTCGCGCCGGCCCTGGTGCAGCAGCCAGGAGCGCAGCGTCTCGGCGAGCCGCTGCGCGGTCGCCGGGGGCAGCGCCGACAGCGGCTGGAGCACCTGGGCGCGCAGGTCGGCCAGAGCCTCCGGGTCGGTGCTGAGGACGAGCCGGGCCAGGTGCTGCTCGGTGTCCAGCGGCACGTCCCCCTCCGGCCGGGCCAGCCCGAGCGCCAGCGCGCGCGCCACCCGCTGGTACGACTGGGCGACCCGGGTCCACACCCGGGCCGGCCCGAGCACCGCCCGGTGCCCGTGCAGCACCCCGGCGAGCTGCCGGCGGCGACCGCCGTGCATGTCCGGGACCAGCAGCACGGCCGGCTCCTCGGCCAGCTCCACGCCGGGCAGGTCCTCGCCGCTCTCCAGGGTGTACGGGCTCAGCACGGCGAGCACACCGCGCAGGTTGCTGCGGGGGAGCACGGCGACGGTCAGCGTCTGCGGCGTCGGCCACTCCGCCCGCTCGGCGCTGCGGCGCAGCACGTCCTCCGGCTCGCCGGCGAGCAGCTGCTGGGTCAGCCGTTCCAGGTAGCGGTGGCGGACCCGGCCCGCGCTGGCCAGCTCGTCGGCGTGCCCGGCCACGCTGGCCGCCGACAGCTCGTCGATGTACGCGAACATCAGCTCGGCGAACTCGGCCACCGTCTCCGCGGAGAGCCCGCTCTGCACCGTGGTGGTCGAGACCTCCCGCCAGGCGACCCGGGCCCCCACCCGGTACGCGGCCAGCAGCGCGTCCATGCTCCGTCCGGAGCGGGCCTCGCCGCTGCCCAGGGCGTACGCTGCCTCCAGCGCCCGGCTCAGCGGCGTGCTCGGGTCGGCGGCCTCCGCCCGCTCGATGAGCTGGAGGAACGTGCCGAGCGCGATACGTACCGCGTTCTCGATCTTGTCGCGCATCTGGCCGGTGAGGGTGCCGGAGTAGTCGGGCACCTCGCCGGTGATCGCGGAGACCGTCCGCTCGGCGACCACGGGCAGCCGGACCCGCAACCGGTCGGCCACCCGCTCGTCCAGCTTCAGGTGGGCCGCGCGGTGGCTGGCGGCCCCGGAGCCGTCCGACATGTTGTTCCCTCCGAACAAAAACCTATGCTCAATTCACCTTCGCTGGTCAAGATGTTATGCGAACGGGCGGCCAGGCTGGTCATATGACCACCACCGTCCCGCGTCCCCCGGCAAAGGTGACCGTCCGGGACCGGCTCCTCAGGCTGGCCGAGACGGTCACCACCCCGCTGCTGCCGGGGGACTACCTCGACCTGGTCGCGCCGCTGCGCTCCGGCACCGCCCTGCGCGGCCGGATCATCGCCGTCGACCCGGAGACCCCCGACGCCGCCACGCTGACCATCCAGCCCGGCCGGGACTGGCGCGGCCACGTCCCTGGGCAGTACGTCCGCGTCGGCGTCGACGTCGACGGGGTCCGGCAGTGGCGGGCGTACTCCGTCACCTCGGCGCCGGACCGCGCCGACGGCCGCTTCTCGGTCACCGTGAAGGCGATCCCCGACGGCAAGGTGAGCAATCACCTGGTCCGGCGGGTCCGGCCCGGCACCATCGTCCAGCTCGACCAGGCGCAGGGGGACTTCGTCCTGCCCGACCCGGCCTCGGACCGGATCCTGTTCCTCACCGCCGGCAGCGGCGTCACCCCGGTCATGGGGATGCTGCGCGCCGGCGCGCACACCCGCTCGGACGTCGTGGTGGTGCACTCCGCGCCCACCCCGGCCGACGTGGTCTTCGGCGCCGAGCTGCGGGCACTGGCCGCTCAGGGCGCGATCCGGCTGGTCGAGCGGCACACCGACACCGCGGGGCTGCTCGGCGTCGACGAGCTCGGCGGGCTGGTCCCCGACCACCTGGAGCGGCAGACCTGGGCCTGCGGCCCGATCGGCATGCTGGACGCGGTGGAGGAGCACTGGCGGTCGGCCGACGTCGCGGACCGGCTGCACACCGAGCGGTTCCGGCCGACCGTGATCTCGCCCGGCGAGGGCGGCACCGTCACCTTCACCCGCGCCGGCCTCAGCGTGCGGGCCGACGGCGCCACCCCCATCCTGGACGCGGGGGAGGCGGCCGGGGCGCTGATGCCGTCCGGCTGCCGGATGGGCATCTGCTACGGCTGCGTCCTGCCGCTGCGCCAGGGCGCCGTCCGGGACCTGCGCAACGGGGAGATCACCACCGCCGTCCCCGGTGACGGCGTACTCATCCAGACCTGCGTGTCGGCGGCGGCCGGTACCTGCGACATCGATCTCTGACAGGAGGCCGGACGTGACCGTGATCCAGAAGAAGTCCGACAACCCGATCGCCCACCTGAGCGCCGAGGACATCGAGATCATCGGCAAGGAGCTCGACGCCATCCGCGACCGGGTGATCGCCGACCGGGGCGAGCGCGACGCGAAGTACATCCGCAGGGTGATCAAGACCCAGCGGACGCTGGAGCTGAGCAGCCGCGCCGTGCTGCTCTTCTCGCTCTTCCCGCCCGCCTGGGTGATCGGCACCGCCGGCCTGTCGGTGGCCAAGATCCTGGACAACATGGAGATCGGCCACAACATCCTGCACGGCCAGTGGGACTGGATGCGCGACCCGAAGATCCACTCCACCACCTGGGAGTGGGACCACGTCTCCCCGGCCGAGCAGTGGAAGCACTCGCACAACCAGCTGCACCACACGTACACCAACGTGGTCGGCAAGGACAACGACCTCGGGTACGGCATCATGCGCGTCGACGAGGACCAGCCGTGGCACCCGATCTACCTTGGACAGCCGCTGTGGAACCTCCTCAACGCCTGCTTCTTCGAGTACGGCATCGCCGCGTACGACCTGGATCTGGGACGCAATCTGCGCAATGGCCGGCACAAGGCCCCGGAGTTCCGGGCCCGCGCCCGGGCCGTCGGCCGCAAGATCCGCCGTCAGGTGCTCAAGGACTACGTCGTGCACCCGCTGCTGTCCGGCCCGTCGTTCCTCAGCACCCTGGCCGCCACCTTCACCGCCAACCTGGTCCGCAACCTGTGGAGCCACTCGGTGATCATGTGTGGGCACTTCCCGGAGGGCGTGGAGACCTTCGAGAAGTCGTCCATCGAGGGCGAGACCCGCGGCGAGTGGTACCTGCGGCAGATGCTCGGCTCGGCCAACATCAGCGGCAGCAAGCTGATGCACATCATGACCGGCAACCTGTCCTTCCAGATCGAGCACCACCTCTTCCCCGACCTGCCCAGCAACCGTTACCAGGAGATCGCCCCGCAGGTGCGGGCGCTGTTCGACCGGTACGGGCTGAAGTACACCACCGGCCCGCTGCCCAAGCAGGTCGCCTCCGCCTGGTGGAAGGTCATCCGGCTCTCTCTGCCCACCCGGGACTCGGCGCGGTCGGCGCCGGCCGAGGACCTGTCCACCCGTACCCTGGCCCCGTCCGGAGCCTGACCGGCGACGACGGCGACCGCCGCCCCCACCACGGGTAAAGCGGTGGGCGGCGGCGCCGCGCCCCGGGTACTGTCGGGACATGCAGATCTGGCGCACCACCGCCGCCGCCGCGCGAGCTTCCCGCTCGCCGGCCGCCGCCGCCTGATCTCCCGACCCACGCCGGCGACCGGAAACGGTCCGCCGGCGTCCTGTCATCCCGCGACGCCGCGCTCGCGGCGGACCCTTTCCCGGTCGCACCGACCCGGAAGGCCACCGCCATGACACCCGACCAGATCGTCCACACCTTCGTCGACCACTACCGCCGTCGCGGCCACCGGTACGCGCCGGAGAGCTCACTCGTCCCGCCACCGGGTGACCCGGTGCTCTTCACCACCTCCGGGATGCACCCGCTCACCCCCTACCTGGCGGGCCACCCCCACCCCGCCGGCCGGCGCCTGGCCAACGTGCAGCGCTGCCTGCGCACCACCGACCTGGACGAGGTCGGCGACCGCACCCACCTGACCGTCTTCGACATGCTCGGCTCCTGGTCGCTCGGCGACTACGACATCGCGCAGAGCATCCGCTGGGGCCACGAGCTGCTCTGCGACGGCTTCGGCGTCGACCCCGGCCGGCTGTACGCGACGGTCTTCGGCGGCGACGACCAGCTCGGACCGGACGAGACCGCGTGGCGGACCTGGACCGCGCTGGGCGTGCCGGTCGAGGCGAACCGGGAGGAGAACTGGTGGTCCAACGGCCCGACCGGGCCGTGCGGGCCGGACTCGGAGATCTTCGTCTGGACGGGCGACGGGCCGCCCACCGGGACGCCCGGCACCGACCACCGGTGGACCGAGGTCTGGAACCACGTACGGATGGGCTGGCACCGGCACGACGACGGCCGGCTGGAGCCGCTGCCGCAGCCCAACATCGACACCGGGATGGGCCTGGAACGGCTGGAGATGGTCCTGCGCGGTGACCGCTCGGTGTTCACCGGCGACGGCCTGCGGCCCTGGGTCGAGAGCGTCTCGGACCGCTGGCGGCTGGACGAGGAGCCGCTGCGCCGGGTCTGCGACCACCTGCGGTCCGCGGTCGTGGTCGTCGGTGACGGGACCCGACCGTCGAACACCGGACGGGGGTACGTGCTGCGCCGGCTGGTCCGTCGGGCGCTGACCGACCTGTGGCGGGACGACCCGACGCGGACCCTCTCCGAGCTGCCCACCGCGCCGTACCGGGACACCGTCCACCGGTTCCGGCAGGGCACCGACGTCGGACTGGTCCGCGAGGTGCTCGCCGACGAGGAACGCCGGTTCCGTGGCCTGCTGCGCCGGGGACGCCCGGTGGTCGACCGCCGCCGCTCCCGGGGACCGTTGACCGACGAGGACTACCGCTGGCTGCACGACACCCACGGCCTGCCGCGCGACCTGGTCGACGCGCTGCTCGGGGCGCCGGACCGGCCGGGACTGTCATCGCCGGAGGTTGATTGATCTCGACGCCGGCCGGGTGTCCGCTGTGGACCGCCGCCGGAGCGCCGGCGCCGGACCACCCTCGGGGGAGGTGTCCGGTGACCAGCCGTGCCGGAGCGACGGGTCAGGTGAGCAGCAGCCAGGTCGGCACGGCCAGCAGCACTCCGGCCGCCGACCCGGCCAGCACCTGGCCGGTGGTGTGGTCGCCGAGCCGCACCCGGGACCAGCAGATCAGCGCCACCAGCCCGAACGCCACCAGCAGGGCCGGTCCGAAGACGACCACCAGCACCGCGACCGCCCCGGCCGAGACCGCGGCGTGCGCGCTGAGCTTCCACACCTGGTTGACCGCGGTGACCACGAGCAGCACCCCGAACATCACCACCACCATCGCCACCAGCGGTCGGGGCGCCCCGAGCAGCACCAGCGCCGCGAGGCCGGCCAGCACCGACAGCAGCCCGCCGACGAGCGGGCCGCGCCGCTGCTCGCGTACCCCGATGTGGTGGTCGGTGAGCCGGCCGCGCCGCACCCCGAACAAGACGATCCCGTACGGCACGACGGCGCTGAACAGCACCGTCAACAACCCCCAGCCGAGGCCGTCCAGCCACGCCGGCGCGGTGGCGTGCAGCGCGATGACCAGCGGCATCGTCGCGGCCCACACCGCCGGCGCGAACACCTCGGTGACCACCCGCGCCGGCCTCGCCGGCGCGGCGACCCTGGTTCCACCCGACACACTGCCACCTCTCCCCGTCCCGCCCGCAGGGTGGTTCTCCCGGAAACGGTAGGCCCCGGCCTCCCCGACGGCCCCGGCGGCCTCCACCCGCCGCCGTCCGCCGGCGGTGGCAGCGCGGGTGGGCGGGTGTCAGACTGGCCACCGGGGCACCCCAGCGGCGAGGGACGTGGGCGCATGACGGAACACGGGTACGCACTCCGGCCGGACACCGAGACCCGGGACCTGCTCGGCGCCCGGGTCACCGTGGTCGACGCCGCCGGCCTGCTGGCCGCAGCCGGCACCGGCCCGGTCGAGCTGCTGGCCGACGCCACCTTCCCCGCACCGGTCCGCCAGCTGCGCCTGCGCCTGCACACCGCCACGCGGGACGGGCGGCGGGTGCACCGGTTCGAGGCGCACCTGCGGGCCGGCCCGCCGCCGGCCGCGGTGGGGCTGCTCGCGTTGGGCCTGGCCGGCCCGGCCGGGCTGCTGCTCGCCCACCGGTTCGCCGCCGGTGACCCGTTCGCCGGCCGGGTGGTCGCCGGCGCCGGTCGGCGGGCCGCCGAGGCGTCCCGGCAGCTCGGGCTACGCTCACCCGCCGCCACCGCGCTCGCCGAGCCCACCCGGGACGCGGTCGGCGCGGCGGTGCTGCGCGAGGCCGAGGCGCGGGACCTGCGCCCCGAGATCGACCACGACGCCGCACCGGGCGGCCGGGCGGTGACCGTCCGCGGCGCGGTGCCCAGCGAGGACGTCACCCCGGCGCACCTGTGGGCGATGGTCGCCCTGGTGCTCCAGGTGGTCCGGGAGCTGACCGGCGACACCCCGGAGCCCCGGGTGCTGCGCGGCCGGTCGTACACGGTCGACCGGCGGCCCGAGCCGGCCGGCACGCCGTCGGGCACCGCGACGGTCACCCTCGACCAGGTCGGCGGCCTGGACGAGGTCGTCGCCCGGTTCCGGGAGATCGCCGTGTCGTTCCGGCACCCGCAGGTGATGGCCCGCTGGGGCGCCCGCCGCCCGCAGGGCATCCTGATGTACGGCCCGCCGGGCACCGGCAAGACCATGCTGGCCCGGGCCCTCGCGAACGAGATCGGCGCCGACTTCCGCGAGATCCGCACCCCGGAGATCCTGGACAAGTACCTCGGCGGGTCGGAGCGCAACATCAAGCAGATCTTCCGCGAGGCCCGCGGCTACCGGCAGCCCACGGTGATGCTCTTCGACGAGTTCGACAGCATCATCAGCTACGCCGGCGCCGGCGGGGACGCGGCCAGTCAGGCGGTCAACGCGGTCGCCGGCATCTTCAAGCAGGAGATGAACACGCTGTTCGAGGAGAACCCGGACGTCATCGTGGTGGCCACCACCAACTTCCCGCAGCGGGTCGACGCGTCGCTGATCCGCTCCGGCCGCTTCGACGTCAAGCTGGCCATCCCGCTGCCCGACGAGGAAGGCCGCGCGGAGATCATCGCCAAGATGATCCGCGAGCTGATCGACCGGCACGAACGGCCCGGCTTCCGGATGTTCGCCGACCACGTCGACCCGCGCGGGCTGGCCGCCCTCACCCCCGGCCTCTGCGGCGCGGACATCCGGGAGGTGCTGCGCCGGGTGCAGCTTGCCAAGGCGATGCGGGAGGCGACGGAAGGTGCGCCGGCCGGCCCGATCAGTCAGGATGACCTCCGAGAGGCCGTCGCCGGGCTGCGCCGCGGCTGACGACGGTACGGCTGTCGACTTCGACCTCGGGCCACGACGGCGGGGCCCGGTGTGGTGTCCGGGCCCCGCCGTCGTGTTTGACGAGTTCAGATGCCGTAGATGAACTGTTCGTCGACTCCGCCACCGCTGTTGGCGTTGCGCAGGTAGACGGTGTTGTTGCTCGGCCGGCGTACACCGGGGGTGTCGCTGCCGTCCTTGTTCCAGTCGCCGGGGACGGCGACGTCACCCGACGGGCCGTGGCCGAAGATGAACTCGTGGTCGGTGCTGGTGGTGCCGTTGGTCAGGTACCAGGTGGAGTTGCCGGGGCGGA
>NZ_JBNCLC010000026.1:0-81442 GCF_049844475.1 Micromonospora sp. DT47 | reverse complement strand
TGCTACGACCGCCTCGGCGCCGGCATGACCCCGGCCTGCGCCCAGGCCTGCCCCACCGAGTCGATCCAGTACGGCCCCCTCGACGAGCTGCGGGAGCGGGCCGCGCAGCGGGTGGCCGCCCTGCACGAGCGGGGGGTGCCCGAGGCCCGGCTCTACGGCCACGACCCGACCGACGGGGTCGGCGGCGACGGCGCGTTCTTCCTGCTGCTCGACGAGCCCGAGGTGTACGGCCTGCCTCCGGACCCGGTGGTCACCACCCGTGACCTGCCGAAGATGTGGAAGCGGGCCGGGCTGGCCGCGTTGGCCATGGCGGCGGCCGCCGTCGCCGCGTTCGTCGGAGGTTCATCGTGAGTCCGGACCGCGCCCCGGTCGGCGCCCTGTTCCGTCGCTTCCGCGAGCGGCTCGCGGCGGAGGGCCCGGACCGGGTCGCCGGGCCGGGCCGGGCGTCCGCCCAGCTCGGCCACGGGCCGAAGGTCGGCGGCGGTCCCGCCGCCAGGACGGGCCGCGGAACGGACGCGTCCGCCGGCGCCCGCTCGGGGCAGCACCCCGGCATGGGCGCCGAGCAGCAAGTGGTCGGCCCCGGCGCCATGTCGTCGGGAGCGGCTCCCGCCCCGGGCCAGTCGACCAACGGCAGTCACGCGACCGGCTTCGGGGCGGGTGTGGCCCGCACCGACTCCGGCGCGGCCGAGGTCGGTCTGGCCCCGCACCCGCCCCGCGACGTCCCGCCAGTGGACCGCCGGGGACGCGGCAAGCGCGGCCGGCGCGGCGGCGGCGAGGAGCTGAGGGTCCCGGAGGCCGAGTTCACCTCGTACTACGGCCGGCCCATCCTCAAGGCGCCGGTGTGGAAGTGGGACATCGCCGCGTACCTGTTCACCGGCGGGCTGGCGGCCGGGTCGTCGCTGCTGGCGGCCGGCGGGCAGCTCACCGGCCGCCCGGCGCTGCGCCGCGCCGGCCGGGTCACCGCGCTCGGCGCGGTCACCGCCAGCGCGTACTTCCTGATCAACGACCTGGGCCGGCCGGCCCGCTTCCACCACATGCTGCGGGTGGCGAAGCCGACCTCGCCGATGTCGGTGGGCACCTGGATCCTCAGCGCGTTCGGCCCCGCGGCCGGCATCGCCGCGGTTGCCGAAGCGGCTGCCTGGCTGCCCGAACGTGGGGTGTTCGGCCTGGCTCGCCGGGTGCTGCCCCCGGTCGGGCGGGCCGCCGGGCTGGCCGCCGCGGTCACCGCACCGGCGCTGGCCACGTACACCGGGGTGCTGCTGGCCGGGACGGCCGTGCCGTCCTGGCACGAGGCGTACCCGGAACTGCCGACCATCTTCGCGGGCAGCGCGCTGGCCAGCGGCGCCGGCGTGGGCCTGATCGCCGCGCCCTGCGCGCAGGCCGGGCCGGCGCGGCGCTTTGCGGTGGCCGGCGCGGCGATGGAGCTGTTCGGCTCGCACTCGGTGGAGACCCGGCTGGGGCTGCTGAGCGAGCCCTACCGGACGGGCACCGCCGGGCGCCTGCTGCGCACCGGCCGGGCGCTCACCGCCGCCGGCGTGGTCGGGGCGCTGATCGGTCGACGCAGCCGGGCCCTCTCCGCGCTCTCCGGCGGCGCGCTGCTCGCCGCGTCGCTGGCCACCCGGTTCGGCATCTTCCACGGCGGCGTCGCCTCGGCGGAGGATCCGAAGTACACGGTGGTGCCGCAGCGGGAGCGGGTGCGCCGCCGGGAGGCCGGCGAGGTCTGACACCTTGCCGCGCAACCCGTGCCGGGCTGTGGTTGACTCCTGGACGGAGGCGTTCAGGCGGCTGGTGCCCCTCCCGGTCTTCAAAACCGGTGTGGTCCGGGACCCGGGCCAGGCGGGTTCGATTCCCGTCCGTCTCCGCCAAGCTGTTCCGGGAGATGACGCGCATGGGCGACGGGCCGGCCGACCCGCGGCGGCGGGTGCCGCGCACCGACACGCTGCTCGCCGACCCCCGGCTCGCCGCCGCCGTCGCGACGCTCGGCCGGGACCGGGTCAAGGCCGCCGTCGGCCGGGCCCAGGAGCGGGCCCGCCGCGGCGAGATCGCCCCCGAGCAGGTACCCGACGCGGCGCTCGCCGCGCTGCCCGCGCCGACGCCCCGCGCCGTGCTCAACGCCACCGGGGTCGTGCTGCACACCAACCTCGGCCGGGCCCCGCTCTCGGCCGCCGCCGTCGAGGCGGTGGTCGCCGCCGCCGGGCACACCGATGTGGAGCTGGACCTGCGTACCGGCCGGCGGGCCCGGCGGGGACGCGACGCCCTCGACGCGCTCGCCGCCGCCGTGCCGGACGCGGCGGCGGCGCACGTGGTCAACAACGGGGCCGCCGCCCTGGTGCTCGCCGCCACCGCGCTCGCCGCCGACGCCGAGATCGTGGTCAGCCGCGGCGAGCTGGTCGAGATCGGCGACGGGTTCCGCCTGCCCGATCTGCTGGAGAGCACCGGCGCCCGGCTGCGCGAGGTGGGCACCACCAACCGCACCACCCTGGCCGACTACGCGGCGGCGGTCGGCCCGCGTACCGGCTTCGTGCTCAAGGTGCATCCGTCCAACTTCGTGGTCACCGGGTTCACCTCCGCCGTGGGCGTCCGCGACCTGGCCACCCTCGGCGTGCCGGTGGTCGCCGACATCGGCTCCGGGCTGCTCGCGCCGGATCCGTCGCTGCCCGACGAGCCGGACGCGGCGACCACCCTGCGGGCCGGCGCCACGCTGGTCACCGCGAGCGGCGACAAGTTGCTCGGCGGGCCGCAGGCGGGGCTGCTGCTCGGCGACGCCGCCCTGGTCGAGCGGCTGCGCCGGCACCCCCTGGCCCGGGCGCTGCGGGTCGACAAGCTCACCCTCGCCGCGCTCGCCGCCACCCTGCACGGGCCGGACACCCCGACCCGGGCGGCGCTGCACGCCGACCCGGCCGTCCTGCGGGAACGGGCGGAACGGCTGCGCGACGCGCTCGGCGCCGAGGGCTGCAAGGCGGAGGTGGTGCCCAGCGCGGCCGTGGTCGGCGGCGGTGGCGCCCCCGGCGTGGAGCTGGACTCGTGGGCGCTGAGCCTGCCCGAGTCGTACGCCGGGCCGCTGCGTGTCGGTGACCCGCCGGTGCTCGGCCGGGTGGTCCGCGGGCGGCTGCTGCTGGACCTGCGCTGCGTCCCGGTCGCCGCCGACGGCGCCCTGCGCGACGCGGTGCTGCGGGCGGTCGACTGACATGTACGTCGTCGCCACCGCCGGGCACGTCGACCACGGCAAGTCCACCCTGGTCCGGGCGCTGACCGGGATGGAACCCGACCGGTGGGCCGAGGAACGCCGGCGGGGCATGACCATCGACCTCGGCTTCGCCTGGACCGCCCTGCCCACCGGTGGCACCGTCGCCTTCGTCGACGTGCCCGGGCACGAGCGCTTCGTGCCGAACATGCTCGCCGGCGTCGGCCCGGTGCCGGCCGCGCTGATCGTGGTCGCCGCCGACGAGGGCTGGATGCCCCAGTCCGCCGAGCACCTCGCCGCGCTGCACGCGCTCGGGGTGTCGTACGGCCTGCTGGTGGTGACCCGCGCGGACCTGGGCGACCCAGGGCCGGCGCTCGCCCACGCCCGGGCGGAGATCGCCGCGACCTCGCTCGGCGAGGTGGAGGCGCTGGCGGTCAGCGGCGTCACCGGCGCCGGCCTGCCCGAGCTGTGCGCCGCCCTGGGCCGGCTGGTGGCCCGGCTGCCGGCGGCGGACGTGGACGCGCCGGTGCGGCTCTGGGTGGACCGGTCCTTCACCATCCGGGGCAGCGGCACGGTGGTCACCGGCACCCTCGGCGGCGGCCGGCTGCGCGTCGGCGACGAGCTGGAACTGGCCGGCACCGGCGAACCGGTCCGGGTCCGCGGCCTGCACTGCCTGGGCGCCGCCCAGGACCGGGTGGCCGCGGTGGCCCGGGTGGCGGTCAACCTGCGCGGTATCGCGAAGGACCGGCTGGCCCGCGGCGACGCGCTGCTCACCCCCGGCCGGTTCCACCGCACCGACCTGCTGGACGTGCGGCTGGCCGGCGATCCGGCGGCCGACCTGCCGGCCACCCTCACCCTGCACGTCGGCGCGGCGGCGGTGCCCGCCCGGGTCCGGCCGCTCGGCGCGGACACCGTACGGCTCCGGCTGGCCCGGCCGCTGCCGCTGCTCCTGGGCGACCGGGCGCTGCTGCGCGACCCCGGCCGGCACCACGTCGTCGGCGGGGTGACCGTGCTGGACGTGGACCCGCCGCCGCTGCGCCGGCGCGGGGCCGCCATCGCCCGGGCGGCCGTGCTGGCCGACCTGGACGGTCGACCGGACCTCGCCGGCGAGCTGCGCCGCCGGGTGCTGGTCCGGGCCGGCGCGCTCACCCGGATGGGCATCGGTGTCACCGCGACCGCGGTGGCCGGGGACTGGCTCGCCGACCCCGAGCACTGGCGGCGGCTCGGCGCCCGACTGGTGGAGGAGACCACCCGGTACGCCCGCGCGCACCCGCTCGAACCCGGCGTACCGGTGGAGGTGCTGCGGCAACGCCTCGACCTGCCGGACCGGGCGCTGGTGGAGGCCCTGGTCCGCCCGCCGCTGGCGCTGCGGGCCGGCCGGGTCACCGCCTCGCCCGCCGACATGCTCCCCGAACAGGTGGCCCGGGCCGTGCACCGGGTCCGCGCCGAGTACGCCGACCACCCGTTCCGGGCCCCCGACACCGACCGGCTCGTCACCCTCGGCCTCGGCCCCCGGGAGATCGGCGCCGCCGTCCGGGCCGGCGCGTTGCTGCGGCTGGCGGAGAACGTGGTGCTGCTGCCCGGCGCGGTCGACGACGCCGTCCGGGTGCTGGCCCGCTTGCCGCAGCCGTTCACGCTCAGCGCCGCCCGGCAGGCGTTGGGCACCACCCGCCGGGTGGCGGTGCCACTGCTGGAGCTGCTGGACCGGCGGGGCGCCACCCGCCGGTTGCCGGACGACGCCCGCGAGGTGGTCGGCCCGCCGGCCTGAGCCGCCCCCTACGGTTGCCGGGAGTTGGCACGGTGGCGGGATGAACGATCTTCAGCTGATCGGGTCAGCGCCCGCCCACCGAGGACCGGCTGGGTCGGGCGCTGCGCTGGGTGGTGCTGGGGGGCTTGGTGCTCTGGGCGGTGCTGGCCTGGTGGTCCACCCCGCGCCAGGCGGACCTGGGCCAGCCCGACCGGGATCTCGCCGCCGACCGGGTGGCGACCCGGCAGCGGGCCGCCGGCTGGGGCGACGAGACGCTCGAGTTCCGGGGGGTCGGCAGCGCCTCGTCGCCTACCGTGACGCCATGGACCCTTCGGCGGTCTGGCGGGACCGGAACCACCGTTGGCGGATCGAGGCGTACCGGGCGCCGGACCTGCGCTTCGCCATCTTCGCCACCAACGGCACCAGCGAGTCGGCGCCGCTGTGGCTGTTCGGCATGGCGGCGCTGGCCCGCTGGCTGATGACCCACGCCATCTCCCTTGACGACCTGGAAAACGACTGACCCCGCCCCGCGGCCGGCGGCGCTGCGGTTGAGTGGTGCGCAGGGCGTGGAGGGGGTGCGATGGGCGGTCAGCTCGCCCTGGTGGGCGTACTGGTGCTGGTCAACGCCGCCCTCTCCGGCAGCGAGATGGCCATGGTGACGCTGCGCGAGGGGCAGCTGCGCCGGCTGGGCCGGGCCAGCCGCGCCGGCGCCCGGCTGGCCCGCCTGGCCCGGGAACCCAACCGCTACCTGGCCACCATCCAGCTCGGCATCACCCTCGCCGGCTTCCTCGCCTCGGCCGCGGCCGCCGTCTCGTTGGCCGAACCACTGGTCGCACCGCTGGGCTTCCTCGGCGGGGCGGCCCGACCGGTCGCGGTGCTGCTGGTCACGATCGTGCTCACCTTCGTCACCCTGGTCGTCGGCGAACTCGCCCCGAAACGCCTGGCCATGCAGCGGGCGGAACGCTGGGCGCTGCTCAGCGCCGCGCCGCTGGACCTGGCTGCCCGGCTGTCCCGCCCGGCGGTGTGGCTGCTCAGCCGCAGCACCGACCTGCTGGTCCGGGTCGCCGGTGGGGATCCGCGGGCCAGCCGGGAGGAGGTCACCGAGGAGGAGCTGCGCGAGCTGCTGGTCAGCCAGCGCGGCCTGTCGGCGCAGCAGCGGGAGATCCTCACCGGCGCGTTCGACATCGCCGGCCGGACGCTGCGGGAGATCCTGGTCGCCCGGCGCGACGTGACGGTCCTGCCGGCCGCCATGGCCGCGCCGGATGCGATGCGGGTGCTGGCCGGGACCGGCCGCTCGCGGGCCCCGGTCATCGGGCCGGGCGGGCTGGACGACGTCCGCGGCGTGGTGCACATCCGGGACCTGGTGGACGGCGACGGCGCGACGGTCGGCCAGCGGGCCCGGGAACCGGTGCTGCTGCCCGGCACCCTCCCGGTCGCCGACGCCATCCGCCAGCTTCGCCAGCGCCACGAGCAGCTCGCCCTCGTCGTCGACGAGTACGGCGGCATCGACGGCCTGATCACCATGGAGGACCTGCTCGAAGAGGTGGTCGGTGAGCTGTACGACGAGACCGACCGGGACGTGCGCGGGGTGGTCCGGGAACCCGACGGCGCACTGCTGCTGCCCGGCGACTTCCCGCTGCACGACCTGCCCGACGTCGGCGTCCGGCTGACCTTCCCGCTGACCCGGGACTACACCACGGTGGCCGGGCTGGTCCTGGCCGGCCTGGGCCGGCTGCCCACCGGGCCGGGGGAGACCGTGCGACTGCCCGGGCTGACCGTCGAGGTGGTGGCGGTGGCCGACCGGGCGATCCGCCGGGTCCGGCTGCGCGGCCCCGCCGCCGGCGGTTGAACGGGTAACCCGGTCGGGGGACCGGGGCGGGAATCGTCCGTTTCCGCCGGTGTCCGCCCGTACCGTCCGGAGCGTGAGGGATCGGGGGATGCGGACGTTCCTGGCGGTGCTCGCCGGACTCGCGGTGATCTACTTCGGGGTGACCGGGCGCAGCGCCACGGAGGAGGGCGGCGGGGTCTCCGGCGGGGTGGTGCTGCTGGCGCTGCTGGCCGCGCTGCTGGTGTGGCACCTGACCAAGCCGGGCGACAAGCCGGTCAAGTGAGGCTCAACGCGCAGCCGCCGCAGCGGTCCGGTTTACCTCGCCGGCGGACTCCTCGCCGAGGGCCACCCGCACCAGCGCCGACGCCAACCGCCCGAAGTCCGCCTCGCCGACCAGCCCGGCCAGGCCGCTTGGGTTCGCCGGCAGGCCGAGCCGCTTCGCCCCGGCCAGGGCCCGCCGATCGGCGTACGGGCGCACGTCCGGCCAGACCGACTGCGCCTCGCGCAGGAAGATGTCCGCCCCGGTCGGGCCGATGCCGGGGAACTCGGTCAGCAGCGGGCGCAGCCTGGTCGGCTCCCCGCCGGCCTCCCGGTGCAGCCGCCGCAGGTCCCCGTGCCAGCGGTCCAGGCAGAGCCGGGCCCCGGTGCCGAGCATCGTCGCGGTCCGCTCGTCGTAGCGGCGGTAGTGGCCGCGGCCGAGGGCGTCGACCCGTTCCTGCCACCCCGCCGCCTCCATCGCCTGCGGGGTGCGCCAGCCGGCGGCGAAGAGTTCCCGCGCGGCGGCCAGTGCCACCTGCGCCCGGATCCGGGTGCTCAGCAGCGTGGTGAGCACCAGCAGCTGGTAGAGCGGGCCCGGCCGATCGGTCAGCCGGATGCCCGCCTCCTCGGCGTACGTGCGGCCCTGCCGGTCCAGCAGGACCCGGGCCACCCGTCGGTCGTCCCCCATCACCCCGCAGTACCCGCCCCGGCGCGGATCAGCCGGCCCGCCGTTCCCGAATGCGCCCGACGGCGGCGGGTAAGCCGTCGACGGACGCGGTCGACCGCCGCGCCTTCCACCCGGAAGGAGACTCCCGTGACGAACGTCCAGCAGCCCGAGATGCGCCGCAACGAGCACAACCCCACGGTGCAGGACAGCAAGGGGCCCGGCACGGCGGGGCACCCCGGAAACGGGGGCTCGTCCCAGGCCGACCGGGGTCGTCCGGTGCCGCGCGGCCAAGCATCGCCGTACGGCCCGAGCGCCCCGACCGCCGACGACGATAGCGACACCGGGGGCTAACCAGCCCGCCCGTGCGGGGGCCGCAGCCGGTTCCAGGTGGCTGCGGCCGCCGCACCGTACGCTACGTGCGGCACGATGTCGGCGACCCAGTCCGACCGCCGCCAGGTGCGCGGATCGGTCACCCCGAGCGCGGTCATCGAACCGTCCGACATGGCCGTGACCCCGGCACCGAGCAACGCGGCCGCGGCCGGCACCGGCCACCGACGCCCGCCGGCCAGCAGCCCGAACACCGCACCGGCGGCCACGCCCATTCCGTACCCCAGCAGGGCGCCGAGGCCGGAGCGGCGGTTGGCCGCCCGGTCCTCGGTCCCCAGGTCCACGTGGGCCACCCCGGCCAGCCGTCGGACGATCTCGTCCGGGGTGCTGCTCGCCGGCCGGGCCCGGACCACCATGTCCAGGTAGCTGACCACGTTCAACGCGGCGCTGCCGACCGCGCCGGCGATCGCCCCGTCGACCAGGCCCGACGTCCTCACTTCGGATCGCCGGGTTCGCGCTCACCCTTGGGGCCGTACGTCCGCTCGCCGCGGACCACGCCCCGCTGTCCGCGATCCTCCTGGAGGATCCGGTTGGCGACCTGGTTGGCCTCCTTGTCCGAGGCCCGTCCCGAATTCTCGATCAGGTCGCGCAGTCGCGCGCGTTCCTTGTCGTACGCGTTGCTTCCCGGCCGTGGTCCTGGCATCGCCGCCTCCTCGGTCGCTGTCACCGCGTCCTGTTCCCGCGCCGTCTACCCGTCTGCGGGCCGGCCAACCGCCCGCTCAGTCGGGGGTGCGTACCACGGCCACCGGGCAGGTACTGCGGTGCAGCACCGCGTGGCTGACCGAGCCGAGCAGCAGGCCGGCCAGTTCGCCGTGCCCCCGACCGCCGACCACCACCAGGCGCGCCCGCTCCGACGCCGCGGTGAGCGCGGCGACCGGCCGCTCGCGCACCAGGTCGAGGCTGATCGGCACGTCGGGGTAGCGCTCCTGGAGCCCGGCGAGGGACTCGGCGAGCACCCGCTCCTCCTCGCCGCGCAACTGGGTCTCGTCGTGGACCAGCGGCTGCATGTCGCCCGGGCCGCCGGAGACCGGATGCGTGTAGGCATGCACCGCGCGCAACGCGGTGCCGTGCACGCTGGCCTGCTCGGCGGCGAACTCCACCGCCGCGCGGGACGCCGGTGAGCCGTCCACGCCGACCACCACGGGCCCGTCGGGATGTTCCTCGCCGCGAGCCACCAGCACCGGGCAGTCGGCGTACGTCCCGACCTGGATGGCGACCGAGCCGAGGATCAGGGCGGCGAATCCGCCCAGTCCCCGGTCGCCGAGCACGATCATCGCGGCGGTGGGGGACTCGCCGAGCAGCACGGCGGACGCCTCGCCGTCGATGATCTCGCCGGTGACCCGTACCCCTGGGGCGGTCCGCTCGGCCTCCGCCACCGCCTCCTCGACCAGGTGCTCCGCCTGGTGGCGCAGCCCGCCGCCGGGCGGGGCGCCGGCACCCGGATCGACGGGCACCCGCAGCAGCGGCCAGATGAACCCGTGCACCACCCGCAGCGGTCGGTGCCGGCGGGCCGCCTCCGTCGCGGCCAGCCGGATGGCACGCAGCGCCGGCTCCGAGCCGTCCACGCCCACCACCACGGCCGCGCCGTTCGCCGAGTTCACCTCGTCGCACCTCCTGCCCGCGGCCAGTATCGCGGGCCGGGTGGTGTCGCCGGGGCGATACCGCCACCACGGCCGCCGTCGCTACGCTGTCGACGTTCCTCGTCCTCGGCGCGGGGCTCCCGCCGCTGCTGGGCCGGTGAAGGCCGACGGCGTGGTGCCGGTCGTCCGCTGGCGTCCGCGAGGTGAGCCGGCGGTGGTCCCGGACGCCTTCCACGGCGGGTTGGCCACCAAGCCGGCCGACTGACCCCGGCCGGCGCGGCGCCCGTCGGGTCCCTCCGCATGATGCTTGCCCTACAGCAAGAATCCCCTCGGAAGGACCACCATGCCGGACGCGCCCGCAGCGGTGTCGCGCGCGCTACGCGACGGCCCGCCGGACCAGCTGGTCGAGGCCGCCGACCGGGCCGTCCGGTCGACCCTCGCCGCGTCCCGGGTGGACGTCTTCCTCGCCGACTACCGGATCAGCGGACTCTGGCCGGTGCTGGACGCGCGGCTGCCGGACGCCGGCTTCCTCGCCTGCCAGGGCGTCGCCCAGCGCTGCTTCAGCAGCCAGCAGCCGGTCATGGACACCCGGGAGGACGGCGTCTGCCGGATCTGGGTCCCGCTGACCAGCTGGGGGAGCGCCTCGGCGTGCTCCTGGTCGAGCTGGCCGGCAACCCCGACGCCGCGATGGTGGCCCGGCTGGAGGAGATCGCCGGGACGCTGGCCACCGCGCTGCGCGCCGCCGACCGGGAGACCGACCGCTACCGGCGGGCCCGGCGCCGGGAACGCCTCAGCATGGCCGCCGAGATGCAGTGGGATCTGCTGCCCGGGCGCAGCGTCACGCACGACGCGTTCCTGCTGGCCGGGCAGCTCGAACCGGCGTACACCGTCGGTGGCGACCACTTCGACTGGTCGGTGGACGCCGACCGGCTCACCCTGACCGTGCTCAACGGCACCGGCACCGGACTGGCCGCGTCGCTGCTCACCGCGCTGACCGTGAACGCGATGCGCAACGCCCGCCGCTCCGGGCGTGGCGGGACGGTGACCCCGATCGCGCTGGAGCGGCAGCTCCCGCTCGGCATGTTCGCCGAGATCCGGTACGCCGTGCAGGAGTTCGACCTGGAACCGGGGGACCGGCTCTTCGTGGTCAGCGACGGCGTCTACGCCGCCGAACCGGGTGGCCAGGAGGCGTACGGGGAGCGGGCGATGGCCCGGTCGATGCGGTCCACACGGCTGCAGCCGGCGACCGAGGCGGTTGGTACGGTGATCCGCGAGCTGTTCGCCTACCACGCTGACACCGATCTGCGCGACGACGCCGTCGTCGTCTGCCTGGACTGGCGCGGCGTCAGCGGTCGGGACGGGTAGTGCGGACGGTCACCGGGCCGGCATCGACACAACAGCGGGACAATCGCAGAGGACAGCGGGTGGAGCGACCTCCGAATCGTGCCGCGGCGATCGATGTGGCGGCCGAGGTGCTGATCGGTGTGCTCGACTCCGCCACCTCACGGCATCACGTGACGGTTCCGCCCACCCAGCTGCGGGTGCTCGCCCTGATCAGCGAGCGGCCGGAGACGAACGTGAACCGGCTGGCCGAGCTGTTGGACGTCGTCCCCTCCTCGGCCAGCCGGCTCTGCGACCGGCTGGAGGCGACCGGGCTGCTCAGGCGGGTCGCCGATCCGCGCGACCGGCGGGAGGTCCGCCTGCTCCTCACCGCGCCGGCGGAGAACCTGCTGGGGGAGTTGCAGGACCGGCGGCACCGGGCCGTGCAGGCGGTGCTGGACCGGATGCCCCACCGGGCGCAGCACGAGCTGCTGCTGGCGTTGCTGGCCTTCGGCCAGGCCGCCGAGGCCGGCACCTCGGCGCCGCAGGCCGGCACCTCCGCGCGCACCGCCTGATCCTTCCCGCCCGGCCCATGGCTTTCGCCGTCCGCCACCATCCCGCTAGTGTCCTAGGATGCCATACGCATGGTGAGGCAGCACACACCAGACAGCGATCGACAACACCATCGCGGCCCCCGGCACCGAGACGTGAGCCGATATAGTGGCTCCGCAACTCACCGGCCCGGGGTCACGACGCCCGCGGGCCGCATCAGGGGGAGGTCCCAGCCTGGGATCACCGAGGCGCCGGCGGCAGCCGGCCCGGTAGCACGCACGTCCCACCGTGGTGCCTGACAGGCGCCCGGATCGTGCTGCGGAGGGAGGTTCGGTGTCGCGTCGGCCGGCTCGGGCAGAGCACCCGCGGGGCTCGGACGGCGTTGTCGCCGCGCGCGACCGCGTGTGGACCCTGCCGAACCTGATCAGCTTCGTCCGGCTGCTCGGCGTACCCCTGTTCCTCTGGCTGTTCCTGGTGGCGAAGGCGGACGTCGCGGCGGTCGTGGTGCTGGCCATCGGCGGCACCACCGACTGGGTGGACGGCTGGATCGCCCGACGCCTCGGCCAGGTCAGCCGGCTCGGCGAGCTGCTCGATCCGCTCGCCGACCGGCTCTACATCCTCGCCACGCTGCTCGCCTTCACCGCCCGCGAGGTGGTGCCGTGGCAGTTCACTGTGGCGCTGCTGGCCCGGGAGGTGCTGCTGCTCGGGTCGCTCGCGGTGCTGCGGCGCCACCGGTACGGCCCGCCGCCGGTGCACTACGTCGGCAAGACCGCCACCTTCCTGCTGCTCGCGGCGTTCCCGATCCTGCTCCTGGCCGCCGCATCGCCGGCCGCGGCCACCGTCGCCGGGGCGATCGGTTGGGGGCTGGCCTGGTGGGGTCTGGTCCTCTACTGGGCGGCCGGCGCGATGTACGTGGTGCAGGCCGCCCGGCTGGTCCGGGCCGTGCGCGGCAGGTCCGGGGGAGTGACGGCATGACCGCCGGTCAGGGCGAGGAGAAGCGCGGCGGTCGGGTCTACGCCCCGGACTTCCTCACCGAGTTGTTCCGCAACCCGCTGGACCCGGGGTACGCCGACGCGGCGGCCCGGCGGCGGGAGTCGCCGGCGCCGGCGGGGTGGCGGGGCACCTCCGTGCGGGCGGTCGCCATGGTGGTGGTCGTCGCGTTGGGGTTCCTGTTCGCGGTGGCGTACCGGGAGACGATCGCCGACGAGCCCAGCCGCAGTCAGGCGCGGGCCGGGCTGATCGCCCAGATCAAGCAGCGGGAGGGCGAGACCGACCAGCTGAGCGACCGGGCCGACCGGCTGCGCGAGGAGGTGAGCCGGCAGCGGGACGCGGCGCTGAGCGGTTCGCAGGCGGCGCGGCTGCGCAACATGGAGGCGGGGACCGGTCTGGGCCGAGTGCGCGGGGACGGCGTGGTGGTGCAGCTGGCCGACGCGGCGCCGAAGGGCGACGACGCGGTGACCGGTGACTCCGCCGTGGGGCCGCCGCAGGTGGGCTACTCCGACCTGCAGAAGGTGGCCAACGACCTGTGGGCGGCGGGCGCCGAGGCGATCGCGGTCAACGGGCAGCGGTTGACGGCGACGTCGACGATCCGGTCGGCGGGTGCCGCGATCCTGGTGGACTTCCGTCCGGTGACCAGCCCGTACAAGGTGACGGCGATCGGGCCGGATTCGATGCGGGACGATTTCGAGGAGAGCCGGTCGGCGTACCTGATGCGTCGGGTGGCGGAGACCACCGGGCTGTCGTTCGAGGTGCGGGAGGCCGAGGACCTCACGCTGCCGGCGGCTCCCGAGCCGCGGCTACGCTACGCGAAGCCTTCGGTCAGTCCGAGCCCGTCGCCGTCGGGGTCGGCCGCCGATCGTTCCTCCAGTCCCGGGCCGTCCGGTCCGGGTACGTCTCCCAGCCCCTCCGGAGGTGTCCGATGATCGCGGTGCTGGCGCTGCTCGCCGGTGTGGTGCTCGGGATCTACCTGGATCCGACCGTGCCGTCGGCGTTGCAGCCGTACCTGCCCATCGCCGTGGTGGCCGCGCTCGACGCGGTGTTCGGCGGGGTGCGGGCGAAGCTGGACCGGATCTTCGACGACAAGCAGTTCGTGGTGTCCTTCATCTCGAACGTGCTGGTGGCGGGTCTGATCGTGTACCTGGGTGACCAGCTGGGGGTGGGCGGTCAGCTCTCCACCGGTGTGGTGGTCGTGCTCGGGGTGCGGATCTTCGGCAATGTGGCGGCGATCCGTCGTCACCTGTTCCGGGCGTAGGTTTGTGGCGATGAGCGACGAGCATCGGGAGACGGGTACCGGGTGGCCGGAGCCGGCGAAGCCGGTCCGTCCGTCGGGGCCGGCGGGTGAGCCGGATCCTCGGCCGGACGCGCCGGATCCGGACGAGTTGAGTCCGTTGGTGCCGGAGGAGGAGCCGGAGCCGGGGGAGGAGCCGGAGCCGGGGGAGTCGGCGGTGGCCGACGACGACGGGGCGACGGTGAACCTGTCGCATGTGGCGGCAGGGCAGCCGGCGGGCCCGGAGGCCACGTCCGCGGGCCCGGAGGCCACGTCCGCGGGCCCGGAGGCCACGTCCGCGGGCCCGGAGGCCACGTCCGCGGGCCCGGACGCACGGCCCGCGGACGTGGCGCCGGAGGCGGTGACCGTGGCGCCGACGTCGGCCGCAGCGGCGGCCCGGCGGTTCAGTTCGGCCGGAGTGATGATCGCGGTGTTGCTGGCGCTGCTGGGGTTCACCCTGGTGGTGCAGATGAAGACGACGTCGACGGATCCGACGTTGGCGGCGACGCGGCAGGAGGACCTGGTCCGGATCTTCTCGGATCTGGATTCGCGGGAGAAGCGGCTGCAGCAGGACATCGCCGGGCTGGAGGAGAGCCAGCGGCAGCTGCGTTCGGGTGAGCAGGGTCGGCAGGCGGCGCTGGACGAGGCGACGCGGCGGGCGGACGAGCTGGGGATCCTGGCCGGGACGCTGCCGGCGCAGGGGCCGGGTCTGACGGTGCGGTTCGAGCCGGGCCCGACGGGGATCCGGGCGGATCGGATCCTGGACGCGGTGCAGGAGTTGCGCGGCGCGGGCGCGGAGGCGATGCAGATTTCCGGCGCGGACCGGGTGACGGTGCGGGTCATCGCGTCGACGTACTTCCTGGACGGGCAGAACGGGGCGTTGCGGGTGGACGGGCGGACGTTGACGGGTCCGTTCACGATCACGGTGATCGGCGATCCGGAGACGATGCGTACCGCCTTGAACATTCCGGGCGGGGTGATCGCGGCGGTGAACGGTGATGGCGGTAACGTGATCGTCGAGGAGCGTGAGGTTGCCGAGGTTTCGGTGCTGCACGCGCCGATGAAGCTGGAACACGCCCGTCCGGTCTCCTGACCGGCGCGGCCGCGCCGGGTGCCGCCCGGTGCACCGATGGATGAAGGACGCGTCTGGTGATTCCTGAGGATCTGCGTTACACCGCCGAGCACGAGTGGGTGGTGGGTGCCGACGGCAGTGCCGTCCGGGTCGGTATCACCCACTTCGCACAGGAGGCGCTGGGTGACATCGTGTTCGTCCAGCTGCCGGACGAGGGTGCGGTGGTGGCTGCCGGTGACCCGCTGGGTGAGATCGAGTCGACCAAGAGCGTGTCGGAGATCTACGCGCCGGTGAGCGGGACGGTGGCGGCGCGGAACGAGGTGCTCGGCGACACTCCTGAGGTGATCAACTCGGACCCGTACGGCGCGGGTTGGTTGCTGGAGATCACGCCGGATGATCCGGCGGCGGTGGACGGACTGCTGACCGCTGACGCGTACCGTGAGCTCACCGAGAGCTGAATGGTGCCCGCCGGGCGTGGGTGATGTTCTGCGCGCGTCCGGTTGCCCTGCATTTCGGCGCTGGCTAGGCTCGCCCAGTCGACCGAGAAGAACCCAACAGTTGAGCGTTGTGTAATTGCCTTCCCGGGCACGGGGAGCCAGCCGCCGGGTGTGTGATCTGCCCGGCGGCCAGACCCGCCATTACCCCGACGCCGACCGAACAGATCCGTGAGGTGGTCCCATGACGCGCCCAGGCGACGAGTTCCCCCCGCTCGACGTCACTTCGACGCTCAATCTCGGTTCGTTGGACGAAGTGCTGGAGGGGCCGGACACCGATGTGGTGCCGAGCCGGATGTCCGGCTCGTTGCCGCCTGGGATGGCGCTGCTGGTGGTCCGGCGGGGTCCGAACGCGGGTGCCCGGTTCCTGTTGGACCACGACGTGACCACGAGTGGGCGGCACCCGGACAGTGACATCTTCCTCGACGACGTGACGGTGTCGCGGCGGCACGCGGAGTTCCACCGCGACGGCGGCACGTTCACGGTGCGGGACGTGGGCAGCCTGAACGGCACGTACGTGAACCGGGAGCGGGTCGAGGCGGCCACGTTGAGCAACGGCGACGAGGTGCAGATCGGCAAGTTCCGGGTGGTGTTCATCGCCGGTCCTCGCCCGGAGGAGGAGGCCGGCCGGGGGTGAACGAGCCTGCGGCCTCGATGCCGTCCGGGGCGGCCCGGTCGCACCCGCTGATGAGCATCGGTGAGGTGCTGGGTCAGTTGCGGGTGGAGTTCCCGGACGTCTCCATCTCGAAGTTGCGGTTCCTCGAGGCCGAGGGTCTCGTGGAGCCGCAGCGGACGGCGGCGGGTTACCGGAAGTACAGCTGGGACGATGTGGCCCGGCTGCGGTTCGTGTTGACCGCGCAGCGGGATCAGTATCTGCCGTTGCGGGTGATCCGTGACCAGTTGGCGGAGTGGGCCTCCGGTGCTGAGGCGCCGGGTCGGCAGCGGCCGACGTTGGTGGCGGTGGGTCCGGGTGGTGAGGTGCCGGGCCGGTCGGCGGAGGAGCCCGAGTCGTCGCAGGTGCGGCTCGGGCGGGCTGACCTGGTGGCGCGCAGTGGCATCGACGAGTCGACGTTGGGCGAGTTGGAGCGGCTGGGTGTCCTGGTGCCGGATCCGCCGGGGTGGTACGACGCGGATGCGTTGATCATCGCGCGGGCGGTGGCGGGGTTGGCGTCGTACGGTCTGGAGCCGCGGCATCTGCGGGCGTACCGGTCGTCGGCGGATCGTGAGATCGGTCTGTTCGCGCAGTTGGTGGCGCCGTTGGCGCGGCAGAGTGATCCGGCGGCGCGGGCGCGGGCGGCGGAGACGGCGCGAGAGTTGGTGGCGTTGTCGCAGCAGCTTCATGCGGCTCTGGTGCGGGTGGGGTTGCGGTCGACGTTGGGTCGGTGAGCCGGCCGGTGTGGTGTTGTGCGGAAAGATCTGCCCCGGGAAGCGTGCCGTTGGCTTGCCGGGGTAACCCCTTTCTGGCGCGGGGCGTGGTGCTGGTGCGCATGGGACGACCGTGTCGCGGTCCGTGTACCGTGCAGGGAAAGGCGCGGTGCGGGCGTAGGTGACAACGACACGGAGGCGGCGGTGCGCGAGCTGAGCGTGGTCGGAGTTCGGGTGGAGCTGCCCAGCAACCAGCCGATCGTCCTGCTCAGGGAGGTCGAGGGGGACCGCTATCTGCCGATCTGGATCGGCGCGGTCGAGGCGACGGCGATCGCTTATGAGCAGCAGGGGGTCAAGCCGGCCCGGCCGTTGACGCATGATCTGTTGCGGGACGTGCTGGCGGCGTTGAAGGCGCCGTTGCGGGCGGTGGAGATCATCGAGCTGAAGGAGAACGTCTTCTACGCCGACCTGCTGATCGGGGACGGGGTGCGGGTGTCTGCCCGGCCGAGTGATTCCATCGCGTTGGCGTTGCGGGTGGGTGCGCCGATTCGTTGCGCGGAGCAGGTCCTCAGCGAGGCGGGGATCGTGATCCCCGACGAGCAGGAGGACGAGGTGGAGAAGTTCCGCGAGTTCCTGGACCAGGTGCGTCCGGAGGATTTCGCCGGCTGAGTGCCGGTCCGGTCGGTCGTCGAGTCGGTCACTGTGGGTGACCGTTTTCGTGTGCGTGGTGGTTCCTCGTGTCACTGCGCGGCGTGTCGCGAACCGTTTCTCCGTGGTAACCCCTGAGGGCGGCGATAGGGTTGCCGTGTCGAGGGGTGCACGTCCCGGAAACGACGTGTCACCGCACTGACGGGGAGGTTGTCGGGATGCACGAGCGGCGGGATCCTGAGCCAGGTACGGGGCGGGGCGAGCCGGGTGCGGTGCCGCCGCCGGTGGCGACTGACGGTGACGGTTCGGTGGGTTACCGGGGTGTGACGGCGTGCCACGCGGCGGAGATCAGCTACCGGCAGTTGGACTACTGGGCGCGGACGTCGCTGGTGGTGCCGAGTGTGCGCGACGCGTCCGGTTCGGGGACCCAGCGGTTGTACTCGTTCCGCGACCTGGTGGTGTTGAAGGTCGTCAAGCGGTTGCTGGACGCCGGGGTGTCCCTGCAGAACATCCGGAAGGCGATCGAGGCGTTGCGGTCGCGTGGGGTGGAGGATCTGGCGGGGATCACGCTGATCTCGGACGGTACGACGGTGTACGAGTGCCGTTCCCCGGAGGAGGTGGTCGACCTGTTGCAGGGCGGCCAGGGCGTGTTCGGCATCGCGATCGGTGGCGCGTTCAAGGAGATCCAGGGTTCGTTGTCGCACCTGCCGGCGGAGCCGGCGGCGGGGTCCGGTGCTGCGGAGCCGGCGGCGTCGTCGTCGGAGCCGGTGGGGGACGAGTTGGCGGCGCGTCGGGCGCGTCGTCGGGCAGGCTGATCGGGCCACAGGTGCGGCCACCTCAATCGCGTCGGGCGGGATCGCCCGGCGCGATCGTCGTCTGGTGACGGACAGTGATGGTCCCGTAGGGTGGTCAGGTCGGCGGGCGGGGACGCCGGGTCTCGCCGGTGGGACCGGGCGCGGTGCAGCCGATGGTGGTCGCGTCGGCGGTGGTCAGCGGGTGGGGACGGTCGCCGCGGATCGGGCGGGTCGGGGAGTCCACTGTGGTTGGTGTCTCGGACGAGTCGTCCACTTCGGATCACTGTTGGTGGCTGCTCCGCAGCGGTGCGTGGATCGGACACTCACCCTCGAACACGTTGCGTAGTCGTGGGTCGTCGGCTGTCTGATAGGCCAGGCGTGACCGGATAACGGAGACACGCTATGGTCCGACACGGTCCACTGGCACGGCTGAACGTCGACGCCGCGCCGGCCGATCGTTGCCCTCCGCGCCCGACGTGCGCGACCCCTCACCCTGAGAGGAACGACCATGACGGTTACGGACGAGATCGCCCCCGTATCGCACTACGAGCGCATCGGTGGCGCCAACTCGGTCAAGGCAGCCGTGGAGCTCTTCTACGACAAGGTGCTCGCCGACCCGGAACTGGTCGGCTACTTCACCGATGTGGACATGGTGGGTCAGCGCCGCCACCTGGCGCTGATGCTGACCGTGGTGCTCGGCGGGCCGAACGAGTACGCCGGCCGTGGTCTGGCCGAGGCGCACCAGCCGCTGAACATCCCGCTGGAGCACTACGTCAAGGTCGGTGAGCACCTGACGGCGACGCTGACCGAGCTGGGAGTGCCCGCGGACATCATCGCCGACGTGCAGACCGTGCTCGGGCAGGTGCAGGACCAGGTGGTGGCCACCGGGAACCGGCCGGGCGCCTGAGCGTGGACGCGGCACGGCTCAAGCAGAGCTGGTCCCTGGTCGCCTCGCACGGCGACCAGGTGCCGCTCTATTTCTATTCGACACTGTTCCTGGCCCACCCCGAGACCCGGCAGATGTTCCCCACGAACATGGCCGGGCAGCGGGACCGGCTGGTCACCGCGCTGGGGCACATCGTGTCCAACGTGGACCAGGTGGACGGGTTGGTCGGGTTCCTGCAGGATCTGGGCGCCGACCACCGCAAGTTCGCGGTGCGCGCCGAGCACTACCCGGCGGTCGGCGAGGCGTTGCTGGCGACGTTGCAGCATTTCCTGGGCGACCAGTGGACCGAGGAGCTTGCCCAGGACTGGGCCGGGGCGTACGGGCTGGTCGCGCAGGTGATGTCGGAGGCGGCGCAGGCGGCCGAGGCGGTGAGTCCGCCGTGGTGGGCGGCCGAGATCGTCGGGCACGAGCGGCGGACGTTCGACGTGGCGGTGCTGACGTTGCGGCCGCAGTACCTGCTGCCGTTCACGCCGGGCCAGTCGATCGGGGTGTCCCATCCGGCGGTGCGGTCGTGGCGGTACTACTCGCCGGCGAACGCGCCACGCGCCGACGGCACGTTGGAGCTGCACGTGCGGGCCGCGCCGGGCGGAGCGGTCTCCTCCCGCCTGGTGTACGGGTGCATGGTGGGCGACCAGATCCACCTGGCGGCGCCGGTGGGGGATCGGCTGCTGCTGTGGTCGGCGGGTCCGAGCGACCTGCTGCTGCTGGCCAGCGGCACCGGCTGGGCGCCGGTGAAGTCCTTGGTGGAGCAGGTCGCCGCGGAGGGTTCCCGCCGCAAGGTGGACCTGTACGTGGGTGCCCGCTCGCACAGCGAGTTCTACGACAACGACGCGATCGACAAGTTGGCGGCGTCGTATCCGTGGTTGACCGTCACCTACGTGGTGGGCATGGATCTGCGCCGGCCGGGTGAGTTCGTGCAGCCGGTGGACCGGGCGTTGGCCGACGGGGACTGGCGGTCCCGGCACGTCTACATCTGCGGTTCCGACGAGATGGTTTCCCATTCCGTGACGGCGTTGACCCAGGCCGGGTACCACGCCGGTCAACTGCACCACGAGGGTTTCGGCAAGCACTGGTACGGCCCGGCGTGGCGGACGGCGGTGGACCAGTCATCCGCCCCTGACAATTCCGGAGGTGTCCGGTGAGCGCGACCCCGATCAGCAGGTACGACGGAGTGCACGTCCCCGCCGATGTGCAGGTGCGGATGACCGCCGACCGGGTCCGCCGGTGGGAGTTCGGCAGCGCGTCGTTCACCCGGCGCGGGTACGACCACGCCGACGTCGACCGGTTCCGGATGCAGGTGGCCGAAGAGTTGGATCTGCTGTCCGCGCAGCTCGCCAACCTGCGGGCGGAGAACGAGCGGCTCAACGACCACGTGGAGCTGCATCGGCACGGGGTGATCCCGAGCACCGACGCGTCGGTGAAGCTGCCCGCGGCGAAGGAGGTCAACCTGCTGTCGGCGGCGCAGCGGGAGGCCGAGCAGATCATCGCGCAGGCGCACGACTACGCCCGGCGGGTCGCCGAGTACGCGCAGGTGCAGTACGAGAGCTACATGCGGGCGGCGGCGGAGGAGGCGAAGCAGGAGGCCGAGCGGGCGGTGAAGGACTACCGCAGCGCGGCCGGGACGGACTTCGACGACACCGTGGCCACCCGGGAGGCGCTGCGGATCTTCGGCGAGATGATGATCTCGCACATGCAGGCGGCGGCGCGGCACCTCGACGACGGCAGTGAGCAGCTGGCCCGGACGATGGACCGGATCGTCACGGAGGCCGCGGGAGCGGCGTCGGTGTCCGGTGGACAGCCGCAGGTGGCGCTGCCCCGGTACCAGCAGCGCTGAGGCACGGGGCCGGCTCGTCGCCGCGATCGGCGGGCCGGCCCGCCACCGGATGTCCGGTGCCGGCCCGCGGCGCAGGCCGGTGCCGGCGACGCGCCCTCCGCCCGGTGGGCGGCGACCGGCCCCGGCGCCGCCGGCGGTGCCGGGCGTCGGCTCCCGGCGGGAGCGGGAGCGGCCTTCTTCGCCCGCAGGTAGGCGACGAACACCTCGTCGGTGCCGGCGGGTGGCTCGCCGTCGACCCCCATCGAGGAGACCAGCAGGTAGCGGCGGACCCCGGCGCGGGCGGCGGCGTCGGCGAGCAGCCCGGCGGCGGCCCGGTCGACGGTGTCCTTGCGGGCGGCGCCGCTGCCCGGGCCGGCCCCGGCGGCGAAGACCACCGCGTGCGCGCCGCGTAGGTGCCCGGCGGCGGTGTCGACGTCGGTGTGTTCCAGGCCGCAGACGACCGGTTCGGCGCCGGCGGCGCGCAGCGCGGCGGCGTGCTCGGCGTTGCGGATCAGGCCGACGGCGGTGTCTCCGCGTCCGGCCAGTTCCCGTTCCAGCAGCTTGGCGATCTTGCCACGGCCTCCGGCGATGACGACGCGCATGCCCTCGACGTAGCCGCCGCGCCCGGTGCGCACCGCCGACCGGTCGTCGTTCGGGCCCGGCCTGAGGCAGCATGGACGGGTGACGGAGACGTTCGACGCGTTGACCCGGCTGGTGGGCGCCGGTGGGGTCGTGGTGCTCAGCGGGGCGGGGTTGTCCACCGAGTCGGGGATCCCGGACTACCGGGGGCCTAGCGGCGCCGCCCGCCGGCACACCCCGATGACCTACCAGGCGTTCACCCGCGACCCGCACGCCCGGCGGCGCTACTGGGCGCGCAGCCACCTGGGCTGGCGGATGATCGCCCGGGCGGCGCCGAACGCCGGGCACCGGGCGGTGGCCCGGTTGCAGCGGGCCGGCCTGGTCACCGGGCTGATCACCCAGAACGTCGACGGCCTGCACACCGCGGCGGGCAGCCCACGGGTGATCGAGCTGCACGGCCGGCTCGACGAGGTGGTCTGCCTCGACTGCGGCAACCTCACCTCCCGGGAGGAGCTGGAGCGCCGGTTGCACGAGGCCAATCCCGACTTCGACGCCGACGTCGCCGCGGTCAACCCGGACGGTGACGTGGAGCTCCCCGACGCGCAGGTCGCCCGGTTCCGCACGGTCGACTGCGGCATCTGCGGCACCGGCATGCTGAAGCCGGACGTGGTGTTCTTCGGCGAGACCGTGCCGCCGCCCCGGGTCGCCGACTGTTTCTCGCTGGTCGAGCGGGCCCGGCTGCTGCTGGTGCTCGGCTCGTCGCTGACGGTGATGTCGGGTCGCCGGTTCGTGATCCGGGCGGCGAAGCTCGGCATCCCGGTCGCCATCGTCAACCAGGGTCCGACCCGCGGTGACGGGCACGCCACGCTCACCCTCGACGCGCCGCTGGGTGCGCTGCTGCCGGCCCTGGCCGACCATGCCGACGGTCCCGACCCCGCCCTCGGCGGGGACCCCTCGGCCGGCCCGGTCGGGGCGGCGCTGGCCGAATCGGCGGCGGTGTAGCGGCCCGGTCGGCCCGTACCGGGGTACGACATCCACCGGAAGCACCGACGCTGGTAGCGTTGACCATGCCGGTACCACCCACGTGGGAGAGACCGCCCAGCAGCACCCGGGCGGCGCCGAAGGGGCAGATTCTCCCCGGAACCTCTCAGGCAAAAGGACCACGTGGGCAGGCACTGTGGAGCGCCGCGCGCGTGACTCAGGGGGAGGCCGACTTGTCGACCTCGCCCCGCAGGAGCGCAGCGCATGACCGCAGAGCAGTTCGCCGACCGTCACATCGGCCCCGGCCAGGCCGACGAGCGTCGGATGCTGGAGGCCGTCGGCTACGGCTCGATCGACGAGCTGATGGACGCCGCGATTCCCGAGGTGATCCGCTGGCACGGCACCCTGGACCTGCCGGAGCCGGCCAGCGAGCGGGAGGCCCTCGCCGAGCTGCGCGCCCTGGCCGCCCGCAACACCGTCGCCGTGTCGATGATCGGCCTGGGTTACCACGGCACGCACACCCCGGCGGTGATCCGCCGCAACGTGCTGGAGGACCCGGCCTGGTACACGGCGTACACGCCGTACCAGCCGGAGATCAGCCAGGGCCGGCTGGAGGCGCTGCTGAACTTCCAGACCATGGTCACCGACCTGACCGGGCTGGCCACCGCGAACGCCTCCATGCTCGACGAGGGCACCGCGGCGGCCGAGGCGATGACCCTCGCCCGCCGCGCCTCCAAGGTCAAGAGCCCGGTGTACGTCGTCGACGCCGACACCCTCCCGCAGACCATCGCGGTGATCATCAGCCGGGCCGAGCCGCTCGGCATCGACGTGCGGGTGCTCGACCTGGACGCCGACGAGCTGCCCGCCGAGTTCTTCGGCCTGCACCTGCAGTACCCGGGGGCGTCCGGCGCGGTCCGCGACCACTCCCCGCTGGTGGAGGCGGCGCACGCGGCCGGGGCGCTGGTCACCGTCGCGGCGGACCTGCTCGCGCTGACCCTGCTGCGCTCGCCGGGCGAGATCGGCGCCGACATCGCCGCCGGCACCACCCAGCGCTTCGGCGTACCCATGGGCTTCGGTGGGCCGCATGCCGGCTACCTGGCGGTGCGGGCGGGCCTGGAGCGGATGCTGCCCGGCCGCCTGGTGGGGGTGTCCCGGGACGCCGACGGCAACCCGGCCTACCGGCTGGCGTTGCAGACCCGCGAGCAGCACATCCGGCGGGAGAAGGCGACCAGCAACATCTGCACCGCGCAGGTGCTGCTCGCGGTGATGGCCGGCATGTACGCCGTGTACCACGGCCCGGACGGGCTGCGGGAGATCGCGCGGCGTACCCATGACATGGCGGCGCTGCTCGCGGACGCGCTGCGCGACGGCGGCGTCGAGGTGGCGGACGTCGCGTTCTTCGACACGGTCACCGCTGTCGTGCCGGGACGGGCGGCCGAGGTGGTCGCCGCCGCGGCCGAGCGGGGCGTCAACCTGCGGCTGGTCGACGCCGACCGGGTGGGCATCTCCTGCGACGAGACGACGACCCGGCTGCACCTGGACGCGGTGTGCGCCGTGTTCGGGGCGCCGTCGCCGCACGGCGAGCCCACCACCCGGCTGCCGGAGGCGCTGACGCGCACGTCGGACTTCCTCACCCACCCGGTGTTCCGCACCCACCACTCCGAGACGGCGATGCTGCGCTACCTGCGGCGGCTGTCGGACTTCGACTACGCCCTGGACCGGGGCATGATCCCGCTCGGTTCGTGCACGATGAAGCTCAACGCCACCACCGAGATGGAGCCGGTCAGCTGGCCGGAGTTCGCGCACATCCACCCGTTCGCACCGGAGGCGCAGACCGCCGGGTACCGGGAGATGATCGCCCAGCTGGAGGCATGGCTGGCCGAGGTGACCGGCTACGACGCGGTCAGCGTGCAGCCCAACGCCGGCTCGCAGGGTGAGCTGGCCGGCCTGCTGGCCATCCGGGCGTACCACCGGGACCGGGGCGAGGGGCACCGGGAGGTCTGCCTGATCCCGTCGTCGGCGCACGGCACCAACGCGGCGTCCGCGGTGATGGCCGGCATGCGGGTGGTCGTGGTCGGCTGCGACGCCGACGGCAACGTCGACCTGGTCGACCTCGACGCGAAGATCGACAAGCACCGGGACGTCCTGGCGGCGATCATGGTGACCTACCCGTCGACCCACGGGGTGTACGAGACGGGCATCGCGCAGCTCTGCGCGAAGGTGCACGACGCCGGCGGTCAGGTGTACGTCGACGGGGCGAACCTCAACGCCCTCGTCGGGTTCGCCAAGCCGGGGAAGTTCGGCGCGGACGTGTCGCACCTGAACCTGCACAAGACGTTCTGCATCCCGCACGGCGGCGGCGGCCCCGGCGTCGGCCCGGTGGCGGTCCGGGCGCACCTGGCGCCGTTCCTGCCCGGTGACCCGTCCGGCGCGCCCGTCGACGGCAAGCCGGCGATCTCCGCCGCGCGGTACGGGTCGGCGGGGATCCTGCCGATCCCGTGGGCGTACCTGCGGATGATGGGCGCGGCGGGGCTGACCCGGGCGACCGGGGTGGCGGTGCTGGCGGCCAACTACGTGGCGGCGCGGCTGCGCCACCACTTCCCGGTGCTGTACGCCGGCAACAAGGGCCTGGTGGCGCACGAGTGCATCCTGGACCTGCGGCCGCTGAGCAGGGCGACCGGGGTGAGCGTCGACGACGTGGCCAAGCGGTTGATCGACTATGGCTTCCACGCCCCGACCATGTCGTTCCCGGTGGCGGGGACGCTGATGGTGGAGCCGACGGAGAGCGAGGACCTGGCCGAGCTGGACCGGTTCTGCGACGCGATGATCGCGATCCGGGCGGAGATCGACAAGGTGGGTGCCGGGGAGTGGCCGGCGGGGGACAACCCCCTGGCGAACGCGCCGCACACGGCGGCGATGGTGGCGGGCGACGAGTGGCCGCACCCGTATCCGCGGTCGGTGGGGGCGTACCCGGCCGGGGTGGACCGGGCGGCGAAGTACTGGCCGCCGGTGCGGCGGATCGACGGCGCGTACGGCGACCGGAACCTGGTCTGCTCGTGCCCGTCACCGGAGGCGTTCGAGGATTGAGGGATCGGGGCCGGGGCGGCGGCGGTGCCGCCCCGGTTGGTCGACCTGGGGAGGGCGGTCCCTGACCGGGGGACTAGCCTGATGCCGTGTGACCAGCTCTTGTGACGGAGCGTGATCGGTCAGGCGACGAGAGCGTGACGGGCGGGGCCGCGGTGCGGGGCGATGGTGCTGCCGTCGGGGAGCAGCTCACCGGTGTCCTCGAAAACGATGACACCGTTGCAGAGCAGGCTCCAGCCCTGTTCACGAAAGCAGGCGATGACCCGGGCGGCTTCCCGGTCCGTCGCATCAGCGGAGGGGCAGGTGGGTTGGTGCTGACACATCGGGTTCTCCGGACTGTGGGGGCACTGTGTCATGGTTCACATGACCAGTGACGCACAGTACCAAGCCGAAGCGCGCCGGATCGAGCAGGCATCCGCCTTGTTTACCCGAAATCCGCTGAACGGACGAGTGAGAATGGTCCAGACGCCGTGGAAACGCTCCCAGAATCGTTGATCGACGTACCGGCAGTGCCGGCGTCGTGCCGCAACATGCTCGTCGAGCGCGACCGGTACGAGTGGCGAGTCACCGACGGTGGCGATCCGGCCGCGCTCGCCGAGGACTTCCTCGCCGGTCACGGCCTCGGCGTCACCGACCTCGCCCGCCCCGCCGCACACGATCCGGCCGGGCCCTGCGGGGCCGCCCTGTACGTCTCCGCCGCCGCCGGCGCGACGATGGTCGGCGCCCGTACCGGCGGGCCCAGCCCGGTCCCGGCGCTGCCCGACGTGGCCGTGGTCGTCTTCGACCACGACCCGGCCGGCGCGCCGGCCCGGCCCGCGCCGGCGACAGCCGCCCGCCGGTGGCCGGCGCCACCCGGCCCGGGCGGATGGTGGCTGGCCGACTGGCGGGAGAGCTGGACACCCCAACAGCACGCCGACGCCGTCGAGGCCGTCCGGGCCGCCATCGGCCGCGGCGACGTGTACCAGGTCAACGTGGTCGGGCACGCCGCCGCCCGCTACACCGGCGACCCCCGGCCGGCGCTGGCCCGGCTCGGCGCGCTGCCCGGCGCCCGCTACGGCGGCACCCTGCACGGCGACGGCTGGGCGATCGGCTGTGCCTCCCCGGAGACCCTGGTCGAGGTGACCGCCGGCCGGGTGATCACCCGCCCGATCAAGGGCACCCGCCCGGCCACCGCCACCGGCCGCCGCGAGCTGCTCGCCTCCGCCAAGGAACGCGCCGAACACGTGATGATCGTGGACCTGGAACGCAACGACCTGGCCCGGGTGGCGCGCACCGGGTCGGTCCGGGTCGACGAGCTGTTCGCGCTACGCCGCTGGTGCGACCTGTGGCAGGCCGAGTCGACCGTGTCCGCGGCGGTCGCCGACGGGCTGGGCCTGGCCGGCCTGCTGCGCGCGGTCTGCCCCGGCGGGTCGGTCACCGGCGCGCCGAAGCTCGCCGCGCTGGACCGGATCGCCGCCCTCGAACCGGTCGGACGGGGCGCCAGCATGGGCGCGCTCGGCTGGGTCGGCCCCGGACGGCTCGACCTCGGGCTGACCATCCGGACCGCCGCCGCGGACACCGACCGGCTGCACGTCTGGGCCGGCGGGGGCATCACCTGGGACAGCGACCCGGCCGCCGAGGTCGCCGAGGCGGCGGCGAAGGCCGCCCCGGTGCGCGCCCTGCTCGCCGCCGGCTGACCGGCCACCCGGCTGTCCATCCGCAATCCGCCGAGGCGAGAATTCCCGGGCGCGACGGGGGGAGCGGCGGGGTGCCATGCCGTACGCCCTACGGTATCGGCGACGGTAGGGTGTGGGCATGACGGTCGAGTACAGCGGCACCGGTGATCCCGCGCGCAGCCTCGCCCTGCTCTGGCGTACCAGCGAGAAGGCCAGCCGCAAGGGCGGCGACCTGAGCGTGGACCGGATCGTGCGGGCCGCGATCGAGGTCGCCGACACCGAGGGACTGGCTGCGCTGTCCATGCGCCGGGTCGCCGAGCGCCTCGGGGTGGGCACCATGTCGCTCTACACCCACGTGCCGGGCAAGGGTGAGCTGCTCGACGTCATGCTCGACACCGTCTACGGCGAGACCGCCCGCCCGGAGCGCGTACCCGGCGGCTGGCGGGGGCGACTGGAGCAGATCGCCCGGGAGAACTGGGCGCTCTACCTGCGGCACCCGTGGCTGCTGCAGGTGGCCACCACCCGCCCGCCGCTAGGCCCGAACGTCACCGCCAAGTACGAGTACGAGCTGCGCGCCGTGGAGGGCACCGGCCTGACCGACCTGGAGATGGACGCCGTGGTCACCCTCGTCGACGGGTACGTCCACGGCGCGGTACGCGGCGCGGTGGAGGCCGCCCAGGCCGCGCAGCGCACCGGGATGACCGACGAGCAGTGGTGGCGGGCGCACGCGCCCTACCTGGAGAAGGCGATGGACCCGCGGCGGTTTCCCACCGCCGCCCGGGTGGGCACCGCCGCCGGCCAGGAGTACCAGGCGGCCTCGGACCCGGCGCGGGCCTTCGAGTTCGGCCTGGCCCGCATCCTCGACGGCATCGAGGCCCTCGTCCGGAACCGCCCGACCACCCGCTGACCGGGAACAGCATCAGCTCCGAGGCCCGCCGCAGATGCCGCTGGGCGTAGGCAAGGCCGAGAGAGAAACCCCAGTACGCGCCGAGGACCACCCACCGGTCGATGCCGGCCCACAGCTCTGCCGGTAGACGCGGTAAGGGCCTGGTCGTGATTGTCATCGAGGATCCACACTCCGACGACGGGGCGGGAAGATGGCCCCTCCGTCGGGTGCCTCAACGCCTGGGGATGATCTTTAGAGGCCGTGTCGAAGGCGACGCGACGTCGATAGGCATCCGGGACGTTACCAACATAAGGTGTGATAACGGATAGTATCGTCGGAAAGAGGTCGAAAGCCGCGGGCTCCACTGCGGTTCGTCGCTGACAACCCGAGGCCTGTGTCCCGGAGGAGAAGTGGCACCACCAGGACACGATCTGCGGTGACGCCCGGGCGAGCCGGATTCGCCGCGAGGGTGGCGCCCCGCCCGGGTCGGCTCCGCCGCCCGGTCAGGAGTACCGGGCCGCCTCCGACCCGGCCCGGGCCTTCGAGTTCGGCCTGGCCCGCATCCTGGACGAACTCGAGGTGCCCTCATCCGGGGGCCGGCCGATCGGCGGCTGACCGCCCGGGTGCCACATCCCGGACCGTAACGGACAGATAGCCTTCCGGACATGACTATGCGCCCGATCCGGATCATCGGCGACCCTGTGCTGCGCACCCCTTGCGAGCCGGTGACCAGCTTCGACGCCGACCTGCGCGCCCTGGTCGACGACCTGATGGACACCCTGCTCGGCGCACCCGGCCGCGCCGGGGTCGCCGCCCCGCAGATCGGCGTGAGTGCCCAGGTGTTCGTCTACGACGCCGACGGACACCGCGGCCACATGATCAACCCGATGCTGGAGCTGTCCGAGGAACTCCAGGACGATGACGAGGGTTGCCTGTCCATTCCCGGGCTGTACTTCCCGACGCCGCGGGCGATGCACGCCACCGCGCACGGGTTCGACCAGCATGGCGAGCCGCTCACCATCGCCGGCAGCGGCTTCCTGGCCCGCGCCCTGCAACACGAGACCGACCACCTCGCCGGCCGCCTCTACGTCGACACCCTGCGCGGCGAGACCCGGCGCCGGGCGTTGCGGGAGATCCGCGCAGGCCGGTTCGACTCACCCAGCCGCCAGCGCTGACCGGCAAGCTTAGAGCGGTCCGGCCACCGCCTGCGCGGTCAGCGCACACTCCGTGTAGTGGGCGACGGGAGTGAAGCCGAGCCGGTCGTACAACCGCAGCGCCGGCACGTTGTCCGCCTTGACGTTCAGCGTCACGTGGTCGACGGTGTCCCGCAGCCGGGTGCACAACGCCGCCACCGCCGCGCCGGCCAGCCCCCGGCCGCGTACCCGGGGGTGGGTGGTCACGTTGCCCAGCGCGGCGACCCGCCAGGCGGGCGACCAGACGTGCACCCCGGCGACGGCAACCAGGTCCCCGGCCTCGCGGATGCCGACGTACTGGCCGGTGTCCAACATCCGCGGGTCGAACCAGTTGCCCGGGTAGGCCGCGGCGTAGAGGGCGTGCAGCTGCGGCAGGTCGGTCCGGCCCAGCGGCTCACCTGCCGGGGTCACCCGCGCCAACCGGGCCGGGTCCGTCAGCGCCATCTTCCGATGCACAGCTGCGGCGTCGACGCGGAACCACGGGGCCAGCGCCGCGTCCAGGCCGGGGGAGAGGTGGGCCCATAGCCGGGCCGGTAGCAGCGGCGCCAGCTCGGTCAGCAGCGCCGCCAGCTGCGCGGTCCGCTCCGGTGGCGCGAACGCCAGCAGCGTCGGCGGGTCGACCCCGTGGTAGAGCAGCGCCACTTGGTCGTCGCGGCGGAACCACGAGGTGTACGGCCAGAAGAAGTCGTCGAGGTCGCCGAGCTGGTAGGCGTGCAGCACCGGGTCGCGGCGCAGCAGCGCGGCCAGGGCGTCCCGGTCGTGTTCGGCGCGGACCGGCATCGGGTCAGCAGCCGCCGGTCGGCTCGGCGGGCAGGTGGTCGTGCGCCCAGCGGGCGAGTGCCTCCAGGGCGGGCACCAGCGCGGCGCCGCGCTCGGTGAGTTGGTAGCTGACCCCCAGCGGCGGGCCCTCCCGGACGGCGCGGCTGACCAGGCCGACCCGGGCCAGTTCGCCGAGCCGGTCGGAGAGCACCGACTCGCTGATGCCGGGCAGGGCGCGGGTCAGCTCGGCGAAGCCGGCCGGCCCGTTGGCCAGGGTGCCCAGCAGGACGCCGTTCCACCGCTTGCCGAGGAACGCGAAGGCCCGGGCGACACCCCCGTCGCACGCGCGGGGGCCGCCGCCGAGCTGGGGATCGACCGTCATACCGCCAAGGATACGACCACCGACAAGTCACTTCTAAAAAACTAGCTGCTACCGTTATCGGAGCACATTCCTGGTACCCGCGACAGAGGAACCCCGATGACTGACGTCCTGCCCGAGCACCTGATCAGCCTGAGCCCCGAGGCCCAGGCGCAGCTGTTCACCGAGGCGCGCACCGCCAACACCTTCACCGACGAGCCGGTCGGCGACGACCAGCTGCGGGCCATCTTCGACCTGGTCAAGTACCCGCCGACGGCGATGAACATCCAGCCGCTGCGGGTGCTGTTCGTCCGCCCCGGCGCCGGCCGCGAGCGGCTGCTCGACCACGTCGCCGAGGGCAACCAGGCCAAGACCGCCACCGCCCCGGTGGTGGCCGTGCTGGCCGCCGACACCGACTTCCACGAGCACATGGACACCGTGTTCCCGATCCGCCCCGGCATGCGCGAGCACCTCGCCGGCGACCCGGCCGGCCGCGAGCACCTGGCCCGGTTCAACGCCACCCTGCAGGTCGGTTACTTCCTGCTCGGCGTGCGCGCCGCCGGCCTCGCCGCCGGGCCGATGGGCGGCTTCGACGCCGCCGGCGTCGACAAGGAGTTCTTCGCCGACACCGGCTGGAAGTCCCTGCTGCTGGTCAACATCGGTCGCCCCGGCCCGGACGCCTGGTTCCCCCGGCTGCCCCGCCTGAACTACCACGACGTGGTCCGGCACGCCTGAGCCGCCCGGCTGGCCGGCGGAGCGCTCCCGCGCTCAGCCGGCCAGCCGACCCGGCCCGCTCAGCCGGCCAGCCACTGGTCGTAGCCCAGCTTCGCGACCAACGCCAGCACCACCACCAGCAGTACGACCCGCACGAACCCGGCGCCACGGCGCAACGCCATCCGCGCCCCCAGCGCCGCCCCCGCCACGTTGCACACCGCCATCGCCGCGCCCAGCAGCCACCACACGTGCCCGGTCGCCGCGAACACCACCAGCGCCCCCAGGTTCGTGCCGGCATTGACCACCTTCGCCATGGCCGACCCGTGCAGGAAGTCCGCGCCCACCAGCGCGGTGAACGCCAGCACCAGGAAGGTGCCCGTACCGGGGCCGATCAACCCGTCGTACAGGGCGATGCCCACCCCGGCCAGCGCCACCGCCGCGACCACCCGCGCCCGGGTACGCCGGTCCGGCTGCGCCACCACCCCCAGCCGCGGCCGGAACACCACGAACAGCGCCACCGACACCAGCACCACCAGCACCACCGGCCGGTACGCCCCCGCCGGCACCGCCCCCGCCAGGGCAGCACCGAGACCGGCGCAGAGCACCGCCAGCCCCGCCGACGGCCCCGCCACCGCCCAGTCGATCTTCGTACGGCGCGCGTACGTCACCGCCGCCGTGGAGGTGCCCGCGATCGCGGCCAGCTTGTTGGTGCCCAACGCCGTCGCCACCGGCACCCCGGGCGCGGCCACCAGCAGCGCCGGCAGCAGCAGCAACCCGCCCCCGCCGACCACCGCGTCGACCCAGCCGGCCATGGCGGCCGCGGTGAGCAGGGTGGTCAGCGACAGGGGATCCACGGTCGGCCATTCTTCCCACCCGTCCCGACCTGCCGCCCCACCGTGTGGCCGACCTCACCGGCCCGTCAGCGGCCCCGGCGGCGGCGCAGCCACAACCCCACCGAGGCGACGGCGACGAACAGCAGCACCGAACAGAGCAATGCCTTGACCATCGGGCAAGGATGGCACGGGGACGTAGGGTGCAGGAGTGCGCCTGGCGACCTTCAACCTGCTGCACGGCCGCTCGCTCCACGACGGCCTGGTCGACCCCGACCGGCTCACCACCGCGGTCCGCGCCCTCGACGCCGACGTCCTGGCCCTGCAGGAGGTCGACCGGGACCAGTCGCGCAGCGGCAACCTCGACCTGACCGCCATCGCCGCCCGCGCCCTGGACGCCCCCGAGCACCGCTTCGCCGCCGCCGTGGTCGGCACCCCCGGTGAACAGTTCCGCCCGCTGCGCCACGACGACGACGGCCACGGCGAACCCTGCTACGGCGTCGGCCTGATCAGCCGGCACCCGGTGCGGTCCTGGCAGGTCACCCGACTGCGCCCCGCCCCGGTCCGGTCCCCGATCTACGTGCCCGGCCCCGGCGGCGGCCTGGTCCTGCTGCGCGACGAACCCCGGGTCGTCCTCGCCGCCGTCCTGGACACCCCGCACGGCCCGCTGACCGTCGCCGCCACCCACCTGTCCTTCGTCCCCGGCTGGAACGCCCACCAGCTGCGCCGCGTCGTGCGGGCGCTGCGCGCCCTGCCCGCCCCGCGCATCCTGCTCGGCGACCTGAACCTGCCCGCCGGCCCGGCCCGGCTGCTGTCCGGATGGCGGCCGCTGGGCCGGCGCCCCACCTACCCGGCCGCCGCGCCCCGGGTGCAACTCGACCACATCCTCGCCGACCGGCACGGGCTGGACCGGCTCCCGCCGGTCACCGCCGTGAACACCCCCTGCTCCACCATCTCCGACCACCGGCCCCTCGTCGTCGACCTCGGCTGACCCCCGAGCAGGGCGACCCGGGCACCGGGCCGCCCCGCCGGTCGCGGCTCAGCCCTGCCCGGCCGCCCGCTGCGCCGCCCGCACCGCATTGCGAAACAGCATCGCCACCGTCGTCGGACCCACCCCACCGACCCGCGGCGTGATCGCCCCCGCCACCTCGGCGCACGACTCGTCCACGTCCGGCAGCAGCCGCCGCCCCTCGTACCGCACCCCACCGCCGACGACCACCGCGCCCGGCCGGACATGCTCCGGCCGCACGATGCCCGGCACCCCCGCCGCCGCCACCAGGATCTCCGCCCGCCGGGTGTACCGCGGCCAGTCCGCCACCCCGGTGTGCACCACCGTCACCGCCGCGTTCGCCGTCGGCCGCTTCTGCGCCAGCAGCATCGCCAGCGGCCGCCCCAACGTGGCACCCCGACCCAGGATCACCACCTCACGCCCGGACACCGGCACCCCGTGGTACGCCAGCAACGCCTCGATTCCCGCCGGCGTGCACGGCAGCGGCCCCGGCAGCCCCAACGCCAGCCGGCCCATGTTGACCGGGTGCATCCCGTCCACGTCCTTGTCCGGGTCGAGGACCTGCAACGCCCGGTCGTAGTCCAGATGCCCGGGAATCGGATGCTGCACCAGCACCCCGTGCACACCGGAGTCGGCGTTGAAATCCTCCAGCACCCGGTGCAGGTCGGCCTGCGTCGCCGACGCCGGCAGATGCACGTGCGGGGACGCGAAGCCCAGCTCCGCCGCCTGCCGCTGCTTGATCCGGATGTACCCGGCGCTCGCGTCGTCGTCACCCACCAGCACCGTCGCCAGCGCCGGCGTCACCCCCGCCGCGCGCAACGCCGACACCCCCTCGGCCACCTCGGCCAGGATCGTCTCCGCCACCGGCTTACCGGGCAGCAGCCGGGCCGTGGTCGTCGTCGGGGAAGTGGAAGCAGACATGGCTCACCTCGTCCGCGGCGGCCCAGGCGGTCGACCCCCGCGACGAGCTCCCCGATGGTTGACCCATCCCCGTGCCGCCAGTCGCGTCCACCCTCAGCGTGCCACATCTCGACGGCGGACCGCATCCGCCACCTCCCGCGCCGTCGACCAACCGCGCGGCAACCACGCCAGCACCGCGTCCGCGCGCCGCCGCCGGTCCGCCGCCGACGACACCCCCAGGTCCGCCAGCGCCGCGAGGAACCACGGCCGCCGCGCCGCCTCCCGCTCCGGGGCGTCCGCGGCCAGGATCGCGTGACACCGCGCGTACGTGGCCACGACCCAGAACATCGCCTCCCGGTGCGCGCCCGCCGCGACCAGCTCCGCGGCCCCGTCGACCACCACCGGTCGCGCCGCCGCCCTGACGTCCGCGCTGAAGAAGAACCGGGTCCGCGCCACCCGCGCCGCCTCGTCGAACGTGACCGCCAACCCGGCCAGGTGCTCCCGCACCCGCTCCGGACCCGTCCCACCGCCGTCGAGCAGGTCCAGCAGCTCCGGGTACCGGCCGGCCAGCCTGTGCTCCGTCAGCACCTGTCCGGCCAGGACGTACCGCCGTCGCACCGTCGGATCCCGCAGCCCGGCCACCACCGGCAGCACCGCCGTCAGCGACGTGGGGAACAACCACGCCGTCACCTGCTCGTGCAGCGGCGCCGCGGCGTCCAGCACCCGCAGCCCGTCCTCGATCCGCCGGCGCACCCCGCCGCAGCGCCGCCGCACCCACTCCGGGTCGGCGAACCCCGCCGACACCCGCTCCCGGATCGCCGCCAGCCGGCCCGTCGGATCCGTGATGAGGGTGTCGGTCCGGAACGACGGCGCGAACACCCACGACCCCAGCACGTCCTCCGGCGAACCCAGGTCGTCCCAGGTCAGCGCGGTGACCTCCAGCAGCACCCCATCGTGGCGGAACTTGCCCAACTTTCCCGGCTCATCGCGCACCAGCAGCACGTCCACGTCCGACGACGCCGGCAGGACCGCGTCGTCGGACAGGGAAACGGTCGAGCCGCTGAAGAACGCGCCCCGCACGCCGGGGTCGCGGCGGGCGTGCTGGCGTACCCAGTCGACCGCCACCGCCCGCGCCGCGTCCACCCGCATCCGGCCGATCCTGCCACCGGGGAACGACCGCTTAGCACCTGCGCGGTGGCGTCGCCGGCGATCCGCCCGGCCAGCGCGAGCACGGCCACCCTTCACCCAGGACGATCCGCCCTGGCGGTAGCCAGCGGCGCCGCGGTTCTTGCCCGGCATCCTGCTTGTGGACGTTCCCGTCGGTCCAATGCTGCAAAACTGACAAAGTGGATACCAGAGACCGATCTCGGCTGATCAGCTGGGGAGCCCCAGGTTCCCGGGTGACCCGGCTGGAACTGTTCTACGACCTGGTGTTCGCATTCGCGTTCCTCAACGTCGGCACACTGACGTCGGAGCATCTGAGCGCGCGCGGGCTGCTGGAGGCCATGCTCGTACTGGCGCTGCTCTGGTGGTGCTGGAGTGGATTCGCCGCGCTGGGCAACATCCTGCGCGCAGACCAGGGCATCATGCCGCTGCTGGGTTTCGCCGTCATGGCTTCGGTCTTCGTGCTCGTCCTGGCCACGGAGACCGCCTTCCAAACTGATGCCGGAGGACTGGACGGCCCGTTCGTCTTCGCCTGCGCGTATCTGGTGACGTGGGCGATCCTCGTCGGCGCCCTGTGGACCACAGTCGGGCCGAGTTGGCCGGCACGACGGCGGTCACTGGCCCTGAACGCGCTCACGGCCGGCGGAACCGCGATCATCATCGTCGGCGCGGTGGTCCCGCCACGCCTGTTCTCCGCCGGTACCGCCCACACCGTGCGGCTGGCCTGCTGGGTCGTGGCGCTACTCCTGCAGTACGCCGCCGGCGCGCTGGTCGGCCGCACCGGCTGGCGGCTGCGGTCCGTCGGGCACTGGGCTGAGCGACACGCCCTGATCGTGCTCGTCGCTCTCGGCGAATCGGTCATCGCTCTGGGCGTGGGGGCGACGAACCGCAGCGGCGGCCCGATAACCGCCTCCCTCATCACCGCCGCGATACTCGGCATCGCCGCCATCGCGGCCCTGTGGTGGCTGTACTTCGACGTGCTCGCGGTCCATGTGGAGCAGGTCCTGCACGGCGTGCGGGGACCCGCCCGCATCCCGCTCGCCCGCGACGTCTACACCTATCTGCATCTACCGCTGGTCGTCGGCATCATCCTGTTCGCCCTCGGCCTGGAGCGCCTGCTGACGGCCGTCATCGCCCGGCCCACCACAGCGACGCAGCTCGCGATCGGTGGCCTGGACCTGTTCATCCTCTACGGCGGGACCATCGTGTACGTACTGACCCTGGTGGCCATCGAGGCGCGCGCCGCGCGCCGGCTCGACCCCGCCCTGATCGCAGCCGCGGGGGTGCTCGCCGTCCTGATTCCCGTGGCAGACCGGGTGCCGGCGCTGACCGCGCTGGCCCTCCTCACGACCGCCGTCCTCACTCTCGTGGGGCTGCAGCTGGTGGTCAAACGCCGTAGCCGGCGTCAGGTCCGCAAGCTGCTCAGCGATGAGCAGGCGGCTCTGGAAACCGCCGTCAGCCAGTGGCGACGCCGCCACCTCTGACAGTGGCCACCCGCCGTCAGCCCGGGGGACCGAACGACAGCGCCGCCCGTACCGCCAGGTCCCGCACCCCGGTGAACCGCCGCACCCGCGACAGCCGGCTCGCCCGCGCCGCCATCGCCGCCATCCGCTGCGTCGGCCGCCGCCGCTCCCGGTCGTAACGCGCCAGTGCGGCACGCACGTCCGGCTCCCCGGCCAGCGCGTCGACCAGCGCCACCGCGTCGACCAGCGCCTGGCACGCCCCCTGGCCCAGGTCCGGCGTCATCGCGTGCGCGGCATCGCCGAGCAGCACGACCCGACCGCCCACGTACGACGGCAACGCGGTCAGGAAGTGCACGTCGTGGTGCAGCACCCCGCCCGGATCGACCCGGTCCAGCACCGCGGGGACCGGATCGTGCCAGTCACCGAACAACCGCCGCAGCACCGCCAGGTCACCCTCCGGCGGCCGGTACCCCTCCGGCGCGGCGAGCGCGGCGTACCAGTTGGTGACGCCCAGGGCCTGCGGGGTCAGGCCGAACTTGCGGCCCCGACCCCAGGTCTCACCGCCCGCCGGCACGTCCAGCGCCACAGTGCCCCGCCACGCCGTCACCCCCGCGTACCGCAGCGGGTACCGGTCGCCGAACATGGCCGTGCGCACCACGCTGCGGATGCCGTCCGCGCCGACCACCACGTCATGGTCGTCGGTCAGGGGGAGGGGATCGGTCACCGGGGAGCCGAAGCGGACCGTGCCCGCCGGCAGCGCCTCGGCGAGCAACCCCAGCAGCGCCGGACGAGACAGCAGGTGCACCCCCTCGCCGTGCCGGCGGCGGATGCGCGCCACGTCGAGCCTGGCGATCAGCGAACCGTCGGGCCGGCGCATCGCCCCGTCGGGTTGGAGGCGGCTCCGCGACCGGGCGGCCGCCCCCAGCCCGAGCCGGTCCAGCGCCCGCATGGCCGACGGCCAGATGCCCAGTCCGGTGCCGACGGCCGGTGGGCCGGCCGCCCCCTCGTACACGGTCACCGTCCATCCGGCGCGGTGCAGCCCGCCCGCCACGGCGAGCCCGCCGACGCCGCCCCCGATGACGGCCGCTGAACCTCTCATGACCCGACCGTACTGCAGACGTAGTTCCAGAAACTACTGCTGTAGTGTCAGATCATGGCCGACCGCCGACAGCAGATCCTCGACGCCGCCATCACCGTCCTCGGCACCCGCGGCACCCGCCACCTCACCCACCGCGCCGTCGACGCCGACGCCGGCCTGCCCGCCGGCTCCACCTCCAACCTCTTCCGCACCCGCGAAGCCCTCCTCGCCGGCGTCCTCACCCGCATCCTCGAACGGGAGACCGCCGGCTGGAACAGGCTCACCCGCAGCCTCGACCGCATCGACCCCGCCACCTTCACCACCGTCGTCGGCGCCCTCGTCCAGGACCTCGCCGACGCCGGCCGCGCCCTCACCCTCGCCCGACTCGCCATCTTCGGCGAAGCCGCCCACCAACCCGCCCTGCAACAACAGATCGCCGCCAGCCAGGAACAGCTCACCGCCTGGGCCGCGCCCCTCATGGCCGCCCTCGGCGCCCGCCACCCCGTCCCCGCCCTGCACCTGCTGCTCGCCCTCATCGACGGCCTGCTCAACAACCAGCTCGCCAACCCCGACCCCGACTTCGACCCGACCACCGCGATCGCCACCGTCCTCCCGGCGATCCTCACCGGTCAGCCCTGAGGATCCGGCACCAACCCGGCCAACGCGCGGTTCGTCCGGTTCGACCGCACCGCCGCCCGCTGCTGACCCGCCGTCACCTCGATGTACGCCTGCGACGACGCCAACGACGCGTGCCCCAGCAGCCGCATGATCTCCGCCGCGCTCGCCCCGTCCTCGGCCAGCCGGGTCGCGAACGTGTGCCGCAGCGCGTGCAGGCGCGCACCCCGCGGCACCCGGTCGACAATGCCGGCCCGCCGGTAACAGGAATCCACCAGATACTGCAGCCCACCCCGACGCAGCGGCTCACCCCGCCGGTCCACCAGCAACGCCGAGTCCGGCCGCACGCTGCGCGACCCGAACCGGCCGGTCCGACTGTCCAGGTAGGCCACCAGCACCCGGTCCAGCTCCGGCTCGATCGGCACCACCCGGGGTCGACCTCCCTTGCCGGCCACGTCCACCCGCCGCTCGCCAGGGCGACCGGTCAGCGACGACACCCGCAACGCCAGCAGCTCCGACAGGCGCAGCCCGGCGCAGAGCGCCAACGCCAGCACCGCCACGTCCCGCTCCGGCCACGGGTCACGCTGCCGCTCGTCCTCCCGCGCCACCGAGGCCAGCAGCTCCTCCGGGGTGTCCTCACCGCGCAGCGGCTTGGGCTGGGGGAGCGGGGCGCGGGGACGGCCCACCGCCGGCATCGGATTGCCCGCCACCACCCCCTCGGCCACCAGAAACGTGAAGAAGCTGTTCCAGCTGGACCAGGCCCGGTGCACCGACGACGCCGCGCGGGGAGCGGCGAACCGGGCGAACGCCGCCCGCATGACCCGGGAGGAGAGGGCGGAGATCATCAGCTCGTCGAGGGGGAGGGGAGGGGTGCCGTGCGCGCCGATCAGGGTGGCGACGGTGCGCAGGTCCCGCCGGTACGCCTCCAGGGTGTGGGGGGAGGGCTTGCGGGTGGCCCGCGCGGTCAGGAACTCCTCGATGAGACGTACAACCGACTCGTCCCGTTTGTCATGCATAAGGGATATTATGCATGATTCTCACGTTCGAGCCAGTGGGAGAGAGGGGAGTGTTCTTCCGTCAACGGCCCTCCCGGCCCGCAGGTGTGAGCCGACCTGCCACGATGGACGGCCGGGGGCACGGACAGGCTGGGCCGGCTCGACGACGAGGGGGAAAGACCCGATGACGGAGCCGGATGGCATTGGTCCGCGAGCCGGCGACAGCGGAACGCCCGCCCCGTGGGTCGCTCCTGACGAGTAGAGGCGACCGGGCCCCTGGACAGTGCCCACACCGCCCGCGGTGGCGGGCGCGGGCTCCGGCCCCAGATCCGGCCCCGACCGGACAACCGCCCCGTCGCGTCGGAGGACCCCGCAGGCGCTGCCTGACCCAGGCAGTGCAGCCGCCGCCGGGGAGGGCCACGCCCGTCTTACTTGACATAATGTACATTATCGAATCAACGTCGCGCGCGGCCGGCGCACCCCGACGCCCGGCCCGTGTCGTTTCTCCTCCTCGAGAAGAGCCGGTCCGGCACTCACCACAGCCGGCCAGGAAAGCGGGTGGTGACCTCCTGGAGGTACCAGCCATTGCCGTCCGGGTCGTTGAACGAGGCGAACGAGAAATAACTCGCTCGGTCCGGAGCCAGCCCAGGGACCCGTCCTTGAGCGTTCGCATGGGGCATTCCACCGTCGGCGTCGTGGAACACCTCGCTCACCTCGACGCCGCGGCCAACCAGCTCGGCCCGGGCCGCCTCGATGTCGTTCACCACCAGGCACAGGCCCTGCAGGGAGCCGGGCGCGGCCGAGGTGAGGCTGCGGCCCAACATGATCGAGCACTCCGACCTGGGCGGTGTCACCTGCGCCACCCGGGCATCCCCCTCGCCGATGTCGATATCCTCCCGCCAACCCAGCGCCTTGTAGAAGTTCTTAGCCCGTTCCACGTCGGTGACCGGCAGCACGATGAACTCGAGCTTCATGTCCACGACTTCGGCTCCTCTCTCTGCGATGGCAGCAACGTGCGAATTCCTTTCGGTTCCTGCGCCCTTGGCTGTCCCCCTGCACTCATCCTCGACCAACCGTCGCCCAAAGAACGCGAAAGACTACAAACCGCGCAAGTCTCTTGAATGGTGACAGCGCCGATGGAGCCTTCGGCTCGGAGAACAACCTGGCCGCGATCAGGGACGCTCTACGGCGGCTGGTGACCCCTCCCCCTCGCACGTGGTGGCGAAGCGAGTCCTCACGTCGGGCGCACACGCCGCCCGACATCGAGTCATCAAGCGCCCTGTCCCTGGTTCTGCATCAAGCCGCCGTCCATGAAATACGTCGAGCCCGTCACGTAGTCGGCGTCGTCGCTGGCCAGGAAGACGGCGAGTTTGGCGATCTCCTCCGGTTCGGCGGCCCGCTTCCAGGGGATGCTCTGCACCTGCTCCTCGAGGTACTTCGGATCGTCGATGGCCCGCTGGTTGAACGGGGTGAGCACCATCCCGGGCCCGATGTTGTTGACGTTCATGCGCATCGGGGCCACCTCCAGGGCGAGGCTCTTGGCGAACTCCAGCATGGCGCCCTTGCTGGTGTCGTAGTCCGCGCCGCCGGCCCGGGCGACCTCCTGGTGGATGGAGGTGATGTTGATGATCTTTCCGCGCCCGCCCTGGTCGCGACGATGCCGCACGAACCGCCGGGAGCAGAAGAACGTGCCGTAGACGTTGATCCGGATGGCCCGGTCCCAGGTCTCGGTGTCCAGGTCGGCGACCGGGATGCCGGAGGCGTCCACCCCGGCGTCGTTCATCAGGATGTCCAGCGTGCCGAACTCGGCCAGCGCCTCGTCGAACATCGCCTCGACCTGGTGTTCGACGCTGATGTCGCCCTGCACCACCACGGCCCGCCCGCCGGCCTCCTGCACCTTGGCCTTCGTGTGGTTCGCGCCGGCGTGGTCGTGCAGGTAATGCACCACCACGTCGGCGCCCTCCCGGCCGAACTCGATCGCGGTGGCCTGCCCGATCCCCGAGTCCGAACCGGTGATCAGGGCGGTCTTCCCCTCGAGGCGTCCAGTCATGAGCGTGCTCCTTCCGTCCGTTCCGTACCGGCCGGCACGGGATGTCGCGGCTGGCCCGCGGCGTCGCGCCGTCGGGCGGCCTCGGTGAGCCTGCCGGCGGCATTGATCAGCCCGATGTGCGAGAAGGCCTGCGGGAAGTTGCCGAGCTGCTCCCCGGTGCGCGGGTCGATCTGCTCGGCGAAGAGCCCCAGGTCGTTGACCCGGGCGGCGAGCCGCCCGAACATGTGGTGGGCCCGGTCCACCTCACCGGCCAGCGCCAGGCAGCTGACCAGCCAGAACGAGCAGATGACGAAGCCGGCCGGGTCGCCGTCCCAGCGGCGCAGCAGCCCTTCGTGGGACAGTTCGCGTTCGATCACGCGCACTGTGGAGCGCATCCGCGGGTCGTCGGCCGGCAGGAAACCGACCAGCGGCATGAGCAGCACCGAGGCGTCCAGGTTGTCGGAACCGAAGGCCCCGGTGTACGCGCCGAGCCGCTCGTGCCAGCCCTGGGTCAGTACGGCCTCGCGGATCTCGTCCCGGGCGGCGGCCCAGCGGGCCACGTCGGTCTGGTCGCCGAGCCGCGGGCCGAAGCGGACGGCCCGGTCCAGCGCCGTCCAGCATTGCACCTTGGACGAGACGTAGTGCCGTTCGGCGTCGCGGGCCTCCCACATGCCGGCGTCCGGTCGCTGCCAGTTGCGCGCCGCCTGGTCGGCGAGGTCCCGCAGCAGTTGGCGCACGTCGGGCATCATCGGGTCGAGGTAGTGGCGCATCAGCCAGGCCGCGTCGAGGATCTCGCCGAGCACGTCGGACTGCCGCTGCCTCCAGGCGTCGTTGCCGACGAAGACCGGCCGGCTGTCGGCGTACCCGGAGAGGTGGTCGAGGGGGTGCTCGGTGAGGTCCCGCTCCCCCTGCACCCCGTACATGATGGGCACCGGTTCGTCACCGATGCGCCCCATCGCCCGGGCCACCCAGGTGAACTGCCGATTGGCCTCGTCCGGGCAGGCCGCCCGCCAGAGGGCCTGGAGGGTGAGGCTGAAGTCGCGCACCCAGACGTAGCGGTAGTCGTAGTTGCGGTCCCCACCCGGTTCCTCGGGCAGCGAGGTGGTGGCCGCCGCGACGATCGCGCTGCTGGGTCGGTAGGTCATTCCCTGCAGGATGAGGGCGCTGTGCCGCACCTCGTCGCGGAACAGGCCGCGGTACTGGTCCGCGTGCAGGTCGGCCCAGGAGCGCCAGCCGGCGACGGCGTCGGCCACCACCCGGTCGGCGTCGGGCAACGCGGGCGGGTCGGCATCGTAGGTCGGCGCGTGGCCGAGGGTGAAGCGGTAGGTTTGGCCGGCCCGGACGGTGAAGGTCGCGGTGGCGTCACCGCGACCGCACTCCAGAGGGACGTCGGCGCGCAGGCTCAGCTGGCAGCCGCCGGCGGTCGCGTGGACCACGCCCTCGTGGCCCGTCAGGTAGGCGGTCACCCGCCCGTACTCGAACCGTGGCCGGTAGTCCAGGCGCACCGGCACTTCGCCGGAGAGCCCCTCGACCACGCGGCCCAGCACCCGCGGTGAGCGCAGGCCGATTTCGTGGCCTCGCGCGCCGGGCTCCAGCGCGAGGGCGTCGGTCACCGCCACGCTGCCCTGGCGGGTGGTGAAGATGGTGCGCAGCACGAGCGTGTCGTCCAGGTAGGACCGTTCGGAGGTGAAGTGGTCCGCCGGCTGGATCGACCAGTGCCCGGCGTCGTCGTCGAGCAACCGCCCGAAGACGGAGGGCCCGTCGAAGCGTAGTGGGCACCACCAGTTCACCGATCCGGCCCGGTCCACCAGGACCGCGGTGCGACCGTCCGCGAGGAAACCGTGGTCACCGATCGGTCCGCTGTCCACGCGGGTGTCTACCCGGCGGGACGGGGTGGCATACCTCAGCCGGCTCCTGGCTCTTGGCCCGCGCCGCCGGTGATGCTGGTCCTGTGGCTGCCTGGCGGTGACCCAGCGTTGTCTGGCTTGCGATGTCTCCTTCGGTGACGGCACCACGCCCCCGGCACGATCAGAAGACAAACAGCGCGATGGCCCACGATAGTGAGAAGCCCCAGGCTTCGGCTCTTCTCGCTCTCGTGGGCCATCTGAGGTCAGACCCGGTCCAGGTGGCCCAGGTTGGATGAGAAGGGACACTCATTCATCCTGAGCCATTCTTGCGGGCAATCCAGGAAGCATCTGCTACTCCGACGCATCTCGGCGAAGCCGATCGGGTCGACGTGCTCGGCATAGAGGCAGCGGAAGCGCTCCTCGGCGCTGGCGTGGTCGCGGCTCATGACTCCTCCATGTCCGGCACCGGTGAGATCGTTGCACCGGCCGACAGCAGTCTCTCCGCCAGCGCGCGACAGCGCCTCCCGAGCTCCGGAGGGTCGAGTACCTCGAAGTCGTGCCCCAGCAGGAGCACGTGCATGAGCACGACGTCGAGGCTGCCGGCGCCACTGAGCACCTCGCAGAGCTCGCTTCCTCGCCGTCGTACGACGGCCGCCGACGCCGGAATCTGCGCGCGCACCGTGTCGGCCGACGCGTGTACGAGAAAGCGCGCCTGGTGCGGGTAGACCCGACTCGCCACACCCTCCTGCACGTACGTCGCCGCGTCGGGCGCCGCGCGCGGGCGGAAGCGCCAGGTCCGTGCAGACACATCGGTCATCCGGTCGACGCGGAAGCTGCGCCAGTCGTCGCGATCGAGGTCGTAGGCGAGGAGGTACCAGCGCCGGTCGGAGGCGACCAGGCGGTAGGGCTCGACCCGCCGCCGTCGCACCGCGCTCCCGGACGGGTAGTCGAAGCCGGCCTCGACCTCGTCGCGGCAGGCTCTGGCCAGCGTCATGAGCACCTCGGGGTCGACCGGCGTGCGGCCTCCGCCGAAGGACTCCACCGAGCCGGAGAGCGCGCGCACCTCGTGCCGCAGCCGGGTGGGCAGCACCCGGTCGAGCTTGGTCAGCGCCCGGAGTGCGGCGTCGCCGGCGCTGGCGACCCCGCCACCCGCGCCGGCGAGCAGCGAGACCGCGGTGGCGATCGCCTCCTCGTCGTCGAGAAGCAGCGGCGGCAGGTCCTGCCCCGGGCCGAGCTGGTAGCCGCCGCCGACACCCTGGCTGGCATGCACCGGATAGCCAAGCGTGCGCAGCCGCTCGACATCACGCCGTACCGTGCGCGGCGTGACCCCGAGCCGGTCGGCGAGTTCGGGGCCGGTCCAGACCTGGCGCTGCTGCAGCAGCCCGAGCAGGGTGAGCACCCGCTCCGTCGTACCCCGCTGGTCACCGCTTGCCACGTTCATGTCGCCCACCCTGTCAGAGATAGCGGACCAGTTCTGTCCGCTAGGGGTGTCAGGGTGGCTCCATGGATGCAGACGAACTCGACTGGAACCGGACGCTGCGCGAGCAGTGTGAGTTCCACTGGAACCATCAGCTCCGAGCCCGGCTCGACGGCCTCACCGACGACGAGTACTTCTGGTCGCCGGTGCCGGACGCCTGGAGCGTGCGGCCGCGCGGCAGCTCGACGGCGCCCGTGCAGGTCGGTGCCGGGGACTTCACGGTGGACTACGCCTTCCCCGAGCCGGTCCCCGCGGCTTTCACCACGATCGCCTGGCGACTCGGTCACGTCATCGTCGGCGTGCTCGCCGCGCGCAACGCGGCGCACTTCGGCGCGCCGGCGGCGTCGTACGAGACCTGGGAGTATGCCGGCAGCGCGGCCACCGCGCTCGACCAGCTCGAGGCCCAGCTCGACGTCTGGCTGGCCGGGGTGCGCGGCCTCGGCGAGGCCGGGCTCCGGGTCCCGGTCGGCGCGGAGGAGCCCTTCCCCGAGGCGCCCATGGCCGATCTGGTGCTGCACATCCACCGCGAGCTGATCCACCACCTGTCCGAGGTCTGCCTGCTGCGCGACCTCTACCTGCACATGAAACCCGCTACGAGCGGAGCAACCCGATGAGCCGCCACATCCAGGTCACCTTCGACGCCCACGACCCGCGGGCGCTGTCGTCCTTCTGGCGTGACGTACTGGGCTACGTCCACCCCGGCCCGCCCGGAGTCGACCTGCCCGAGGACGCCGACCCGCTGGCCGCGTGGGACGACTTCCTCGCGCGGGTCGGCGTACCGGAGGAGCAGCGCAACACGAGATCGGCCATCGAGGACCCGGACGGGCACGGCCCACGGCTGTTCTTCCAGCAGGTGCCGGAGGACAAGGTCGCCAAGAACCGCGTCCACCTCGACGTCCGTGCGGCTCCCGGACTGCAGGGAGAGGAGCGGATGGCGGCGCTGGAGGTCGAGTGCGACTGGCTCGTCGCGCTGGGAGCGACGCGGGTGCGTCGCTACGAGCCCGCTCCCCCGATGAGCGCCGGCTTTATCGTGATGACCGACCCCGAGGGCAACGAGTTCTGCCTGGACTGACAGCTCAGCAGGATCTCGCCTATTTGCGGACTAGGGCAAGGTCCTCGACCGCCACCACTCTTTCATCTGCCTGACGGGAGTGACGCACAGTAACCGCCCCGGGCGCGCCCCCATTGGCGAAAGAAGGCAGCGTCTCAAAGGTCGCATGGCAAGAACCTGGACCTGGCTCAAGATAGTGAGAACAGCTGGGGCTGGGTCTCACTATCTTGAGCCATCGCAGGTCAGGGGTGGTTTCAGGTGGCGATGTCCGCGAGAGCCTCGGTCAGGTGCCGACGTAGGCCGCGAGGTGCTCGCCGGTGAGGGTGGAGCGGGCGGCGACGAGGTCGGCGGGTGTGCCCTCGAAGACGATCCGGCCGCCGTCGTGGCCGGCGCCGGGGCCGAGGTCGATGATCCAGTCGGCGTGCGCCATGACCGCCTGGTGGTGCTCGATGACGATGACCGACTTGCCGGAGTCGACGAGCCGGTCCAGCAGCCCCAGCAGCTGCTCGACGTCGGCGAGGTGCAGGCCGGTGGTCGGCTCGTCGAGGACGTAGACGTCGCCCTTCTCGGCCATCTGGGTGGCCAGCTTGAGCCGCTGTCGCTCGCCGCCGGACAGCGTGGTGAGCGGCTGGCCGAGGGTGAGGTAGCCGAGCCCGACGTCGGCGAGCCGGTCGAGGATCTTGTGGGCGGCCGGCGTGCGTGCCTCGCCGTCCTCGAAGAACTCCTCGGCCTCGGTCACCGGCATCGCGAGGACCTCGGCGATGTTCCGGCCGCCCAGCGTGTACTCCAGCACCGACGCCTGGAACCGCTTCCCCTCGCACTCCTCGCAGGTGGACTCGACGGTGGCCATGACGCCCAGGTCGGTGTAGATGACGCCGGCGCCGTTGCAGGCGGGGCACGCGCCCTCGGAGTTGGAGCTGAAGAGCGCCGGCTTCACGCCGTTGGCCTTCGCGAACGCCTTGCGGATCGGTTCGAGCAGGCCGGTGTACGTCGCCGGGTTGCTCCGTCGCGAGCCGCGGATCGCGCCCTGGTCGATCACGACCACGCCGTCACGGCCGGCGACCGAGCCGTGGATCAGCGAGCTCTTGCCGGAGCCGGCGACGCCGGTCAGCACGCAGAGCACCCCGAGCGGGAGGTCGACGTGCACGTCCTGGAGGTTGTGCGTCGACGCGCCGCGGATCTCCAGGGTGCCGGAGGACGAGCGCACCGACTCCTTGAGGGTCGCCCGGTCGTCGAGATGGCGGCCGGTGGTGGTGTCGCTCCCCCGCAGCCCTTCAACGGTGCCCTCGAAGCAGACGGTGCCGCCCGCCGTGCCGGCGCCGGGGCCGAGGTCGACGACGTGGTCGGCGATCGCGATCGTCTCGGGCTTGTGCTCCACGACGAGCACGGTGTTGCCCTTGTCCCGCAGCTGCAGCAGCAGGTCGTTCATCCGCTCGATGTCATGGGGGTGCAGCCCGATCGTGGGCTCGTCGAAGACGTAGGTGACGTCGGTGAGCGACGAGCCGAGGTGGCGGATCATCTTGGTGCGCTGCGCCTCTCCCCCGGACAGGGTCCCGGACGGCCGGTCGAGCGAGAGGTAGCCCAACCCGATCTCCGCGAACGAGTCGAGGAGGTGTTGCAGCCCGGTCAGCAGCGGTGCCACCGACGGCTCGTCGAGGCCCCGGACCCAGTCCGCCAGGTCGCTGATCTGCATCGAGCAGACGTCGGCGATGTTCTTCCCCTCGATCTTCGACGACCGGGCCCCCTTGCTGAGCCGCGTGCCGTCGCACTCGGGACAGGTCGTGAAGGTCACCGCCCGCTGCACGAAGGCGCGGATGTGGGGCTGCATCGCCTCGACGTCCTTGGAGAGCATCGACTTCTGGATCTTGGTGATCACGCCCTCGTAGGTGAGGTTGATGCCCTCGACCTTGATCTTGGTCGGCTCCCGGTAGAGCAGGTCGTGGAGCTCCTTCTTGGTGAACTTCTTGATCGGCTTGTCCATGTCGAAGTAGCCGGAGCCACTGAAGATGCGGCCGTACCAGCCGTCCATGCTGTAGCCGGGGATCGTCAGCGCACCCTCGCTGAGCGACAAGCTGTCGTCGTACAGCGCGGACAGGTCGAAGTCGGTGACCGAGCCCATGCCATCGCAGCGCGGACACATGCCGCCGAGCCGGTTGAAGGTGGCCTTCTCGGTCTTGGTCTTGCCTTCGCCGCGCTCGATGGTGATCGCACCGCTGGCCTTCACCGAGGGGACGTTGAAGGAGTACGCGTTGGGCGAGCCGATGTGCGGCTGCCCGAGCCGGCTGAAGAGGATGCGCAGCATCGCGTTGGCGTCGGTGGCGGTGCCGACGGTGGAGCGGGGGTTGGCGCCCATCCGCTCCTGGTCGACGATGATCGCGGTCGTCAGCCCTTCGAGCACGTCGACCTCCGGCCGCGACAGCGTCGGCATGAAGCCCTGCACGAAGGCGCTGTAGGTCTCGTTGATCATCCGCTGCGACTCCGCGGCGATCGTGCCGAACACCAGCGAGCTCTTCCCCGAGCCCGAGACGCCGGTGAAGACCGTCAACCGGCGCTTCGGCAGCTCGATGCTGACGTCCTTGAGGTTGTTCTCGCGGGCGCCCTGCACGCGGATCAGATCGTGGCTGTCGGCAGCGTGCTGCTCGGGCGCCGGTGCGGCCGCCTTCTTGGTCATGCTTTCGTGTCTCCCTCTCTCGGGCCGCCGTCGCGGCAGCGGCCCTTGTCTACCCGATCGCGCCCTCAGGCGGACGCGCTCTCCCAGATGAACCCGTCGGGATCGGTGAAGTTTTCGGCATCGGTGCCGATGACGATCCGGTGCGATCCGGTGCCGTCCGGGGAGACGCCCGCGTCCTTGGCGAGGGCACGCCGTCCGTAGAGCGCCAGCTTGACCGGCGACGACGGGGTGTCGAACTCCACGTACTTGCCGCCGAAGCTCTTCCCCACCGCGAGGCCGCGGTCGACGTAGAACCGCTTGGTCTCCTTGACGTCCTCGACTCCGAGCAGCAGCACGACGTCGTCGATCTCCCGGGTGGCCGGGCCGGTGTCCTTCTTCGACGACGTCGCGACCTTCCAGATCGCCCCGTCCGGGGTCTGCACGACGCCGCCGTAGCCCCAGAAGCTCTTCTTGGCCGGCTTCAGCACCGTGGCGCCAGCATCCAGAGCGCTGCCGATGAGGCTGTCGACGGTGCTCGGCTGGGACACGACGACCGACAGGGTGAACGCGCGGAAGCCGGTCGTCGGCTCCCCCGAAGCGCGTACGCCGACGTGAGCGCCGACGCCGAACGCGGCGTAGAACTCCTCGGCGGCTGCCGGGTCGGGCACTTCGAGGATGACGGACTTGAGGGCGGCCATCTCAGCGCACCTCGTTGATGCGGAGGAGGTTGCCGGCAGGGTCGCGGACGGCGCAGTCGCGGATGCCGTACGGCTGCTCGATCGGCTCCTGGACGATCTCGGCGCCGCTGGACTCCAGCTTCGCGAAGGTCTCGTCGAGGTCCGGGGTGGCCAGGGTGAGGATGGCGTAGGTCCCCTTGGCCATCATCTCGGCGATGACGCGGCGCTCGTCATCGGTGATGCCGGGGTCGGCGGCCGGTGGATGCAGGACAAGGGACGTGCCGGGCTGGTCCGGGTGGCCGACCGTGAGCCAGCGCATCCCGTTGTAGCCGACGTCGTTGCGGAGTTCGAACCCGAGGGTGTCGCGGTAGAAGACCAGGGCCGCGTCCGCGTCGGTGTGCGGCAGGAAGGCCGAGTAGATGGTGATGTCCATGGCGCTCAGGCTAGTTGCGGCGCCGACACCCGTGCTTCTCGATTCCTGATCGGTCTGGTCACCTGTCTCGACACGCACGACGGCATCTCGCCTGCCGCGCTCGCAGCCTGGTCCCGGTAGGTGCTGGGTGGCACACCGACCAGCTCGGCGAACCGGGTGCTGAAGGTGCCCAGCGACGAGCAGCCGACCGCGAAACAGACTTCGGTGACGCTGAGGTCGCCACGACGCAGCAGCGCCATGGCGCGCTCGATGCGCCGCGTCATCAGATAGGCGTACGGCGACTCGCCGTACGCGAGCTTGAACTGACGGCTGAGATGACCGGCCGACATGTTCACCCCGCGGGCGAGCGCCTCGACGTCCAGCGGCTGCGCGTACTCCCGGTCCATCCGGTCGCGGACGCGGCGCAGCAGCGCGAGGTCGCGCAGGTGCTGCGCCGCGGCGGGACTGCTGGTCACCTACGAGATCGTGCCATATCGTGCCGAAATTGCCTAGCGCCGCTGGCGTCCCACCCGACTCCGTGCCCGCTCTGCCCCGGTCTGCTCCGCTTACGTCCTCGACCTGCTCGGGCCCTGAGGTATCCGCCACCCGTCCCACGTCTCGTCAGCAGTCCGCGGAGGCTCATGCCGCCACCACGACGAAGGATCTGCGTTCGGCTGTCAGCGGATTCTGCCGACAGCGACCTTCGTTGATCTCGCTGCTGCCGGTCGTGTCGAGTGATCCGATGAGACCCGAGACGGTGCCGCCCCGCTTCCCGCGTTCCTCGCCGTACTGGGCGGTGCTGAGCCACCCGATGTTGCGCCGGATCCTGCCCGGTCTGGCGGTGTCCGCCCTGGGTGATGGCATGGCGGTCGTCGCGGTGAGCTGGTTGGCGTGGCAACTGGCGCCGCCGGAGCGGAGCGGCACCTGGGTGGCCATCGCGGTCGCGGCGTACACCCTGCCCAGCGTGGTGGGCACCCTGGTCTTCGGCCGGCGGCTGGCGAGGTTCAGCGGTGCCCGTCTGGCCGGCTGGGACGCGACGCTGCGGGCGGCCGCCCTGGCCGCGATCCCGCTGGCCCACGCGTTCGGGATGTTGACTCTCTGGCTGTACGTCGTGCTGCTGGCCTGCTCGTCGCTGTTGCACTCCTGGGGTTCGGCGGGGCGCTACACGCTGATCGCCGAGGCGCTGCCGCAACGCCACCACCTCGCCGGCAACGCCGTTCTCAGCACTGTCGCCGAGGTGGCCGCCATCGGCGGACCTCCACTGGCCGGATTGCTGATCAGCTGGGGTGGCGCCGTGTGGGTGATCGCCATCGACGCGGGCACCTTCGCCGTCCTCGCTCTCACCTACCACCGGGCCGTACCCTCGGTCGACCGGCCGGTCCCGGCGCCGGTCGGCGTCTCACGAACCGCCGGCTTCGGTGTCATCCGCCGCCAGCCGAATCTGCTCGGCCTGCTCACCCTGAGTTTCGGGTTCTTCTTCCTCTTCGGCCCCGTCTACGTCGCACTCCCCCTCTACATCGCCCACGACCTGAATGCCTCGGCGGCCCTGCTCGGCACGTACTACCTGGCGTTCGGGGCGGGTGCCCTCGTCGGTGCCATGGCCACCGGCTACGTGCGCCGATGGTCGCTGTGGACCGTCACCATCGGGATCGTCGTGGGCTTCGGCCTCACCATGCTGCCCCTGGGCCTGGGCGCGCCCCCCGGCCTGTCACTGCTGTCGTTCGCGGTGGGCGGCGCGATCTGGGCCCCGTACGTACCCACAGCGATGGCGCTGTTCCAACGCAGCACCACGGCCGCGAACCGCACACAGGTCCTCGCCGCCAACGGTGCCGTCACCGTGGTGGCCGTGCCCGCGGGCACCATGCTCGGCGGCCCTCTCGTCAGCGCACTCGGCGCCCGGAAGGCTCTGCTGTTCTGCGCCATCGCCATCATCACCTTCGGCGTGCTCGCCACCGGCTACACCGTTTCCCGCCGCCGCACGCCAGCCGTTGACGACTCCATGCTCACCGGAAGGGGTGGCGTCATTTCTCGATGATCAGGTAACGACCGGTCAGCCGGCGGTGAGTCGTACGTCGCGGGTGCTGGTCGTGCGTCCGGCCTCCGGCGTGAACACCGTCGCCTTGGCCTGGGTATGCGCGTTGTAGATCCACTGCTCGCCGTACGGGTCGCCGCCGCCCCACAGCTGGATGGTGGTCGGCCTGGCGGGCAGGGCGGACACCCGCCACCGGCCGTCGCTGTCGGAGCACTCCTGCTGCTGGTTGTCGACGGGATCGCCGTCTCGACCGGCGTGCGCGAGTGGACAGATCCCGGCCACCGGGTGCCGGGTCCGCGAGTCGACGACACGGCCGGTGAGGGTCGCGCCGGCCGTCATGCGGCCGTCGACTCCGGTGACCCGGCCACCGCGTGCGACGGTGATGACCGTCGCCGACGCCAGGTTGTCGCCTCCGTAGTAGGTCGCCGCGTATCGGCCCTGGGGGTCGTAGAAGATGACCTTGTACTGGCCCGGCGTCACGTAGTCGGCCAGGTAGGCGCCGGAGGCGTCGGTGCATCCGGGGACGTATCCGCCGCCCGCGGGGTCGACGCTGCGCAGTTCGATACAGGCGCCCTCGATCGGCTGCCCGGTGACGGCGTCGTTCAGCTGGCCGCTGATGGTCGCCGGCAGGTAGAAGGTGTCGTCCACCCGTACCGTCTGGCCGGCGGGAAGGTCGATGATGTCGGCGCTGGACCAGTCGGTCTTTCCGTAGGCCCAGGCCGGCCAGCAGCATTCGAAGGAGACCTTGTAGGGCGTCGGGTACAGCTGGCCGATCGTCCAGCTTCCGTCGGCCGCGGTGGTGGCCGTACGCCCGAACGCCTCCTCGCGGTCGGACAGCCAGACCACCACGGGCAGGTCGGCGGCCGGAGCGCCGTCGGATCGGGTGAGCGTGCCGGTGAGCGTGCCAGCGCGCGGTAGTGGGATGTCCAGGACGGCCGGTGCGACCACCGGTACGGCGTGGTTGATCGTCGGACCGCCCGGCAGCCACGTCTCCAGCGGATACGCGTCGCCGCCCGAACCGACTTCGATCCGGTAGCCCACGCCGGACTCCAGCCCGTCGACGGCGAACGCACCGCTCTGCAGGTCGATGCACGCGGTGGCGACGATGTGTCCGTCGTTGTCGTCATGGGCGGTCACGCAGGCCCCGAAGGCGGGGGGCAGACCGCTCTGCGCATCGAGGACGCGGCCGCTGATGGTTGCCGTCTCCGCGGCTGCGGGACCCGCCTGGAGCGTGGTCAGCGCGGTGAGCAGACCTGCCAACGTGACGGCGCAGAGCCGCCGGACGATTGGGCGCATGACTCTTCCCTCCCGCGGCGCGGTGACGGCTGGTCGCATCGAGAGGCTAGGACGGTGTCGCCCTCAGGATCGGGAAGCGGGAAGGAATTGTTGCCTTCCGGCAATTGTGGGATCTGCGATGTGACGTTCTCCGTGGTCCGGACGCTCCCCCGCCATGATCCACGGCTCGGTGCCGTCCGGTCGTCGTTGCGTCGGTCGATGGCGGTGGGCATCATCGATCTCACCTGCGCCAGTGGGGAGGACGCGTGGGCACACGGATAGCGGGGGTGCTCCGTCGGAGCCTGCGGTGGCGTGGCCGTCGCGCGGCCGGTTTCCTGGGCCTGTTGGCGGTGTCGGCGGGGCTGCTGACCTGGGGTCGGGTGGTCACCGGCTACAACCAGGAGCTGCTGCTCAACATCGGCGCCAGCATCGTCATCGTGGCGTTCTCGTACGCGATCGTCGACCCGTTGTTCGAGGAGGTGCGCCGGTCCCGGGTGGAGGAGCATCCGAGTTTCGACGATGCGGAGTTCAGTGCGCACGTGGCGGCGGCCGGATCGACGGTCTCCATCATGGACATCGGTTCCCACCTGTTGGAGGGGGCGGGGCGGGACCGGTTCCTACGGGCGCTGCGGACGGCGTTGGGCAACGGGGTGCTGGTCCGGGTGTTGCTGCTGGATCCGGATTCGGCGGCGGCGTCGCAGCGGGCGGAGGAGATTCGGCCGGTGAACGTCCGCGAGGTGATCGCGGACAACCTGCGCCGGCTGAACGAGTTCGCCGAGTCGTTGGACGCGGAGGCGCGGGCCCGGTTGCAGGTGCGGATCTACGACGCCTCGCCGACGGTGCACATGTTCCAGTGGGACGACAAGGCGTTGATCTCGTTCTTCCCGGTCGGGGTGCGGGCGTCCGCGGCTCCGCACCTGGAGGTGTTCATGGCCAGTCCGCTGGGTGAGTTCGTGGAGAGCCGCTTCGACGAGTTGTGGCGGCATCCGAGCACCCGGCGGTTGGACGAGTACGTCTGCCTGCCGGTGTCGCTGCGGCACGACGGTGTGGTGCTGCGGTCCTGCGCGGTGCACTTCGTGGCGGTGGCGGACGGGTGGTGCATCGACGGTTCGCCGATGGTGGACCAGCTCACCGACCACGGCGCCGGGGCGCTGGAGGTGGAGGTGGCCCGGGCGTTGGCGATGGACGGCTGGACGGGGACGCGGTTCCGGCTGGCCCGGGTGGACGGGGACGCGCAGCGGGCGCGGGTGTTCGCGTTGTTCGACGCGAAGTATGGGCCGCGCCGGATGCCGGGTCCGGGTCGGGCCCGCCTGGCGTTGCAATTGATTCCCCGGCTGGAGATGGTGGCCGGGGACGGGGTGGCCGGGGTCGGGCCGGATGTTTCCGTGGCGTGATGTCGGGGTGAGCGCTCGGCGTCGGCTACTTCCTGATCATGATGTTCGGGTGTTCAACGTGCGGGTGCCGGCGAAGGACTGGCGTCCGGCGGGGTTCGATCCGGCGCGGGTGGCGGAGAAGCCGCCCGTGGCGCGGATGAGGGTACGGCGACGGTGGCGGCGGAGAGGAGCGGCACGCGATGTACGAGGGCAACCGACACGGGCAGACGGCCCGGTTGTGGATCTCCTGGTTGGTGGTGTCGGCGCTGCTGGGGTACGGCGTGGTGCAGACGCTGATCACGGCGGCGAAGCTGTTCATCAACTGACGGGCGTGGTCGTGGGGGCGCGGGCGGTGGCCTGCGCCCCCACGTCGTGTTCAGAGTCCGCCGGAGACGCGCAGCACGGCGCCGGTGGTGTACGTGGCGTCGGGGCCGAGCAGCCAGGCGATGGCGCCGGCGACCTCGTCGGGTTCGCCGGCGCGGCCGAGCGGGATGCGGCCGACGGCGGTGTCGGCGCGGTCGGGTACGCCGGAGTCGGCGTGGATGTCGGTGCGGATGATGCCGGGGGCGACGGCGTTGACCCGGATGCCCCGGGGGGCGAGTTCTTTCGCCAGGCCGATGGTGAGGGTGTCGGTGGCTGCCTTGACGGCGGCGTAGTGGATGTACTCCCCCGGGCTGCCGAGGGTGGCGGCGGCGGAGGAGATGTTGACGATGGCGCCGCCGGTGGTGAGTCGGCGGGCGGCCTGTTGGGCGCAGAGGACGTAGCCGATCAGGTTGACGTCGACGACGCGGCGCAGGTGGTCGGCGCGCAGGTCGGTGAAGGGTCCGACGGGGCTGGTGACGCCGGCGTTGTTGACCAGCCCGGTGAGTGGGCCGAGGTCGGCGGCGGCGTCGAAGAGCGACTGGACCTGGTCGGGGTCGCAGGTGTCGGCGGGTACGGCGACAGCGTGGCGGCCGTGGGCGCGGATGTCGGCGACGACCTGGGCGGCGGCGTCGTGGTCGCGGCGGTAGCCGATGGCGACGTGGTGGCCCTCGGCGGCGAGCCGCCGGGCGGTGGCGGCGCCGATGCCGCGGCTGCCGCCGGTGATGACTGTGACCGGATTCAATGCAGTGCTCCCCCTGTGCGTGGGGCGACGTTACCGTTTCCGGCACGGGCCGGTGCGGGAGGGGGTGGTGGCGATGTCGCGGGCGTTGGTGCTGGGTGGTGGCGGGGTGACCGGGGTGGCCTGGGAGTGGGGGCTGCTGGCGGGGTTGGCCGAGCGGGGGGTGGCGCTGGCGGACGCGGATCTGGTGGTGGGCACGTCGGCGGGTTCGGTGGTGGGCGCGCAGTTGTGTTCCGGGCGGTCGGTGGTCGAGTCGTACCAGGCGCAGTTGGCGCCGGCGCGGGGTGAGGTGGTGACGCGGTTCGGGTTGGCGGCGGCGGCGCGGCTGGTGTGGGCGGGTGGCCGTACCCGGGACGCGGTGCGGGCGCGGGCGCGGGTGGGTGCGATGGCGGTGGCGGCGCGTACCCCGTCTGAGGAGTCGCGGCGGGCGGTGATCGAGGCGCGGTTGCCGGCTCGGGAGTGGCCGGCGCGGCGGTTGCTGGTGACGGCGGTGGACGCGGCCTCGGGTGAGTTCGTGGTGTTCGACGCCGGCAGTGGGGTGTCGCTGGTGGACGCGGTGGGGGCGAGTTGCGCGGTGCCGGGGGTGTGGCCGCCGGTGACGATCGGTGCGGGCCGGTACGTCGACGGTGGGGTGCGATCGGCGGTGAACGCGGACCTGGCGGAGGGTGCGCGGGCGGTGGTGGTGTTGGCGCCGATGACGTCGGCGTTCGGGCCGATGCCGCGGTTGTCGGCGCAGGTGGCGGCGTTGCGCGAGTCGGCGCGGGTGGTGGTGGTGTCGCCGGACCGGGCGGCGCGGGCGGCGATCGGCCGCAACGTGCTGGATCCGGCGCGGCGGGCGGGCGCGGCGCGGGCGGGGTGGGCGCAGGCGGCGTCGGTGGTGGACGAGGTGGCCGCGGTGTGGGGGTGATCGCCTAGGCTCCGCCCGTCGGGTTCGGTCGGCGGTGGAGGTGCGCGGTGGGTGTGGGCGTCGGTGACGTGGTCGAGGATTTCGAGCTGCCGGACGAGACGGGTACGCCCCGGCGGCTGTCGGAGCTGCTGGCGGCCGGTCCGGTGGTGTTGTTCTTCTACCCGGCGGCGATGACCCGCGGGTGCACCGCGGAGAGCTGCCATTTCCGGGATCTGGCGGCGGAGTTCGCGGCGGTGGGGGCGTCCCGGGTGGGGATCAGCCGGGATCCGGTGGAGAAGCAGGCGGAGTTCTCCCGGCGGCACGGGTTCGACTATCCGCTGTTGTCGGACGTCGACGGGACGGTGGCGGAGGCGTTCGGGGTGCGCCGGCGGTTGCCGTTGGGGCCGTTGAGCATGCGGCGGATGACGTTCGTGATCGGTCCGGACCGGCGGGTGCTCGCGGTGATCCACAGCGAGCTGGACATGAACGGTCACGCCGATCAGGCGTTGCGGGCCCTCGGGGGTTGATCTTCCGTCTGTCGCAGCCGGCTGGTATCAAGGCAGGAATCAAACACGTGTACGGAAGAGGGCTGTGATGGCGGGCCAGGGTTTGTCCACTGACGAGGTGCGGAGCATCCGGGAGGCGTTGGCGGCGGGTCGCAAGCCCAGGGTGGTGTTCACCGCCTCGGCCGGTCAGATCGCCGGTCAGGTGGGTCAGGTGGTGGAGTTGACCGACCCCGAGGTGTCCGACGAGTTCGTGGTGGTCCGGTTCGGCCGGGACGAGCTGCCCTTCTCCCCCGCCGACGTGGCGGTGGCGCCGCGCGGCGCGGGCCGCAAGGCGGCGGAGCCCAAGCCGGAGCCGGAGGTCGAGCAGCCGGCCGGGCCGGCGGAGCCGGAGTTCGTGCTGGACACCCCGCGGGTGCCGGCGCCGCGTCGGGAGGAGCCGAAGGTGGAGCAGGTGGAGGCGAAGCCGGCGCCGCGGCGGGCGGTGAAGGCTGTCAAGGCGAAGGGCCCGGCGGGTCTGACGGTGACCCTGGCGTACGCCGACGGCGAGTGGACGGTGGCGGCGCAGCAGGGCAGCAAGGCCCTGGCGAAGCCGTACGTGGTGAAGCCGGCGGAGGCGTTGAGGATGGTGGCGCTGGTGGACGTGCCGGGCGTGCAGGAGGCGGTGGAGCAGATCCTGGGCGCGGAGCGGGCGGAGGCGGAGCAGCAGGCCGACAGGCTGCGCGCCGAGCTGGCGGAGATCGAGGCGCGGTTGGCGGAGCTGCGCGAGGCCCGTTGAGCGGTGCCGCTCCGGTCGGCGGCGGCGCTCGGGCGCTCAGCGGCCGTGCCGCCCGAGCCGGGTCAGCAGTTCCCGGGCGGCGCGGCCGCGGTAGTTCTGGAGCAGGTCGGCGAGGGTGTCGCGGACCTCGGGGTCGGGATGGTCGACCAGGTGTTCCAGCTCTTCCGCGCCGCCGCGCCGCCGTCCGCCGAGGGCCCACAGCGCCTCGGTGATCTGGTCGGAGGTCTCCGCCGCGCGGAGGGCGGCCATCAGTTGGGGCTTGGTCGGGCCGGGCGGGTCGGGGTCGTAGCGGGCGCGGATCCGGGCCGCGCCGTAGTCGCCGCGGCCCAGGCAGCGGGGGCAGGCGCAGGGCCGTTGCCCGTGCGCGTCGGGCAGGTACCGCCAGCCGATCCCCTGGCGGACGGCGCGTACCCGCCGGACCTCCTTCGCGGTGATGGCGCGGGGCACGAAGACCTCGTGGCCGCGGGGGTCGTCGAGCTGCCGGATCTCCGCGGCGGCCTGCGCGGCGGTGAGTCGTCGCGGGGTGCCGGCGTAGTGGCCCACAGTCACCGGTTCGTCGTCGTCGAGGCGCAGGTCGACGGCCATCAGCGGTCCGGCCTGCCGGCGTCGCAGTTCCCGCGTCCACTGGTGGGTCAGGGTGTGCGACGCCAGGACGGGCATGCAGTACACGCCGCGTTCGCCGGTGCGTCCGTGAGCGCGGGCGGGGATCCCGGTGCGGGCCGCGCGCAGGGCGAGGCGCTGCGGGGTCAGGTGTATTAAGTGGGCCATCGGGACGGGTGCGGCTCAGAAGTAGTCGAGCAGGTGTGCCGGTCCGCCGGCGCCGAGCAGGTCCAGGGCGGCCGGGTCCGTTCCGGTGGCGCAGTGCAGCAGACCCGCGTGGGCGACCGACCGGGCGGTGGCGCCGCTGTACAGCAGGGCGAAGCCGCGGACGGTCAGCCGCAGGTCCGCCTCGGCGGCGACCCGGGTGAGCTGGGCGTCCCCGTCGGCCACCTCCAGGCGCCAGGTGCCGGTGTTCCAGTCGGCCAGGTCGTCGTCGAGGGCGAAGTCGACGCTGCCCCGGACGTGGGTGGGCCAGCCGCGGCCCGTCACCGCGCGGACGACGTCGACGGGCCGGTGCATCCAGAGTTCGCGTTCGTGGTCGCGGGCGGCTTCCAGGGGCAGCTGGACGGTGACCGCGTCGCCGTCGAGCAGCCGCAGCCGCAGGGTCGGGGTGACGCTGGCCCAGCTGCCGAGGACGCCGACGAGTTCCCGGGCGGCGTCGGGGGTGGCGGCGAGCACGTCCTCGACGGTGAGGACGGCGTCGGCGCCGTAGCCGCGGCCACGGTTCCAGCTGGCGTAGCCGACGAGCCGCCCGTCGTCCTCGACGAGGGTGAGGCCGTCGAAGGGCAGGGCGCCGTCGGCGGCGAGGCGGTCGAGGAAGTGGTCGAACAGTTCGCCCTGGCGGGTGAGCGGGCCGTTGCGGTCCCGCACGACGTGCGCGTAGAGCGCGGTGACGGCGGGCATGTCGGCCGGTGTGCCGGCGCGGACGGTGAGGTGCGGGGCGGGCCGGTGCCGGGGCAGCGCGGCGGTGGGCAGGTCCACGGTGCGCATGACGCCGGTGATCTCCCAGCCGCAGGCGCGGTAGGGGGCGCTGATCGTAGGGAACAGGGCGCTGACCGCCGCACCGCGGTCGTGGGCGCCGCGGAGCAGGGCGGTGAGCAGGGCGCGGGCGACACCCCGGCCGCGGGCCTCGGCGGCGACGGCGACGCCGCCGACGTCGGCGGCGGGCAGCCGTCGCCCGGACCACCACTGGTCGTGGTGCAGGTCGACGGCCTTGCCGACGAGCCGGCCGGTGTCGTCGACGGCGCCCCAGCGGGTCATGCCGGGGATCGGCGCGGTGACGTGCGGTGGCGGTTGCGGGTCGGAGCCGAAGGCGAACCGGCCCAGCTTCCAGGCGTCGGCCAGTTCCTCGGGGTCGAGTTCGCGCACGGTGATGGCCATCCGCCCACGATAGCCGTCGTGGATCTTGTCGGGCGTCCCCTCAACGGCCGGCGTGGTGGTCCAGCAGGCGGGTCAGCAGGCGGGTCAGCTCGTCGCGTTCCGGGGCGGACAGCGGGGCCAGCAGGGTGTCCTGGACCCGGTCGAGGGCCTCCCCCATCCGGTGCAGCTGCCGCCGGCCGGCGGGGGTTAGGGTGACCACGTTGCGGCGCCGGTCGGCCGGGTCCGGTGAGCGGCGGACCAGGTCCCTGGCGGTCAGCTCGTTGACGACGGCCACCACGTCGCTGCGGTCGATTCCGCACCGGCGGCCGAGTTCGGCCTGACTGGCCGGACCGACCTCGTCCAGCGCGGCGAGCAGCCGGTAGTGGTAGCCGCGCGCGTCGACGGCGCCCAGTCCCTCGCCGACCAGGCGGCCGGCGTGCACGGCGGTCTGGGTGAGCAGCCAGCTCGGCGTGGCACGCAGTCGGGCGGGTGCCTGCGGACCGGTGGTGGGCTCCATGGGTCGCACCGTACCAGGAATCGTTGGCCGCCCCCACGATCTCTGTTACGTTGGCAGGACCAACGTTGGTTCAACCAATCTTTCCGCGAACGAAGGAGCGACCATGTCCACCGCGACCCTCAACGGCCGGGTCATCGGCCTGGCCCACCACGCCACCCGGGCAGTCCTCGAACGCGAGCTGGCCCGCCACGGGGTCTCCTTCCCCCAGTCGGTCGCGCTCACCGCCGTCGCCGACGCCGGTGGCGTCATGAGCCGCTCCGGGCTGGTGGGCCGGATCACCGGCGGCCTGAAGATCGACGAATGGGCGGCGGCGACCACGCTCACCGAGCTGACCGACGCCGCCCTCGTGGAGGCACTCCCCGGCCACCAGGTGGGGCTCACCGAGGCCGGTCGGGCGCTGCGGGGCCGGATCGCCGACGCGGTCGCCGGCATCACCGCGCGGCTCTACGCCGACATCCCGGCCGACGACCTGGCCGTCGCCGCTCGGGTGCTCACCCGGGTGACCGAGCGGGCCGACGCCGCCCTGGCGGCCGCCACCGACCAGGGCGCCGGTTCGTAGCCGGGCGGCGGACGCACCGCGGGGCCGGTGCGACCCCCTCGCACCGGCCCCGCGACCCTCGCGCCCCACCTGCGCGCTATCAGTGTTGCGGGATGTTCACTACCCCGATCCGCTTGCGGAACACCCAGTAGGTCCAACCTTGATACGCCAGCACGATCGGGGTGAAGACCACCGCCACCCACGTCATGATCTTCAGTGTGTACGGGGTGGAGGCGGCGTTGGTCGCCGTCAGCGTGCCGGCCGCGTCCAGGGTCGACGGCATCACGTTCGGGAACAGCGCCGCGAACAGGGTCGCCACCGCCAGGGCGATCGCCACGGCGGTGCCGGTGAACGCCCAGCCCTCCCGGCGTACCCCGGCGGCGGCCAGACCGGCGACGAGGGCGAGGGCCGCGCCGACGGCGAACACGACGGCGGCCGCGCTGGAGCGGATGCTCAGCGTCCAGGCCAGGAACGCCACCGCGACCACCGCGGTGCCGACGCCGAGCTTGACGGCGAGGGCGCCGGCCCGCTCGCGGATGTCTCCGGTGGTCTTCAGGGCGATGAACACCGCGCCGTGGGTGAGGAACAGCGCCGCGGTGGTCACCCCGCCGAGCAGGGCGTACGGGTTGAGCAGGTCGAGCAGGCCGCCGACGTACTCGTGGTCGGCGTCCAGCGGCACGCCGCGCAGGATGTTGGCGAACGCGACGCCCCACAGGATCGCCGGCACCACCGAGCCGAAGAAGATCGCCGCGTCCCAGCGGCGCTTCCAGGACGCCTCGGGGCGCTTGTGCCGGTATTCGAAGGCCACGCCGCGGGCGATCAGCGCGAGCAGGATCAGCAGCAGCGGCAGGTAGAAGCCGGAGAACAGGGTGGCGTACCACTCGGGGAAGGCGGCGAACATCGCGCCGCCGGCGGTGATCAGCCAGACCTCGTTGCCGTCCCAGACCGGGCCGATGGTGTTGATCAGGACGCGGCGTTCCCGGTCGTCGTGGCCGAGCACGGGCAGCAGCATGCCGACGCCGAAGTCGAAGCCTTCGAGGATGAAGTAGCCGGTGAAGAGCACGGCCACGAGGAGAAACCAGATGGTGGTCAGTTCCACGATGGGCTCCGGGATCAGTAGGCGAAGGCGAGCGGGCGCTCGGCGTCGTCGGTGTCGTCGGGAACGGGGGCCGGCGTGACGTCGGGTACGCCGGCGCGGGCGTAGCGGACCAGCAACGTGAACTCGATGACGGCGAGGGTGGCGTAGATCAGCGTGAAGGCGGTGAACGAGGTGAGCACCTCGGTCAGCGACACGCTGCGGGACACGCCGTCGCGGGTGAGCATCTCGCCGAAGACGATCCACGGTTGGCGGCCCATCTCGGTGAAGATCCAGCCGAAGGAGTTGGCCAGCAGCGGCAGCACGGGCATGACCAGGCCGGCGCGCAGCAGCCACCGGCTGGTCGGGGTGCGGCCCTTGCGCTGAGCCCAGAGCACCAGCAGGGCGATCGCGGCGGCGGCCATCCCGAAGCCGATCATGAAGCGGAAGCTCCAGTAGGTGACCGGGATGATCGGGGTGTAGCTGCCGGCGCCGTACTGGCTGGCGTACTGGGCCTGCAGGTCGTTGATGCCGTGCACGGTGCCGTTGGGGTCGCCGGTGCCCAGGTACGACAGCAGGTGCGGGATCTTGAGCGCGAAGACCTCGCGGCTGCCGTCGAGGCTGCCGACGGTGAGCACGGAGAACGAGGCGGGGCTCTCGGTGGTGTAGAGGCCCTCGGCGGCGGCCATCTTCATCGGCTGCACCTGCGTCATGATCTTGCCCTGGATGTCGCCGGTGAACAGCACCAGCGCCGAGGAGACCAGGACCACCCAGGAGCCGAACTTCGTGGCGAACCGGTAGGCGCCGGTGTCGGCGCTGTCGCGGTTGCGGATCACGTGCCACAGGCCGACGGAGACGATCAGCGAGCCGGCGACCAGGAACGCGCCGGCCAGGGTGTGCGGGAAGGTGACCAGCGCGACCTTGTTGGTCAGCACGGCGATGAAGTCGGTCAGCTCGGCCCGGCCGGTGTCCGGGTTGATCCGGTAGCCCACCGGGTTCTGCATGAACGAGTTCGCGGCGAGGATGAAGTACGCGCTGAGGTTGGTGCCGATCGCGGCGACCCAGATGCTGGCCAGGTGCAGCCGCTTGGGCAGCCGGTCCCAGCCGAAGATCCACAGGCCGATGAAGGTCGACTCCAGGAAGAACGCGACCAGGGCCTCGATGGCGAGGGGGGCGCCGAAGATGTCGCCGACAAAGCGGGAGTAGTCGCTCCAGTTCATGCCGAACTGGAACTCCTGCACGATGCCGGTGACCACGCCCATCGCGAAGTTGATCAGGAACAGCTTGCCGTAGAACTTGGTCAGCTTCAGGTACCGCTCGTTTCCGGTGCGGTGCCACATGGTCTGCAGGATGGCGACCAGGACGGACAGGCCGATGGTCAACGGCACGAAAAGGAAGTGGTAGACGGTGGTGACACCGAACTGCCAGCGGGCGACGTCCAACGCGTCCACCTGAAACCCCCAGCTGCTCTTACTACGAGACGTAGTAAATACTACAGCTCGTCGTAGCAAAGTCGGCAGGGCCGGGGGTCCCGATCCGGCCCGGGACCAATGACCCTGATCACCTCTGCCGCAGGGCCCGGGATCGGGTCCCACGCCCACCCTGGCGCATGACACCATCCACCCCTGATGAACACCACCCCCTGGCAGCCGCCGCTGCTCTGGCGTGCCGCCCAACTGGTCGCCCGGCTGATCGTCGGCGCGCTCGCCCGTTTGGAGATCACCGGCGACGTGCCGGCGCACCTGCGCCGCGGACCGCTGATCGTGGCCGCCAACCACATCAGCCCGTTCGACCCGGTGGTGCTCGCCGCCGCCTGCCGGGCCCGGGGCGTCGCGCCCCGGTTCATGGCCACCGGCGGCCTGTTCCGCGCCCCCGTCCTCGGCACCCTCATGCGCCGGGCCGGGCACCTGCGCGTCGACCGGGGCACCGCCGCCGTGCACCGGGCCCTCGACGACGCCGCCGCCGCGGTCGCCGCCGGCTCGGTGGTGCTGGTCTACCCCGAGGGGCGCATCGGCCTGGACCCCGGCATGTGGCCCGAACGCGGCAAGACCGGCGCGGCCCGCCTCGCCCTCGCCTGCGGTGCCCCGATCATCCCGGTCGCCCAGTGGGGCTCGCACGAGGTGCTCCCCTACCGGGCGCCCCAGGGCATCTTGCGCGGCATCGCCCGGTCGCTGCTGCGCCGCCCGGTCATCCGGGTCCGCTTCGGCGACCCGCTCGACCTGCGCGACCTGACCCACGGCACATCCGGCGCCGCGCTGCAGGGCACCGACCGGATCACCGACGCGATCACCGACGCCCTGGTGCCGCTACGCCCCGACGAGCCCGACCGGCCCCGCCACGTCGACCCGGGCCGCCCGGTCGACACCAGCCGTCAGCACCGCCGCCGCCCGCCGGGCTGACCCGGCGGACGGCGGGACCCCCCGACGTCAGGCCGACGCGTCCAGCACCGGCAACAACTGCTCCTCCTCGTACGTCAGGTGCGCCTCCACCGCGCCGGTCAGCCGGGCCACCTCGGCGCGCAGCACCGCCGGATCGGTGTCGGCGGCGGCGAGGATCTTTCCCAACTCGTCCAGCAGCGCCGCCATCGTCCGGTGTTCGGCGGCGAGCCGGTCCAGCGCCGGGGCCAGGTCGGGCCGCGCCCCGGCCAGCCAGGGGAACACCCGCTCGTCCTCGCCCCGGTGGTGGTGGCGCAGGCCCTGGCACAGGGTCAGGCAGTTCACCCGCAACTGGGCGCCGACCGTCGACCCGGCGGCGTCGACCTCCCGGCGGATCGACGCGAGCTCCCGCCGGAACGCGTCGTGCACGCTCTTCAGCGCGGCCCCCGGGGAGGCCGCGGCCGGCGTCGGCGGGCCGGGAAGCGGCACCAGCGCCACCACCGGCAGGACCCGGCCCGACCGGTCCTGGTAGTCCGCCCACCCCGGGTCGGCCTCGGCCGCGCGGGCGAAGGCCCGGTCCCGCTCGACCCCGGCGAGCACCTCCGCCCGCGCCCGGTAGGTGAAGACACCGTCCTCCACGGTGACCAGCGGGTCGGCGAGCACGTTGCGGAACCACTGCGGGTCCCTCGGCGCGCCCCCGGCGGAGGCGATGACCAGGACCCGCTCGCCGCCGTCGGGCAGGTATCCCAGTGGGGTGGTGTGCGGGGCGCCGGAGCGCGCCCCCGTGGTGGTCAGCAGGAGCAGCCGGGCTTCCTCGAACCACCCGCCGACGCGTCCGCCGTTGGCGCGGAACTCCTCGATGATCTGCTTATTCATGGCATTGGGCATGCGTGTCAGTGCTCCAGGCAGTGGGGTCCGCCGCGCGTGGACACGGCGGAACGAAAGATGGGGACACGGGCCGTCGACCGACGGCCTCGGGGAAGCGGTGCGCGGTGGCCTCGGGGAAGCGGTGCGCGGTGGCGGGGGCACGTCACCCGCCCGGCGGAGGGCCGATGGTGTGGTGCGGAGCAGGCGGCGGACCTCGGGCCCGCCCGCGGCTCACGCGCTCGCCGGGTGCCCTGTCCGCTCGTGGCCCATGGCCGACCCGGCAGTCACGACGTTGAACCTACTGTCCGCGGCGCCGTGCCGGCAACACCCGGCGCACCACGCCAACCGGTCACCGCCGACCGGCATACTGCGCGGCGTGCTGACCCGATACGGCTACCTCGAAGGCCCCGCGCCGCTGGCCTTCGCCCACCGCGGCGGCGCCGCCGACGGCGACGAGAACACCGCCGAGGCGTTCGCCCGGGCGGTCGGCCTCGGCTACCGGTACGTGGAGACCGACGTGCACGGCACCGCCGACGGGGTGGCCGTGGTCTTCCACGACACCACCCTGCGGCGGGTCACCGGCGAGTCGGGGCGCATCGCCGACCTGCGCTGGGCCGACCTCGCCTCGGTACGCGTCGGCGGCGCCGCCGTCGTACCCCGGCTCGACGAGGTCCTGGACGCCTGGCCGCAGGTCCGGTTCAACATCGACGTCAAGGCCGACCGCGGCGTCGAGCCGACGGTGGCCACCGTGACCCGGGCCGACGCCGGCGACCGGGTGCTGCTGGCGTCGTTCAGCGACGCCCGGCTGACCCGGCTGCGGGCGCTGACCCAGGGGCGGGTCGCCACCAGCCTGGGCATGCGCGGGGTGGCCCGGCTGCGGCTGGCCTCGCTGCACGGCCGGCCGCAGCGGCTGCCCCCGTCGGTGGTCGCCGCCCAGGTCCCGCCCCACTACGGCCGGGTGCCCGTGGTGGACCGCCGGTTCCTCGCCTACTGCCACCGTCTCGGACTGCAGGTGCACGTCTGGACGATCGACGAACCCGCCCAGATGCACGACTTACTTGATCTTGGAGTGGATGGCATCATGACCGATCACGTCGGCGTGCTGCGCGACGTTTACCGCAGCCGCGGCCACTGGGCCGCCTGAACCCCTGGCGGAGGAACCCGATGGCCGAGACCGTCACCCCTGCGGTGGGCGATCCACCGCCGGCCAGCACCCGCCGCGAACGCAGGGGCTGGTACCTCTACGACTGGGCCAACTCGGCCTTCCAGACCACCGTCATCACCGTCTTCCTCGGCCCGTTCCTCACCACCGTCACCGAGCTGGCCGCCGGCTGCGAGCTCGGCGCGGACAGCTGCGACGGGTACGTGCACCCGCTGGGCATCCGGGTCGCCGCCGGCTCCTACTACCCGTACCTGATCTCGCTGTCGGTGTTCCTCACCGTCTTCGTGCTGCCGGTGATCGGCGCGGTCGCCGACCGGTCGACGCACAAGAAGCGGCTGCTGGCCGCGGCCGCATTCACCGGCGCCGGCGCCACCATCGCGATGGCCCTGGTCACCGGCGAGCGTTACCTGCTCGGCGGGGCGCTGTTCCTGATCGCCAACATCAGCTTCGGTGCCGCCGTGGTCGTCTACAACTCGTTCCTGCCGCAGCTCGGCGGCCCGGACGAACGCGACGCCATCTCCAGCCGCGGCTGGGCCATCGGCTACCTCGGCGGCGGCGTGCTGCTCGCGCTGAACCTGGTCGCGGTGACCATGCTCAGCGAGGAGGGCAACCCGCAGCGGACCCTCGACCTGGCCCGCTGGTCGATCGTGTCGGCCGGCGTCTGGTGGGCGGCGTTCACCCTGGTACCGCTGCGCTGGCTACGCGAACATCCGGCCGCCGCCGTCGCCGTCGCCGCGGCCGCGGCCCGGGCCGGCGGCGGCAACGTGCTCACCGACGGGTTCCGGCAGCTCGGCCACACCCTGCGAAATATCAAGGCGTACCCGCTGACGCTGTTCTTCCTGCTCGCCTTCCTGATCTACAACGACGGCATCCAGACCGTCATCACCCTGGCCAGCCAGTACGGCACCAAGGAACTGCGGCTGGAGCAGAGCACCCTGATCGTGACGATCCTGCTGGTGCAGTTCCTCGCCTTCGGCGGGGCCCTCGCCCTCGGCGCGCTCGCCGGGCGCATCGGCGCGTGGAAGACCGTGCTGCTGTCCCTGGTGCTCTGGACCGGTGTGATCATCGCCGCGTTCCGGCTGCCCGCCGAGGCACCGCTGCAGTTCATGCTGCTCGGCGGGGCGATCGGGCTGGTGCTCGGGGGCAGCCAGGCGCTGAGCCGGTCGCTGTTCAGCCAGCTCATCCCGGCCGGCAAGGAGGGCGAGTACTACGGCTTCTACGAGATCAGCGACAAGGGCACCAGCTGGCTCGGGCCGCTCGCCTTCGGCCTGGTGTTCCAGCTCACCGCCTCCTACCGGGTGGGCCTGGTCTCACTGCTGATCTTCTTCGTGGTCGGCTTCGCGCTGCTGGCCGCCGTGCCGATCCGGCGCGCCATCGTCGCCGCCGGCAACACCCCACCCCGGGTGCTCTGACCCGCCGCGGTCATCGGCCCGATCGGACCGGGTCGATGGACTAGGCTGCCCCGACGTGACCGACGACGCCGCCGCCCCGACCTGCCTGGCCCGCCCCCTCCCGGGCCCGGACGACAGCCGGGTCGGCTGCGCCGCCGCGCGCGGGGTCGACGGACGCCCGCTGCACGCCGCCGCGCTGAAGTTCTTCTGGGGGCCGATGGACTGCGGCAAGTCCACCATGGCCCTGCAGATGAACTACAACCACGCCCGACAGGGCCGCCGCGGCCTGGTCACCACCCGCATCGACCGATCGCTGGGCCCGCAGGTCACCAGCCGGATCGGCCTGGCCCACAAGGCCGTCGAGGTCACCGACAACCTCGACCTGCGCGCGCTGGTCCGCGACACCTGGGCCGAGGGGGTACGCGTCGACTACCTGATCTGCGACGAGGCGTCCTTCTACAACGTCGCGCACGTCGAGCAGATGGCCGAGCTGGTCGACGGCTACGACGTCGACGTGTACGCGTTCGGCCTGGCCACCGACTTCCGCTCCTGCCTGTTCCCGGCCGCGCAGCGACTGTTCGAACTGGCCGACGAGGTGGCCCGGATCCAGATCGAGGTGCTCTGCTGGTGCGGCCGGGAGGGGCTGCTCAACGCCCGCGTGGTCGACGGCCGGGTGGTGCGCGAGGGCGCGCAGGTCGTCATCGGCGACACCATGGACACCGCCGAGGTGCGCTACCAGGTGCTCTGCCGGCGGCACTACCGCAGCGGCGACCTCGGCCCCCGCACCTGAGGGTCAGAACGGGTCACCGCAGACCCGCCACTCGCCCTTCTCCCTGACCACCGGCAGCGTCCGCTCCTCGCTGGCGCCGCCGTCCCGGGTGACCCGTACGACCACCTCTCCGGTGGGCCGGCCGGCCTTGGTGCGTACCGACACGTCGACGATCTCGTAGCCGCTGACCACCGGCGGGGTCTTCACCCAGCCGGCGAAACCGACCTCGCTCCACCGGCTGCGGGCCTGCGCGCAGAGCCGCTCGTAGGCGCGGTCCACCTCGCCGGCGGACACCTCATGGAAGAAGCCGTCGGCGGTCTCCCGGACCGGGCCGCTGGCCTGGGTGATCACCTGCACGTTCCAGACGCCGAGTCCGGCCACCCCCACCAGGCACAGGATCATGGCGAAACCGCCCAGCACCAGACCGGTGCGCACCGGCCGGCGGGGCCGGGCCGGTCGGGTCCACGCCTGCTCACCGCCCATCACCTGCGACCGTATGCGCCCGGTACGCCCACGCGCAGGAACATCGCCCCGGTCGCGCCCGGCCCGGCATCGTCCACCGTCGGCGCGCACCCGGAAAAAGAGTGACGGATGAGCCGCTACGTGCAGCTCGTACCGACCCTCACGATCCGGCCGCTCGCCCCGGCCCTCGCGGACACCCTCGCCGCGATCACCGGCGAGCTGCACGACACCCTGGAGCACCTCGATCTGCTCGGCTGAGCCGGCCCGACAGTCGTACACCGCGAATCAGACATACGTTTACATCAGGGACGCCCAGGTCCCACACGCTCCGGGCCCATTCCCGAGTGGCCGCTGGGTTCGGCTAGCCTGGGGCCGGTCGTCAGTTCCAACCTCGGAAAGTGGTGTCGTGAAATACCAGGCGTGGATCGCCAACCTCGTCCGGTGTCGCACGGCGGCGAGCCGTCTCGCCGCGCCCGCGACGCACCCGGCACCCAGAAGGGGGCGGCGTGGCCCCTCGGCTTAGCATCGTCGTCCCGTTCTACAACGTCGGTGACTACATCCGCGACTGCCTCGAGTCGCTGGCCCGGCAGACGTACCAGGACTACGAGGTCGTCATGGTCGACGACGGCTCCCAGGACCACAGCGGCGACATCGCCCGCGCGTACGCCGAGCGCGACCCCCGCTTCCGGGTGGTGACGCAGGAGAACCAGGGCCTCGGGCCGGCGCGCAACACCGGCACCCGGCACAGCGAGGGCGAGTTCATCACCTTCGTCGACAGCGATGACCTGGTCCCGCCGTACGCCTACGAGTCGATGGTGCGCTCCCTGGACCGCAGCGGCTCCTCGTTCGTGGGGGGCAACGCGCGCCGGTTCAACAACACCTCCGGCGTGCGGCCGTCCTACCTGCAGAGCATCGTCTTCACCGCCGACCGGGAGGCCACCCACATCCTGGAGTACCCGGCGCTGGCGCTGGACCGGATGGTCTGGAACAAGCTCTACCGGCGCTCCTTCTGGGACGAGTTCAAGCTGGAGTTCCCGCCGATCCGCTACGAGGACTACCCGGTCACCCTCAAGGCGCACCTGGACGCGGTGACCGTCGACTGTCTCGCCGCCCCGGTCTACTTCTGGCGCGAGCGCGAGTCCGGCGAGTCGATCACCCAGCAGAAGTTCAGGTACGACAACCTCGCCGACCGGATCCTCTCGGCCGAGATGGTGCTGGACCTGCTCGACCAGCGCGCCCCCGAGCTGCGCGACCGGGTGCACCGGCACTTCGCCCAGATCGACCTCGCCACCGTGGTGCAGGCCTTCGCCACCGCGGAGGTGCACGAGGAGCAGCCGCTGGTCACGCTGGGCCAGCGGCTGACCCACCGGCTCGACCCGGGGATCCTCCAGCGCGCCTCGACCTACGACCGGTTGCAGTACAGCGCCCTGGAGGCCGGCGACACCGACCTGCTGCGCCGGCTCGCCGAGTTCCGCGTCGAGGGCGGGCTCACCGGCGGGGCCCGGGCCCGCAGGCACGCCGTGCTGCCCTGGCGGTTCCAGAACCGCTACCCCACCGCCACCGGCACCTCGACGGTGCCGCGCCAGCTCTACCGGCTGCGCCGGCGGGAACTCAGCCTGTACACCACGGTCACCCAGATGACCTGGGACGACACCGCGCTGGTGATCCGGGGCACCGCCGAGATCCGGCACCTGCCGGTCGGCGGCAACTCCGCGCTGCGGCTGACCCTGGTCGCCGGCGGGCTGCGGATGGACCTGCCGGTCGAGCGGTTCAACACCCGGGACTCGCACCGCGAGGAGACCCTGGTCGGCTTCGAGACGCGGGTGCCGCGGGCGGTGCTGGCCAAGCTGCCGGCCGACGTGTCGGGTGCGCGCATCAAGGTGAACCTGCGCGCCGGCGGGCTGCACCGGCGGGGCATGCTGCGCAACGCGCAGCCCGGCAACCCGCAGAACGCCATCGGCTCCTGGGTCACCGACGACACCTGGATCCAGCCGGGCGCGACAAACGCCGGCGAGATCATGCTGCGCCGGATGATCCGGCCGCTCGAGCTGACCGGGGCCACCGTCGGCGACGAGGAGATCGTCCTCACCGGCCGGATGCCCACGGCGCTGGACGGGGCGCGCCTGCAACTGGCCCGCTCGTCTGGGACGGTGCAGGTCGACCTGCAGACCCGGCCGGAGGGCGAGCGGCTGCGGTTCACCGCCCGGCTCCCGCTCACCAGCCTGATCGACAGCGCCAGCCCGGACGACCCGTTCACCCTGCGCACCACCCGGGTGCCGAGCATCGACGACGGCGGGGAGCGGCGCCTGCTGCTCGCCACCGGCCTGGACGGCCCGGTCTCCGCCGTGCACAAGGACCGGGTGATCACCATCACCCGCTCCTCCGGCCAGTACGTCAACGTCTTCGAGGGGCCGCTGCGGCTGCGCGCCGACGAGGTCGAGGCGGTGCCCACGGGCGCTGGCCACCGCCTCGTCGTCCGAGGTCAGCTCTGGGACGACGGCGATCCCGGCGCCGTCGTCTGGCGGCGTTTCGTCGACGCGGCCGACCACCACGTGGACGTGCCCTGCCGGGTCACCCGGGAGGAGGGCGTCTGGTCCGCCGAGGTCGACCTGGCGGAGCTGCTGGCCCCGGAGTCGACGGCGCAGCCGGGCAGCGACCTGCTGGCGGACTGGACGCTGTGGGTGCTGCCCCCGGCGGATGAGTCGCCGTACGCCCTTCAGGCCGACGTGTTCCTGGTCGCCCAGCTGCCGCTGTCCGTCGACGTCGACGGACGCTCCACCGGCCTGCATCCCCGCTCCGGCCGCCTGCATCTCGAGGTTCGGTGACATGCACCATCACAACCACTACTACGGCCAGACCCACATCCTTGCCCGGCACTGCGGCCTGGACGACGAGTTCCCGCCCCGGATCCGGGGCTACCTGCAGCACGGCTGGAACGTCGGCTGCGGCTGGAACCCGGTGCACGAGTTCTTCGACGGCGCCTGGCGGTACGTGTGGAGCGACGCGCCCCGGCGGCGCGGTCACTCCCTCGGCCGCCGCAACTACCACGTCATCGGCGCCCCCTGGCTCTACCTGATGGACCTCGAACCCGAGCTGGGCGTGGTGCCCGAGGAGGAGCGGGAGGGCACCTTGTGGTTCCTCTTCCACGGCTGGGAGGGCGGCAAGATCCAGGGTGATCACGCCCGCCTGATCGACGAGATCCGGGAGACCGAGCCCGGCCCGGTGACGTTCAGCCTCTACTACACCGAGTACGACCGCCCCGAGGTGCGCCGCTTCTACGACAAGGCCGGCTTCGACGTGGTGAGCTTCGGCCGGCGCGGCTGGAACTACGAGGGCACCGACCGGCGCTTCCTCTACAAGCAGCTGGCGGCGTTCCGCCGGCACAAGCGGGTGGCCGCCAACCGGCTGTCCACCGCGGTGTTCTACGGCGTCGCCGCCGGCTGCCAGCCCGCCGTGTACGGCGACCCGATGGCGATGGAGGGCGAGAACCCGGTGTTCGGCGGCACCGCCCGCGTCGCCCGGCTCTGGCCGGAGATGCACGGCAAGGACATCGATGTCGCGGTGGCCCGGGACATCACCGACGAGGAACTGGGCCGGGCGTGGATGATGTCGCCGGCCGAGATGCGCATGCTCTTCGATTGGAACGAACGTGACTGACAACGGCTCGATCAACGTCGAGGTCGTCCGGGGCGAGATGCAGCCGTGGACCGACTACTCGGGCGGCCGCGCACCGGCCGGTGGACCGGTGCTCGCCGCCCTGCTCGGTGACCTGCTGCCGCAGTCATCGCGCGCGCTGGTGGTCGGCCCGCACGGCAGCGACGTCATCGACGTGGTCGCCGCGCGTAGCGCCCGTACCACGGTGCTGGTCCGCTCGGTCAGCGACGCGGAGGCGCTGCGCGCCGCGACGCCGAACCCGGACGTCACGGTCGTGGCCGGCTCGCTCGACGGGCTGGTCGACAGCCTCGCCGAGGGTGAGGCCTTCGACCTGGTGCTCGCCGCGGACGGTGTGGACCGGGTGATGGGTCACGACTCGCCGCAGCAGGACTGGCAGACGCGGGCCACCGCGCTGGCCCGTACCGCCGCCGCCGGCGCGCTGGTGCTGGTCGCGGTGCAGAACGACTTCGGGCTGACCGAGCTGTTCGACCGGCGCCCGGCCCACGAGCGGCACGGCGACGACGAGTGGTGGCCGCTGCACGACGACCCGAGCCGGCCCACCTCCCCGATGCAGGTCCGGGAGGCCCTCGCCGGGCTGGGCCTGGAGTTGTCCACGCTCTGGTCGACGATCGACGTGGCGGGCGAGGCGCACACCCTGATCGAGGCCGACACGGCGGCGGCCACCCGGCCGGGCCGCCCGGCGGCCCGGATCGCGGTGCGCGCTCTGGACGCCGCGGCGACCGCCGCGCCGCTGCTGGCGCCTCTCGCCGAGAGCGTCGACGCCGCGGCCCGCGCCGGTCAGCTCGCCGCCGTCACGCCGGGCTGGCTCGCGGTGTGCGGGCCCCGGCCGGCCACCGCCCGCACCGTCTACACCCGGGGCGGCACGGCCTCCTCGGTGCTGGCCGCCGACCTCGCCGACGGCCGTTGGCAGCTCACCGCCGTGACTGGCGCCGGCGACCAGCCGACCGGCCTGTCCGCCGTCGACGGGGCCGCCGAGCTGCCGGACACCGAGTCGGTGGAGCGCCTGCTGTTCCGCGTCGCCGCCGCCGAGGACGTGCCGGAGTTCCGCCGGATCGCCGGCCGGCTGGGCGACTGGGCGCGCAAGCGCGCCGCCGACGCCGGCCCGGGCACCGTCATCTGCCTGGACGACACCGGCGTCGACGGCGACACCTTCGCCCGGGGCGTGCTGGCCTGGCGGACCACCGGGGACGCCAGCACCGCCGAGCTGCTCTCCGCCGCGTGGCACCGGTTCCAGGACCGGCTGATCGGCGGCCACCACCGGCACCCGTGGCCGCCGTGGATGACCGGGCCGGACCTGGTACGGACCTGGCTGGGGATGAGCGGCGAGGAGCCGACGGACGAGGTCCTCGAGCGGGGCCGGCGGATCGCCGACGACGTGGCCGCCGCCGCGGACGCCCGGCGCGCCGACGAGGCCGGCCAGGACCTGCGCACCTTGCTGGCCGACGCCGAGGCGGCCAGGACCCGGGCGGTGGAGCTGGCCGGGCACGTCTTCGGCCTGGAGCGCACCCTGAAGCTGCGCGACCAGCAGTTGAAGGTGCGGGAGACCCGGCTCCGGTCGTTGCGCTCGGAGATGAGCAAGTTCAAGGGTTCCAAGGCCGCCCAGATGGCCGAGGTGATCCGCAAGGTGGGGGTCATCCGCGACCCGAAGCGGTTCGCCCGGGCGGTCAGGCGCCGCATCCCGGGTCACTGACGCCGGTCGCCGGCCCGTCGCACGCCACGTGCGGCGGGCCGGCTTCGCGTACCTGTCAGGAGATGTCAGGTTCATCGGCGAGAGTGCGGGCATGACAGTTCACGCCGACCTCGCCATGGTCAACCTCGACAGCTCCGACCCGGCCGCGCACGCCGCCTTCTACCACCGCGTGCTGGGCTGGGAGATCGCCTACAGCCAACCCGAGTACGCGATGATCAGCAGCGGCGACGGCGTCTCGATCGGGTTCGGCCTGGTGGCCGGCTACCGGCCGCCGGCCTGGCCCGATGAGGCCGGTGGCAAGCGCTACCACCTGGACCTGTACGTCGACGACCTCGACACCGCGGCGAAGGAGTTCGAGGCGGCCGGCGCCACCCGGCCCGACTTCCAGCCCGGCGAGGGTCGCTGGGTGGTGCTGCTCGACCCGCTCGGCCAGCCGTTCTGCATCTGCCCCCGCCGTCAGGGCTGATCCCGACCCCGAGCGGGATCGGCGCCGGCATCCGTCAGCGCAGCGGGCCGCGGGCGACCGCGGCCCGCATCGCCGCCGGGTCACCGGCCCGGATGAAGGTCGTGCACCTCGGCCGGGGTGAGGTCGGCCCAGTCGTCGGTGTCGGTGAGCTTGTACGGCACGATCCCGTCCGCCCGGGCGGCCCGGCGCAGCACCGCCCCGGCCTGGGTGCTGCCGCCCACCCACACCGGCACCCGGGGCGACTGCACCGGTGCGGGTCGCAACGCCACCCCGTCGGCGCGGTAGTGGGCGCCGGCGTGGTCGACCCGCTCGCCGAGCTCGACCAGCAGGGACGCGGTCATCCTCGGGCCGCCGCAGGAGATCTCCAGTCCGTGTCGCATTCCCGGACCGTACGAGCGGGGCCCGACAGGAACCGCCCGAGCGGTCGGTCAGCCGCGGCGGCGGGCCCGCGCCGCCCAGATCACGTACGCCGGGTCGCGGTCGAGGTTGTGCCGGTCCCGGTCGTACCGGCGGGTGGTGCGCGGGTCGGCGTGGCCCATCGCGTCCTGCACGTCCTCCAGCGGCACCCCCTCGGCGCGGGCGGTGGTGGCGAAGGCGTGCCGCAGCGAGTGCGGGGACAGCTTCGCCGCCGCGGGAATGCCGGCGGCCTGGGCCAGCCGGCGGACCAGCCGGAACACCGAGTGCCGGTCAAGGCGGCCACCGGTGGCGGTGACCAGCAGCGGCCCGGTCAGCTGGTCCACGGTGACCCCTCGGGCTTCGGCCCGGGCGGCCAGGTAGGCGTCCACGGCGTACGTGGTGCCCGGGGTCAGCGCCCGGCGGCGCGGCCGGCCGCCCTTGCCGATGAACCGCACGCTGCGGTGGCCCCGCTCGGCGCCCAGGTCGTCGAGGTCGAGCGAGACCAGTTCGCCGACCCGCAGGCCGAGGTCGGCCAGCAGGGCGATCGCCGCCCGGTTGCGGGCGGCGGTCGGGCCGATGTCCGCCTCGGCGGCGGCCAGCAGGGCGTCCACCTCCTCCGGGGTCAGCCCCACCGTCGCCGAGTGGTCCCGGTCGATCCGGGGACGGTCCGCGCCGGAGACCGGGTTGGCGTCGACCACCCGCAGCTTGACCAGGAACTCGTACCAGCTGGACAGGGCGGAGAGCTTGCGGGCCACGGTGGCCGGGGTGAGCGGTCGGCCGCTGCGGGCGCCCAGGGTGGACTCCAGCTGGCGGGCGTAGGCGTTGACGTCCAGGAAGTTGGCCGCCAGCGGATCCAGCTCGCGGGCCGCGCACCAGGCCAGCCAGCCGGCGATGTCCCGGCGGTACGCGTCGCGGGTGTGCTCCGACAGCCGCCGGTTGCGCAGCCACGCCTCGGTGAAGTCGACCGGGCCGGTCGGCAGGGCGGGCCGGCCCGCGGTGCGGGGCAGGACCGGGACGTCGGGACGCGGCATGTGAAAGAGGTTCTCAGCCGTGGCCGGAATTGACCATGAGGCGCGCCCGACGGGATTCCGACACGCCGCCGGCGAAGGGCTACCGTCGTCGGATGCGCGCCAGCCGGCTGGTCTCCCTGCTGCTGCTCCTGCAGAGCCGGGGGCGGATGACCGCGCACGAGCTCGCCGACGCCCTGGAGGTCTCGGTGCGGACGGTCTACCGCGACGTCGAGTCGCTCGGCGCCGCCGGGGTGCCGGTGTACGCCGACCGCGGCCCGGCGGGCGGGTACCGGCTGCTCGACGGCTACCGCACCCGGCTGACCGGGCTGACCGCCGACGAGGCGGCCGCGCTGTCCCTGGCCGGCATGCCCGGGCCGGCCGCCGAGCTGGGCCTCGGCGCGGTCCTCACGGCGGCCGAGCTGAAGCTGCGCGCCGCCCTGCCGCCCGGGCTGGCCGAGCAGGGCGAGCGGATCCGGCAGCGGTTCCACCTGGACGCGCCCGGCTGGTTCCGCGACCCGGAACCCACCCCGTACCTCACCGCGCTGGCCGACGCGATCTGGCAGGACCGGCTGGTCGAGCTGCGCTACCAACGGTGGAAGCGACCGCGCGAGGTGACCCGGGTGCTGGCCCCGCTGGGCGTGGTGCTCAAGGCCGGCCGGTGGTACCTGGCGGCCCGCGCCGGCGACGACGTCCGCACCTACCGGGTCGGCGCGATCCTGGAGCTGACCGTGCGGGACGACCACTTCGACCGGCCCGCCGACTTCGACCTGGCCGCGTTCTGGCGGGAGTGGACCGACCGGTACGAGCGCGGCGTCTACCGCGACGAGGCCCGGGTCCGGGTCACGGTGGCGGCGTTGGAGTTCATGACGTACGTGTTCCCGTCGGCGATGAGTCGGGCGGCCCGCGCAGCCGCGGGCGAACCGGACGCGACCGGCTGGCTGCACACGACGGTGCCGATCGAGTCGGTGAGGCACGGGCACACCGAGCTGTTGAAGCTGGGCGCGCAGGTCGAGGTGCTCGCCCCCGCGGAGCTGCGGGACCTGGTCGCGGCGAGCGCGCACGCCATGGCCGCGTTGTACCCGGCCCCGCCGCCGGGGTGAGGGCGGGGGCCGACGCCCCCGCCCTCGGTGCAGCCGTCAGGCGGTGAGCCGCCGGCGGTGATGGTGACCTTGCGCGGCCCCGGTGCCCGGGTACGACGTACACCCGGGTGAGTTCGGCCCAGTCGGGGCGCAGTCGCAGCCCGGCACAGCCGGCCGGCCCGCCCCGGTGGTAGGCCACCAGCAGGCATCCGGTCGGCTCGACCAGGTCGTCGCTCGGCGACTCCGCCATCGCCGCCTCGACCTCGCCGGGGCGCACGGGCCGGCCGTGGTAGCGGCGGACCATCTCCGCGAAGTACCCGCGCAGCAGCGCGGTCGTGTCCGGCTCGTCGGGGTGGGCGGGCCGGACCACCCAGGCCGGCGCCGTCGTCACGGCTGCCTCCCGGCGGGCTCCGGTCGCCAGTAGACGCCGTGGTCGCGGACAAGCAGGAGGTGGTCGATCAGTAGCGGCGCAGCGTGACGTGGTCGGCCTCCCCGCCGTCGCACCAGGAGCGCAGGACGTCGTCGACCTCGCGTTCGGGGCGCCGCTCGCCGGGGGCGAAGGAGGTCTGCGCGATGTGCTCCAGCACGATCCGGCACCGGCTGCGCTGGGCCGGCAGGCGCAGCAGCGTCCGGTCCCGGACGAAGGTACGCAGGACGGCGGCGCGTGGGTCCGGCGCCGGTCCCGCCGGTCCGGCGACCCGCACCCGGGCGAACTCGCGCAGTCGTTCGGCGTCGATCCGCAGGCCGTCCCCGCCGTCGGTCACCACCTGGCCCTCGGCCAGTTTGCGGACCGCGGTGGCGGCTTCCCGGGTGGACAGTCCGGTGCGGGCCACCACGGCGGCGAGGTCGGTGTCGCCGAGGGCGATCGCGGCGAAGACTCGTCGTCGCCGGTCGTCGGCGAGCGCCGCGGCCAATGCGTGCGCTGTCATGCCCGGCAGCCTGTCAGCCGCCCGCCGCGCGGGCGAGGCATTTTTCCCGTGGCGCCGGCTCGTTCGCCGGCGCCACGACAACGGGTGTCAGCGCGTGCGGGAGGGCAGCAGGGCGACCAGGGCCACCGCGACCGCGAGGTGCATCGCGCCCAGCGTGACCTTGGTGCCGCCGGTGGCCTCGGAGGTGAACAGCGGAACGAACGAGAGCAGGGTCACCACCACGGCGAGCGCGGTCCAGATGAGGCCCGCCCGGGGGGTGAACCGCTCCAGCACCACCAGGGTCAGCCAGCCCAGCAGGGACGCCCCGAGGGAGAAGACCACGACCGGGCCGAGGCCGACGGTCGCGGTGGGCCGACCGGGGCTGGTGACGGTGAAGTCGACTCCGGCGGCCTTGCCGACGACCCAGATCAGGACGCAGGCCAGGACGGCGACGCCCACGCCGAGGGCGCGGCGGCGCGGGAATCTGGTGGTGGCGGGGTGCGTGGTCGCGCTCATGTGCTCCTCCTCGGGGGCGGAAACGAACACCTGCGACCGTACCAGATCGTCTTGGTCTGAACTATCTCGGTTTTAACTATGGACGGGGTGAACTTCCCGGCCCGCACGGACCGCACGGCCCGGACCGCGCCAACCGGCCGCCGACCAGGCTCTCCAGGCAGCGCAGGAACGTCTCGCGGTCGGGCGGCGCCAGGGTGGCCAGCACGTCCCCCTGGATCCGGGCGGCGATCTGCTGCGCCCGCGCCAGGACCTTCTCGCCCTCCGGGGTGACCTCCACCAGCCGGGCCCGGCGGTCGGTCGGCGACGGTCGGCGGCGCACCAGGCCGGCGCCCTCGAGCTGGTCCAGGGTGACCACCATGGTGGTCTTGTCGATCCCGCACAGGTCGCCGATCTGGCGCTGGGTGAGGCCGCCGGGTCGGGCCTTGCACAGCACGCAGTGCGCCCGCGGCGAGATGCCCAGCTCGGCCAGCCCCGCGGCGTGCTCACCCGTCAGCGCCTGACTGGCCGAGGAGAGCAGGAACATCAGGTCGGGGGCGTCGGGCGAGGGTGCGGTCATGCACCGAGGCTAACAAGATGGTCCGCGACGGGATCGTTTCGCCGCCGGACGATCGGCGGCGTGAGCGTTCAGCCCGACGAGCGTTCGGCGTGCAGGGAGACCTTCCGGAGCAGGTCGGCCAGCAATCGCCGCTCCTGCGGGGTGAGTACGCCCAGCAGGCGGTGCTCCTCATGCCCGATCACTTCCATCGCCGCCCGCCACGCCGCCCGACCGGCGTCGGTCAGCTCGACGTCGACCCGGCGCCGGTCGACGGTGGACGGGATCCGGTGCACGTAACCGCGCCGGACCAGGGTGTCGACCCGGGCGGTGACGGAGGCCGGGGCCATCCGCAGGTCGTCGGCGAGTTCCGAGGGGGCGGCCCGACCGCGCCGGCCCGCCAGGGCGTGCAGGGTGTCGAACTCGTGCGCCGGCAGGTCGAGGTCGAGCAGGGACCGCTCCTTGACCGCCCGCAGGTGCCGGGTGAACCCGGACATCCGGGTGACCGCCCCCTCGACGTCCGGGTCGAGGTCGGGCAGGACCGGCAGCCAGCGTTCGACGTGCCGGTCGGTGCGGTCGCGCTCGGTCATGATGACACTGTACGTCGACATCGAATTATTCGTTGACGAAAGGTTCGATGTCGAAGTACTTTTCGGAAGTGACGCACCCCCTCCGGCTCCCCGCCTTCCGCCTGCTCTTCTGCGCCCGCACCAGCTCCGCCCTCGGCGACGCCGTCGTCCCGGCCGCCCTGGCCCTGGCCGTGCTCCGCGCGACCGGTTCCACCGGCGCGCTGGCCCTGGTGCTGGCCTGCGCGATGGTCCCCCGGCTGCTCCTGCTGCCCCTCGGCGGCGTGGTGGCCGACCGGTTCGACGCCCGCCGGGTCGCCGTGGTCACCGACCTCGTACGCTGCGCCGCCCAACTGGTCGTCGGCGTCGAACTGCTGGGCGCGGGCCCGTCCCTGGCCCACGTCGCGGTGGCCTCCGCGATCGGTGGCGCCGCCTCGGCCTTCGCCATACCCACCGCCTCGCCGCTGGTCGCCGGCACCGTGGACGCCGACGGACGGCAACGCGCCAACGCCCTGATGAGCACCACCTCCAACGCCAGCCGGCTCGCCGGCCCGGCCCTGGCCGGCCTGCTGATCTGGGCCGCCGGCCCCGGCTGGGCGTTCGTCCTCGACGCGCTCTCCTTCGCCGTCAGCGCCCTGCTGCTGTCGGTCATCCGGGTCCGGCACGTGCCGGTGCCGAAGCGGTCGATCCTCGCCGACCTGACCTACGGCTGGCGGGAGGTGCGCGCCCGCGACTGGTACTGGACCAGCCTCGTCGGACACGGCGTCTGGAACGGCGCCGCCGCCGTGCTGATGACCCTCGGCCCCGCGGTCGCGGTCGACCGGCTCGGCGGCGAGGCGGTGTGGGTGCTGACGCTGCAGGGCGGCGCCATCGGCCTGCTGGCCGGCTCGCTGCTGGCCGCCCGGGTCCGGCCCCGCCGGCCGGTGCTGGTGGCCAACCTCGGCCTGGCCATGTACGCGGCGCCGCTGCTCCTGCTCGCCGTCGCCGCGCCGGCGCCGGCCGTCATCGGCGCGTACTGCCTCGCGCTGACCGCGTTGGGGTTCCTCAACCCGGTGTGGGAGACCGTGGTGCAGGGGCAGTTCCCGCCGCAGGTCCTCGCCCGGGTCAGCTCGTACGACTGGCTCCTGTCGCTGGGCGCCATGCCGGTCGGCTACGCCGTCGCCCCGGTGGCCGCGCAGGCCTGGGGCGCCGCCGCGCCGCTGACCGGCGCCGCGGTGCTCGTCGCGCTCGCCTGCGCCGGCACCGCCGCCGTGCCCGGGGTACGCCGGCTCACCTGGCCGGCCACCCCGGCGCCGCAGCCGGCCACCCCGGTGACGGCGGCCGGCTGACCGGTCAGAGCGGGTGGCCGGTGGTGGCGTCCACGTGGTCGGGGACCGCGTCGTGCCGGTCCCCGACGGTCACCGTGCCCGACGGTTCGAACATCAGGATCGACGCGCCCTCCACGGAGGACGGACGGTGCTCGACCCCGCGCGGCACCACGTACACCGCCCCGCGGGGCAGCACCACCGTCCGCTCACCGTCGCCGTCGCGCAGCGCGATCCGCAGTTCCCCGTCGAGCACCAGGAAGAACTCGTCGGTGTGGTCATGGGCGTGCCAGACGTGCTCGCCGGCCACCTTCGCGATGCGTACGTCGTAGTCGTTGACCCGGGTGACGATCCGCGGGCTCCACAGCTGGTCGAAGGCGGCCAGCGCGGTCGCCAGGTCGATCGGCTCGTCGCTCATCAGAGTCGCGGCGTGGATACCCCCGCCTTTCGGTGGGGGAGGAAACGCCGCTCCCTCCCTTCGGTGATCGTCTTATATGGACGGTTGGTAGCATGTGAGACGTGGGTGAGCTGGTGAAGCGGGCGTACAAGTACCGCTGCTATCCGTCGCCCGAGCAGGCTGATCAGTTGAACCGCACGTTCGGGGCCGGCCACGCCGCGACGCCCCGCGGTTCAGCAGTGAATAAGGCGGGAACCCCGGCTGTTTACGGCCGGAGGAACGCCGTCGCGGACCTGGACGCTTCTGGTTCTCGATGTACTCCTTGACCACGCCCAGTGGGGCACCGCCGCACGAGCCGGCGGAGTACGACGGGGACCACAGGTGATCGTCCCACAGATACCGACTGAGGTGGGACGAGAACTCCTGCCGCAGATACCGGGCCGAGACACCCTTGAGCGAGTTGACCAACTTCGACAGAGCCACGGCTGGCGGGTAGTGCACGAGCAGGTGGA